>NZ_CP114904.1:3338888-3641111 GCF_027497215.1 Micromonospora sp. WMMD812 | reverse complement strand
TGGCCCGTTCGGAGGATCGCGAACTGTTCGAGGCGGTGACCTCCGTCGCGGCGGTGGTCTTCGTCACCTGGATGATCTTCTGGATGCGGCGGGCGGCCCGGACCATCGCCGGCGAGCTGCGCGGCAAGCTCAGCGAGGCGCTGGCGGTCGGGTCCCTCGCCGTGGCCGGGATGGCCTTCCTGGCGGTGATCCGCGAAGGGCTGGAGACCGCGCTCATCTTCTACTCGGCCGCCCAGGGCGCGGCGGGCGACACCGGCCCGCTGCTCGCGCTGATCGGCGGCATCGTCACCGCCGTGGTGATCGGCGTGCTGCTCTACGCGAGCGCCCTCCGGATCAACTTGACCCGCTTCTTCACCTGGACCGGCGCGCTGCTGATCCTGGTCGCCGCCGGCATCCTCAAGTACGGCGTGCACGACTTCCAGGAGGCCGGCGTCCTGCCCGGTCTGAACGACCTGGCCTTCGACATCACCAGCGTGCTCGACCCCAGCACCTGGTACGCGGCGCTGCTGACCGGGATGTTCAACATCACCGCCGCGCCGACGGTGCTCGAGACGATCGCCTGGGTGGCGTACGCCGTGCCGGTCCTCGTGCTCTTCCTGCTTCCCGCCCGCCGCGCCGCGGCGCCCACCCCCACGAAGGCCGCGCCCGAGGCCGGCCGGACCGACGCCGACACCGAGGCGGCCTCCACGCCGCAGCGTGCCTGACCCACGAGGAGAACAGCTCAGATGCGTACGACCCGTTACCTGGCGCTGGCCGCCGCCGGTGTGCTGGCCGCGGCCGGCGTCGCCGGGTGCTCCGACTCCGGGGCGAAGGACGCGGCGGCCGGCGGCCCGATCACGGTCAAGGCCAGCGACACCGCCTGCGACGTCGGTGACACCGACCTGGACGCCGGGACGGCCACCTTCAAGGTCACCAACTCCGGGGCGAAGGTGACCGAGTTCTACGTCTACGCCAGCGGTGACCGGGTGATGGGCGAGGTGGAGAACATCGCCCCCGGGCTGAGCCGCGAGCTGCGCGTCGAGCTGCCCGCCGGGACGTACGAGACGGCCTGCAAGCCGGGCATGAGCGGCAAGGGCATCCGGGGCGCGCTGAAGGTCAGCGGGTCGGCCGCGCCGCTCACCGACGACGCCGCGCTCGCCGGCGCGACCGACAACTACCAGCGCTACGTGAAGAGCCAGACGACGGCCCTGCTGGAGAAGACCGAGGAGTTCGTGACCGCGGTCAAGGCTGGGGACGTGGCGAAGGCCAAGGCGCTCTTCCCGGTCGCCCGGACCTACTGGGAGCGCATCGAGCCGGTCGCGGAGATCTTCGGCGACCTCGACCCCAAGATCGACGGCCGCGAGGAGGTCATCGAGGAGGGGATGGAGTTCACCGGCTTCCACCGCATCGAGAAGGACCTGTGGACCACCGGCGACGTCAGCAAGGACGGCCCGATCGCCGACCGGCTGCTGGCGGACGTCAAGGAGATCGTGGCGAAGGCCAACGCCGAGAAGCTCTCCCCGCTCCAGCTCGCCAACGGTGCCAAGGAACTGCTCGACGAGGTGGCCAGCGGCAAGATCACCGGCGAGGAGGACCGCTACTCGCACACCGACCTCTGGGACTTCAACGCCAACCTCGAGGGCTCCAAGGCCGCCGTCGCCGCACTCCGCCCCGCGCTGGAGCAGCGCTCGCCGGACCTGGTGAAGCAGCTCGACACCGAGTTCGCCAACGTCGAGACGCTGCTCGGCAAGCACCGGGACGGTGACGGCTGGAAGCTGCACACCGCGTTGAGCAAGCCCGAACTCAAGGAGCTGTCCGACGGGATCAACGCGCTCGCCGAGCCGATCAGCAAGGTCGCCGCGGTCGTCGCGAAGTGACCGGGGGCGGGGGGAGTCGATGAACGGGAACAGGTTGTCCCGGCGGCGGGCGATCACCATCGCCGGCGCCGGGGTGGCCGGTGCGGCCGGTGCGGCGGCCGGCGTCGGTGCGCTGATCCGCGGCACCGGTGAGCAGGCCGCGGCGAGCGACCACGCCGCCGGCGCGGTGCCGTTCCACGGCGAGCATCAGGCTGGCATCGTCACCCCGGCGCAGGACCGGCTGCACTTCGTCGCGTTCGACGTGATCACCAAGGACCGGGCCCGGCTCGTCGAGCTGCTCCAGGAGTGGACGGCCGCCGCCGCCCGGATGACCGCAGGTCGCGACGCCGGCATCCTCGGTGCGGTCGGCGGCCTACCGGAGGCCCCGCCGGACGACACCGGCGAGGCGCTCGGCCTTCCCCCGTCGCAGCTCACCCTGACCATCGGCTTCGGCCCGACCCTCTTCCGGGACGCCGACGGCCGGGACCGGTTCGGCCTCGCCGACCGGCGTCCGGCCGCCCTGGCGGACCTGCCCCGGTTCCCCGGCGACGCGCTGCAGCCGCAGCTCTGCGGCGGCGACCTCTGCGTCCAGGCGTGCGCCAACGACCCGCAGGTCGCGGTGCACGCGATCCGCAACCTGGCCCGCCTCGGCATGGGCGTGGTGAGCGTGCGCTGGTCCCAGCTCGGGTTCGGCCGGACCTCGTCCACCTCGCGCGGCCAGGCCACCCCGCGCAACCTGTTCGGCTTCAAGGACGGCACCGCCAACCTGAAGGCCGAGGACGCCGACCTGCTGCGCGACCAGCTGTGGGTGCAGCCGGGCGACGGGCCGGACTGGCTGACCGGCGGGTCGTACCTGGTAACCCGCAAGATCCGGATGTTGGTCGAGACCTGGGACCGGACCTCGCTCGCCGAGCAGGAGGAGATCGTCGGCCGGGTCAAGGGCAGCGGCGCGCCGCTCGGGCAGGGCGACGAGTTCGACGAGCCGGACTTCGCGGCCAAGGGCGACGACGGCGAACCGCGCATCCCCGAGCACGCGCACGTCACCCTCGCCCACCCCAGCCGCAACAACGGCGCGCACCTGCTGCGCCGCGGTTACAACTTCGTGGACGGTTCGGACGGGCTGGGTCGACTGGACGCTGGGCTGTTCTTCATCGCCTACCAGCGCGACCCGCGCAAGCAGTTCGTGCCGATCCAGACCCAGCTGGCCCGGCACGACGTGATGAACGAGTACCTGCGGCACGTCTCCAGCGGCATCTTCGCCTGCCCACCCGGCGTGCGGGACGGCGGCGACCACTGGGGACGCGCGCTCTTCGGGTGACCCCGCCCAGCGCCCCGGGGACGCTGTCGACCTGCCCCAGATCCGGGGCTCCGCCGCGAAGGCCCGCACTCCCCGCCCGTCCGCCGGCTGGTCGCCGGCGGCCGGACGGTCAGGCGCCGGGCCGCTCGCCGGTCGCGGTGGCCGGGCGTACCACCTGCGGACTCGCGGGGGTCGATGGCGCGGGTGCGGTCGCGGGGCGTACCACCGATGGGTTGGCTGGTGTCGACGGCGCGGGTGTGGCCGCCGGGCGGAGTATCGGCGGGCCGGGCTGGGCGGGGGGCGCGGGCGGCACGGGTGGTCTGGCCGCGAACGCGGGGGTGGCCTCCGGCGCGGCCGGACGGATGGGCTCGGCCGGCGGGACCGGCATCAGCTCCGGCCACAGCGCGGCGGCTACCGACCGGCCGCGCCGCATCCGGTGCATCGCCCGGCGGTGCCGCTCGCCGAGGACCGCGGCCAGGTAGACCGTCTCCGGCGCGGCCAACGGCGGGGGCGGGGTGGTCAGCGCGGCCACCTCGGCCCAGAGGCCACGAGCCAGCCGCGTCCGGGCCGGCTCGGCGAGCTGGTGCACCCGGGCCAGGTACTGCCGCGCGGCGAGCGCCAGGCCGTCGTCGAGCCGGCTCAGGTCCAGGGTGTACGCCCAGGCGACCAGCGGCGGCACCGCGGTCGCCACCGGCCGCCACACGGCGGCGGTGCGGGTGTGCACGACCAGGGTGCCGGCGACCAGGTCACCGAGCCGCCGCCCGCGCCGGTCGGTCAGCATGACCGTCACCCCGGCCACCCAGCTCAGCAGGGGCAGCACGAGGCCCGGCCACTCGACGGCGACGCCGACCAGGGCCCGGGTCAGCGACTGCCGCAGCCCGACCGGGCCGCCGTCGGCGCTGACCACGCGCAGCCCGACCGCCGCCTTGCCCGGCGTACGCCCGTTGTTGAACCGCTCGAAGAGCACCGGATAGCCGACCAGGACCAGGACCAGCGAGATCGTGCCGACCGCGCCGCTGAGCGCCGCGTCGACCAGTTCGATCGGCAGGGCCGAGAACAGGATCGCGACCAGGATCGACAGCACCAGCGCGAACCCCAGTTGGGCCAGGACGTCCAGCAGCAGCGCGAGCACCCGGGAGCCGAGCCGGGCGACCCGGATGTCCAGCTCCACGGCTTCGCCGCTGACCAGCCCGGCGTCGCCCCACGCCGGCGTGCGGGCGGCCGGGCGGGTGGCGGTCGACGACGGCGGGTGCGCGCTCACCCCGACAGTGAACACTATGATCGCCGGGACGGGGGTGGGGAGTGGATCTCGACGCGTACGTCGCGGAGCACGGGGGCCAGTGGCGGCGGCTCGAAGAGCTGTGCAAGCGCCGCCGGCTCGACGCCGCCGAGGTCGACGAGTTGGTGGCGCTCTACCAGCGGGCCGCCACCCAGCTCTCCGCGCTGCGCAGCCGGTCACCCGACCCCGCGCTGGTCAGCCAGCTCTCGCACCTGGTGCTGCGGGCCCGCGCCCGGCTCACCGGCCGACCCCGCCCGTCCTGGGCGGTCGTCACCCGCTTCCTGCTGGCCGGCTTCCCCGGTGCGGTCTACCGGGCCTGGCCGTGGTGGTGCGGGGTCGCGACCGGGTTCAGCCTGCTCAGCTTCTTCCTGATCTGGTTCGTCGCCAACAACCCGGACAGCGCCGCCGCGTTCATCGGCGAGGACGCGGCGGCCGACTTGGTCGACTCCGGCTTCGCCGGCTACTACACCGAGTTCTCCGCGCCGACCTTCGCCTTCCACCTCTGGACCCACAACGCCTGGATCGCCGCGCAGTGCCTGGCCTCCGGGGTGCTGATCGTGCCGGTGTTCTACCTGCTGTGGCAGAACGCGCTCAACATCGGCGTGGTCGGCGGGGTGATGGTCTCGTACGGTCGGGCGGACGTCTTCTTCGGCCTGATCACCCCGCACGGCCTGCTGGAGCTGACCGGCGTGTTCGTGGCCGCCGGGGTGGGCCTGCGGACGGGCTGGGCGTGGATCGCGCCGCCGGCCGACCTGACGCGGGGCCAGGCGGTGGCCCGGGCCGGGCGCTCCGCGATCCTGGTCGCCCTCGGCCTGGTCGGGGTCTTCGCGGTCTCCGCGTTGGTCGAGGCGTTCATCACCCCGGCCCCCGTGCCGGTCGCGCTCCGCGTGGGCCTCGGCGCCGCCGTCTGGCTGGCCTTCCTGGCGTACGTCGTCGTCCTCGGCCACCGCGCCACCCACTCCCAGCCCGCCGACGCCCCGACCCAGTCCGTTGATCATGAAGTTGTTGCCGCGACACGCCGTGACGGCGCGCAATAACTTCATGATCGACCGACGTTGTCGGGTGGTGGGGTCAGAGCTGGCCCAGGGACTTCAGGCGTAGGTAGGTGTCGGCGAGGGTGGTGGCCAGGGCGCCGGCGGGGGCGTCGACCACGGTGACGCCGTAGCGGGCCAGGGCGGCGCGCACCCGGTCCCGTTCGCCCAGGGCCCGCCAGCCGGCCGCCGCCGCGTACGCGTCCTCGGGCCGGGCCGGGGTGCCGGTGGTCAACTCCGCGAGCACCGGGTCGTGGATCGCCGCGATCAGCACCTTGTGCCGGGCGGCCAGGCGGGGCAGCACCGGCAGCAGGCCCTCGCCCAGCGCGCCCGCCTCCAGCGCGGTGAAGAGGACCACCAGGCTGCGCTGGCGTTGCCGGCGCAGCACCTCGCCGGCGATCAGCTCGAAGTCGGTCTCGACGAGCGCGGGCTGGAGCGGGGCGAGCGCATGCACCAGCCGGGGGAGCAGCGCCGGCCGGCCGGTGCCGGTGACCGTGGCGCGGATCGCGGTGTCGGCGGCGAGCAGGTCCACCCGGTCGCCGGCCCGGGCGGCGAGTGCGGTGAGCAGCAGCGCCGCGTCGATCGCGGTGTCCAGCCGCGGCTCGTCGCCGACCCGGACCGCCGAGGTGCGGCCGGTGTCGAGCACGCACACCAGCCGCCGGTCCCGCTCCGGCCGCCAGGTGCGTACCAGCACGTCGGCCTGCCGGGCGCTGGCCCGCCAGTCGATCGACCGGACGTCGTCGCCGACCACGTACTCGCGCAGCGTGTCGAACTCGGTGCCCTGGCCGCGGCCCCGGCTGACCTGGGTGCCGTCGATGACCCGCAGCCGGGCGAGCTTCTCCGGCAGGTGTCGGCGGGAGTCGAAGCGGGGCAGTACCCGCAGCGTCCACGGCGGGGTGGCGGGCCGCCCGGCGCGTTGGCGGTACGCGAGCCGCAGCGGGCCGAGCGAGCGTACGGTGAGCGCGGCTGCCGGCCGGTCGCCGCGTCGGGTTGGGGTCAGCCGGCTGGGCAGTAGCACCGTGTCACCGGGAGCCACCGTGACCAACCGCCGCGGTGGGGTGTGCGGGACCGCGCCGGCCGAGGGCACCCAGGCGTCGCGCACCTGGGCGCGCAGTGTACGCCCGGAGGGGTTGCCGAGCCGGAGCGCGACGGTCGCGGTGCCACCGAGCCGCACCACCCGGTCGCCCTCGCGTTCGACGGTGAGCGCCGCCGGCGGGGCCGCCAGCAGCCGGTCCACCGCCACGAGGAGCAGCACCGCGCCGGTCATCACCAGCACGCCGGCGAACGGCGACGGCCAGAGCGGCAGGGTCAGCGCCCCGGCCGCCAGCAGCAGCGCCGCCCGCCAGGTCATCGCGGCGTCGGCACGGTGGCGAGCACCGTGTCCAGCACCGCGTCGACACCGACGCCCTCCAGCTCCACCTCGGGCCGCAGCCGCAGGCGGTGCCGCAGGGTCGGGCGGGCCACCGCCTTCACGTCGTCCGGGATGACGTGGTCGCGGCCGGCCAGCCAGGCCCACGCCTTGGCGGTGTTCAGCAGCGCGGTCGCGCCGCGTGGCGAGGCGCCCAGCTCCAGCGCGGGGGTGCCGCGGGTGGCCCGGCACAGGTCGACGAGGTAGCCGAGGAGTGGCTCGGCCACGTGCACCCCGCCGACGGCGGCGCGGGCGGCGGCGAGGTCCGCCGCGGTGGCCACCGGGCGTACGCCGGCGGCGGCCAGGTCGCGCGGGTCGAAGCCGGCGTGGTGCGCGCGGAGCACGCCCAGCTCCTCCTCGCGGGTCGGCAGCGGCACGGTGAGCTTGAGCAGGAACCGGTCCAGCTGGGCCTCGGGCAGCGGGTAGGTGCCCTCGTACTCGATCGGGTTCTGGGTGGCGGCCACGATGAACGGGTCGGGCAGCGGACGCCGGGCGCCCTCGACCGACACCTGCCGCTCCTCCATCACCTCGAGCAACGCCGACTGCGTCTTCGGCGGCGTCCGGTTGATCTCGTCGGCGAGCAGCAGGTTGGTGAAGACCGGCCCTTCGCGGAACGTGAACGCCGCGGTGTGCGGGTCGAAGATCAGCGAGCCGGTGACGTCGCCGGGCATCAGGTCCGGGGTGAACTGCACCCGCTTGGAGTCCAGATCCAGCGCGGTGGCCACGGTGCGGATCAGCAGCGTCTTGGCCACCCCCGGTACGCCCTCCAGCAGCACGTGCCCCCGACAGAGCAGGGCGATCACCAGCCCGGTGACCACCGAGTCCTGGCCGACGACCGCCTTGCCGACCTCGGCCCGCAGCCGGTGCAGGGCGGCGCGGGCGTCGTCGGGGCCGGTGGTCGGCAGCTCGGCGGTTCCGGTGGGTCGGGTCACCGGGGTCCTCCTTCGGTCGGGTCGGTTCGGGGCGCGGCGGCGGGGTGCGGCGCGTCGGGCGGGACGCCGGCGACGGTACGGGTGACCCGGTCCAGTGCCTGGGCCAGGTCCAGCAGTTCCTGGTCGGTGGCCGGGTCGTCGCCGAACAGCACGTCCTCGGTCCAGCCCGGGTCGTCGCCGGTGCGGGCGGCCACGGCCGTGGCCACCCCGTCGGGTGGGGTGTCGGCCGGCAGGTTCAGCCGGGGCAGCAGGCGGGCCAGGGCGGCGGCCCGCAGGGTCCGGGCGGCCGGTCCGCGGGCGCCGGCCCGGCGGTAGAGCCGGGCTCGCCCGAGCACCGTCTCGGCGGAGCGTACGGTCACCGGCAGTGGTTCCGGGGCCGGTGGTCCGAGCCGGCGGGCCCGCCAGAGCGCGGCCAGCAGCAGGGCCAGCGCGAGCTGCGCCAGCAGCGCCCAGAACCAGAGCGGGAACGCGTTCCAGAGCGGGTTCGGCGGGTCCTGGTCGGGTGGGCCGTCGGCCGATCCCTGGTCTCCGTCGCCCTGCCCGGACGAGTTGTCGGATCCGTTTCCCGACCCGCCGGGCTGTCCGTCGCCACGCCCCGGGCGGCCGCCGTTGCCGGGGCCGTTGTCGCCCTGGGAGCCGTCCGGTGCCGACGAGCCGGCCGGGCCGCTGCTGCCCGCGAACGGCGGGGGTGGGGCGGGACCGTCCAGGTCGAGCCAGATCACCCGGCCGCGTGCGCCGAGGACGGCGGTGGCCAGCGCCTGGTTGTCCTGTTCGCCGATCCGGTTGTTGCGGAAGGGGTCGTCGGCCCCGGCGACCACCGTCTCGGCCGACCCGGGAACCCGGGCCAGCCCGGCGGCGAAGCACAGGTCGGCGGTGGCGGTGCCGTCGGAGGCGTACCGCTGGCGCTCCGCGGCGGCCTGGCGCACCGGTCCCAACTCGGCGAGCGGGCAGGGTCGACCGGCGGTCTCCGGGCCGGTCACCCTGGTGGTCCACCGCCGGTCCGTGCGGGTCAGCGGCACGTCGGCGCCGGCCAGTACGCGCCGGGACGGGTCCACCAGCACCAGGCGGGTGCCGCCGGGCAGGGTGGCCAGGCCACCCAGGGTGTCCGGATGCAGCAGGTCGGGAGCCGGCACGAAGAGGGTGGCCGACCCGGCGCGGGTGGCCCGCAGCGCGGCGAGGGTGTCGGTCTCGCGCTGGACGTTGACACCGCGCTGGCGCAGGGCCTCGGCGAGCCGGCTGCCGCCGTGCTCGCCGGTCTCCACGGGGGAGAGGTAGCCCCGGTCGCCGGGGTCGGGCCGGTCCAGCGCCCGGGTGACCAGGCTGGTGACGACCAGCGCGGCGACCAGCCCGAACGGGATCGCCACCCGGTGCCAGCGGCGGCGTTGCCGGGCCGGCGGAGCGGCCGCGGGGCGTGTCCGGCCCGGTGCGCCGGCCGGTGCGCCGGCGGTCTGGGGTGCGGCGGTCACGGTCGATCCTCCCGCGCGGCGGCCTGCTCGGGAACGGTGTGCGGGGCGGCCGGCGGCACCGCGGGCGGGGAGGTGGCCGGCGGCCCGGCGGGCACCGCCGGGGGCGGTGCGACGGCGGGGAGCGCGGTGGGGCGCGGCAACGTGGTGCCCGGCGGGCCGGTGAGCACCCGGTGCAGGTCGGCGGCGAGGTCCCGCATGCGGCGGTCGTGCTCGGCCGAGGCGGGGCGCTGCGCGTACCAGAGGTCGGCGAAGATCGCGCCGGCGGCGGCCACGGGTGGGCCGGTGGGTGGCCGGTTCCGGGCCGCGGCCGACACGACCTCGATCACGGTGAGCCCGGGCTGGAGGGAAACCACCTGCCGGGCGACCAGCTCGGCGATCATGTCGCGCAGCCGCTCCCGTACCGCCTCCGCGTAGCGGCCCTCTGCGGCGAGCCGGTCGGCGAGCGACAGGTGGGCGGGGGCGGGCCCGGTCGGGACGTCCTGCGGCGCGGGCGGCGCCGGTTCGGCGGCCGGCGTGGCCTTCCGGTCGGGCCGGGGGCAGCGCCGGAGTCGGGGCAACCGCAGCCTCGGCAGCCGGAAGCGGGGCAGCCGGAGGCGGAGTCGGGGTAGCCGGAGGCGCGGAAGCCGGAGGCGGGGCAGCCGGCGCGGCACCCAGGCCGGGAAGGTGTGCCAGGCCAGCGCGGCCAGCGCCGCCGCGACGAGCAACAGGAGCAGGACCGCCGGCAGCGGGACGCGGTCGCCGAGCGTCGCGGTGGTCTCCGTCCACCAGCGGCTGAAGCTCATCGGTCCGCCGCCAGCAGGACCGGCTCCGGCGTGCCGGCCGGGGCGCGGGAGAGCAGGATGTCCAGACCCTCGGTGCGCATCCGGGTCTCCAGGTGCAGCACCGCGTCGAGGCAGGCCAGCGCCGGGTAGGCGATCGTGTTCACCCCGGCCCAGACCAGCAGGCCGGCCGGTACGGACTGGGGGCTGTCGATGAGGTCCAGCTCGGCCAACCCGAAGAGGGCGCCGACCGCCAGGCCGACCCGGAGGATCCACCAGCCGACGTAGCCGAGGATCCGGACAAGGCCCGCCCGGGCCCCGCCTCGCGTGGCCAGGGCGACGGCACGGGGTAGCGCGCGCAGCACCGGGACCCGGTCGACGGCGAGTGCCGGCACGACCGCGCCGAGCAGGGCGAAGCCGACGAACCAGGCCGGTCCGCAGAGCGCGGCGGTGAGCATCAGGGCACCGACCACCAGCGCGAGCGGGACCGTGGCGCCCCACCGGGCACCGGCGGGGCGGAGCAGTTCACGGGCGCCGGCCCGCCGGCCGAGCAGGGCGGCCGCGGCGGCGCGGGAGGCCGGGTTGCCGAGCAGCGCGATGATCAGCCCTTCGGCCGCGGCGCCGACGGCCAGCAGCAGCCAGTACGCGGAGAACTGACCGGTGGCGAACCACCAGATCGGCGGCTCGCTGCCGGCCGCCAGGCGCAACGGCAGCAACAGGAGTTGCTCGGCCGCGGCGAGCAGGGCGGCGAGTGGCACCAGCACGCGGGCCTGTTCACGCAGCAGCAGGACCGCCGAGTCCAGCAGCTCGCCCACGGTGAGCGGGCGGCGCGGGAGCACGGCGATCGGGCCGGCGTCGGGCACGCGTACTCCTGGGGGAAACGAGCGACGGTGGCGCGCGGCGGCGCACGCAGGGATCATGGTGACACGCGCAGCCCGATCCGGTGGACCGCAGGTCCGTGCCGCGCGCGGTCGCTCGGCGGCGCGGGTTCACTGTGGCAAGCTTGCCCGCGGCGGTACCGTTCCGGCCGAACGCCGATCCCACAGATGTGAATGGGGATGGAAAATTAATCCCATGAGAGCCCGGGTACTGGTGGTCGACGACGACCCCGCGCTCGCCGAGATGCTCGGCATCGTGCTGCGCAGCGAAGGTTTCCTCCCGTCCTTCGTTGCCGACGGGGAACGGGCACTCGCCGCGTTCCGCGACAACCGGCCCGACATCGTCCTGCTCGACCTGATGCTGCCCGGAATGAGCGGTATCGACGTGGCACGGGCGATCCGGGGCGAATCGGGCGTCCCGATCGTGATGCTGACGGCCAAGAGCGACACCGTCGACGTGGTGCTGGGGCTGGAGTCCGGGGCCGACGACTACGTCGTCAAGCCGTTCAAGCCGAAGGAGTTGGTCGCCCGGATGCGGGCCCGGCTGCGGCGGGGCGAGGACGTGGCGCCGGAGATGCTGACCATCGGTCCGCCCGGCAACCAGATCAGCATCGACGTGCCGGCGCACACGGTCAGTCGCGACGGCGACGAGGTGAAGCTGACGCCGCTGGAGTTCGATCTGCTGGTCGCGCTCGCCCGCAAGCCGCGTCAGGTCTTCACCCGGGAGGTGCTGCTGGAGCAGGTCTGGGGCTACCGGCACGCCGCCGACACCCGGCTGGTCAACGTGCACGTGCAGCGGCTCCGGGCCAAGATCGAGCCAGATCCGGAGCGGCCGGAAATCATCCTCACAGTGCGGGGCGTGGGCTACAAGGCGGGTACCGGATAGCCTGGTCGCACTGTGGCCTCCTCCCCGCTCCCGCACCCCGAGTCAACGACTCCCCGTCGGCGTGGCGCCGTCGGGGAGCTATGGCGTGGGTTGGCCGGGCGGGGCGCCCGGCTGGTCGCCGGCGTGCACCAGACCTGGCGCCGCTCGCTCCAGGTCCGGGTGGTCACCATCACGCTGGTCGCGTCCAGCCTGCTGGTGGGCGGGTTCGCCTACCTGATCGCTGACAAGATCACCAACATCCTGCTGGAGAACGCCAAGACGGACGTCCGGCTGCGGCTGAACAGCGGAGCGGACTACGCGGCGAAACAGGTCTACCTCTACGGCCAGCCGCAGGAGGCCCAGCTCCAGGAGACCATCGAGGGCACGGTCAACTACCTGGCCGGCGGAGATCCGCAGCAGACCAGTGGGGTCGTGGTGGCCATCACCGCGGACCGCTACCCCGGCGTGATCCAGACCCGGACGGCCCCAGCGGTCAACGTCCAGCCGCTGATCAGCCGCGAGCTGCGGGCCGCGGTCGCCGACGGCAACGTGGCCAGCCAGATCAGCACCGGCCGGCTGACCGGCGACCGGACGAAATACCTGGTCTACGGCTCGCCGGTGCCGACCCGGTTCGGCCAGGTCGAGCTCTACTACCTCGTGCCCCTGGCCCGGCAGGACGCCACCGCGGCGGACGCCCGGGCCACCGTGGTGGCCACCGGTGTCGCCCTCGTGGTGCTGCTCGGGCTGCTGGCGGCCCTGGTGACCCGGCTGGTGGTGAACCCGGTGCGGGTGGCGGCCCGGACGGCCCAGCGGCTCTCCGCGGGCCTGCTCGACCAGCGGATGGTGGTCAACGGGGAGGACGACCTGGCGTTGCTCGCCGCCTCGTTCAACCAGATGGCCACGAACCTCCAGCGGCAGATCATGCGGCTGGAGGAGATGTCCCGGTTGCAGCGCCGGTTCACCTCGGACGTCTCGCACGAGCTGCGTACCCCGCTCACCACGGTCCGGATGGCGGCCGACCTGATCTTCGCTGAGCGCGACGAGTTCGACCCGGCGGTGGCGCGCAGCGCCGAGCTGCTCCAGGCCGAGCTGGACCGGTTCGAGGAGCTGCTCACCGACCTGCTGGAGATCAGCCGCTTCGACGCGGGCTTCGCGATGCTGGACGCCGAGCCGACCGACCTGGTGCCGGTGGTGCACCGGGTGGTGGACCGGCTGGCCGGGCTCGCCGAGCGGGTCGGCGTACCGATCGAGCTGGACCTGCCGGGTGCCGAGGTGATCGCCGAGGTGGATCCGCGCCGGGTCGAGCGCGTCCTGCGCAACCTGGTCGGCAACGCCGTCGAGCACGGTGAGGGGCGGCCGGTCCTGATCACGCTGGGCGTGGACGACACCGCGGTGGCGATCACCGTGCGCGACCACGGCGTGGGGCTCAAGCCCGGCGAGGAGAAGCTGGTGTTCAACCGGTTCTGGCGGGCCGACCCGTCGCGGGCCCGGCAGACCGGCGGCACCGGGCTCGGCCTGTCGATCAGCCTGGAGGACGCCCGGCTGCACGGCGGCTGGCTGGAGGCGTGGGGTGCGCCGGGCCAGGGCGCCCAGTTCCGGCTGACCCTGCCGGCCCGGGCCGGGGACCGGCTGACCACCTCGCCGCTGCGCCTGGTGCCCGGGGACGCCCGACTGCCCTTCGGCGGCCCGCGTGACGGCGGCCCGCTGGCCACCGGGTCCGGCAGCGGCGCGCTGGCCATCACCCCGGTGCCGACCGGGGACCCGGACACCGCGCGGGCGGAGGTGCGTTCATGAGGCGACGGATCGTGGCCGGGGCGCTCTGCGGCACCCTCGCGGTCGCCGGGATCACCGGCTGTGGGATCCCGGAGCGGTCCGACGTGCGAGTGGACGAGCGACGAGAGCCGGCCGCCGAGCCCGGCTCGGTCAACGGCCGGCGCAACGAGCCGCCGAGCCGGACGGCGAGCGGCGCGGACGCCGCGGCGTTCGTCCGCAACTTCATGTCCGCGGCCGCCGGCGAGCCCGACCGGGCGTACTACCGGGTCAAGCAGTTCATCGCGCCGGAACACAAGGGCCGGCTCCAGGAGAAGCAGGGCAGCGAGGTCGCGCTGACCGTGGTCCGGCCGGTGGACCGCCCGGTCTTCACCGGCAACAGCGACAGCACGACGACGGTGAGCATCGAGGTGCGGCAGGTCGGCCTGCTCCGCGCGAACGGCACCCTGGTGCCGCCGGTCTCCACCGAGACGAAGTACGAGTTCCGGCTGCGCAGCGCGTCCCCGGCCGGCCCGGGTGACGACGGCGGCGGGCTCTTCGTCCTCGATCCACCGAACGTGCTGCTGCTGAGCGACATCGCGTTGCAGGACTACTACCAGAGCGAGTCCATCTACTTCTGGAACTCGGATCGCACCCGTCTGGTGCCCGACCAGCGGTACCTGCCGCTCGCCGTGCCGGACGAGCGGCGGCTCAACGAGGTGGTGAAGTGGCTGGTCGGCGGTCCGTCCGACTGGCTGCGGCCGGGTGTGGTGGGCCTCCCCGACCGGACCGAGATGATCAACAACGCCACCGGCGACAACGGCCGGTGGGAGGTCAACCTGGACATGTCCGGCGACGACCGGAACCGGATCGACCAGCTGGTCACCCAGCTCGCCTGGTCGCTGCCCGAGCTGGACGGCCAACTGGAGCTGAAGATCCGCAACAATCCGCAGCCGGCCCAGGATCTCGCCCAGCGGCGGCTGACGCACCCGCTGTATCCGCTCACGGTCGGTCCCCAGCGGTTCTGCGTGTACGAGGGCGCGATCCATCCGCTGGACTTCGCCGGAGAGCCCAGCGGCACGGTGCCGCTCCGGCCCCAGGACAACCGGAACGTGGTGTCGGCCGGGTTCGCCCGCACCGCGGACGAGGTCCTCGCCGCGCTGGTGGTGACGGCGTCGGAAGGACGGCAGCGGCTTGCCGTGGGCACGGGCGCCAACCCGGTGACGGTCCTGGGCAGGGGCCCGGAGCACGGTGCGATCGGCCGTCCGGTCTGGTTGCGCGCCACCGACCCGCACCAGCCGCAGGGCCTCGTGGTGGCCGACGGCAAGCTCTACCGGTTCAACCAGAGCGCACAGATGACCCAGGTCGCGCTCAACCTGCCGCCGGGCCAGGTGACCGCGGTCGCCACCTCGCTGGACGGCCAGCGGATCGCCCTGATCGCCGGCGGCGCGCTCTACGTGGCGGCGGTCAGCCTGGACGGTGGTGGGGTCGCCGTCGGGCCACCCCGGCGGGTGGTCACCTCGATGACGAACCTCTCGGCCGTGGACTGGGGCGGCGAGGACCGGCTCATCGTGGCCGGTTCGGCCGGGCGCCCGGCGATCTACGAGGTCAGCGTGGACGGCGCCCTGCAGACCCCGCTCAAGGACGACGTGGGCGCCAAGGTGACGCACCTGTCCGCGTACCCCACCAACCGGACCATCAAGGTGCCGGCCGGCGCCTTCATGTACGAGGCGAACGGCGTGGCCTACCGGAGCAGCCCGGTCGACCGCATTCATCCCGACCAGGTGCTCGAGGTGACGCCTCCGCCGACCGGGGTGCGCCCCGGTAACCCGTCCGCCCCCTTCTTCCTCTTCTGACGCCGGTGCGCGGCCTCGGCGGGCTCTGGACGGACCTCGCTGACCTGGTGCTGCCCGCCGACTGCGCGGGCTGCCGGCAGCGCCGCCCGGGGCTGCGACACGGCGTCTGCCCGGAGTGCGTGGAGGCGATCGACGCTCTGCGTCCCCGGCCGGTCCGGCCCACTCCCGCGCCACCGGGCCTGCCACCGTGCTTCGCCCTCGGCCCGTACGCCGGGCCGCTGCGGGAGGCGCTGCTCGCGTACCAGGAGCACGGCCGGCACGGGCTGGCCCGGCCGCTCGGCGCGCTGCTGGCCGAGGTCGTCGCCGCCGGCGTCGGCACGGTCCGTCCGGTGGCGCTGGTCCCGGTGCCGGACACGGCGGCGGCGGCCCGGGCCCGCTACGGCGACCACCTCGACCGGCTGGCCCGGCGCTGCGCCGAGCGGCTGCGCGGAGCCGGCTGGCCGGTACGGGTGGTCCGGCCGCTTCGGGCGCTGCCCCGGCCGGACTCGGTGACGCTGGACAGCGCCGGGCGCGCCGCGGCGGCCGAGGCGGCGTTCCGGCCCCGGCCGCGACAACGGATCGGGCGCGGGGACGGCGCCGCCCCGACGGCGCTGGTGGTGCTCGACGACATCGTCACCACCGGGTCACCCTGGCCGCGGCGAGCCGCACGCTCGCGGTGACCGGCCGTTCACCTCTCGTCGCGGCGGTGCTCGCGGCGACCAAGAGACGGTCACCGGCGTAACCGTTCGTGTTTCCTTTTCACCCGTTGGTGTATGAGCCGTGAAAAATCCTGGGCCTTCTCGGCAACCAGGGGTGACTGCCGGGAGAACAGGAGTTAGCGTTTTGCTGTCGGGGGTAGGAGGTCTTTCCACCCGCCCCCGGCGGTGAAAGGAGGCGTAGCCGTACTGACCGGTCGACGCCGAGCGGGGCCCTCCCCCTGGGGCGAGCGACCGGGTTACCGGATCGAGGACCGTCCGAACAAGGGAGGTCACGTGGACATCGTGGTCAAGGGCCGAAACGTCGAAGTGCCAGACCATTACCGGGTGCACGTAGCCGAGAAACTCGCGAAGATCGAACGCTACGACCACAAGCTTATTCGGGTCGATGTGGAGCTGTTCCACGAGCGCAATCCGCGCCAGGCCGATCACTGTCAGCGGGTGGAGATCACCTGCGTTTCCCGTGGCCCGGTGATCCGGGCCGAGGCCTGCACGAACGACTTCTACAGCGCGCTGGACGCCGCCATCGCGAAGCTCGACACCCGCCTACGCCGGGCGGCCGACCGCCGCCGGGTGCATCGGGGTCGGCACGCGCCGCTCTCCGTCTCCGCCGCGACGGCGGGTCTGCCGGTCGCCGACCTGGGCAGCGACCCGTTCGGCGCGCTCAGCGACGGGGCGGCCACCGCCACCGCGGTCGCGGAGCGGGTCGAGGAAGACGAGTACGACGACCAACCGTGGCACCTCGCGCGGGAGAAGGTGCATCCCGCCGAGCCGATGACCATCGACGACGCCCTGTTCCAGATGGAGCTGGTGGGCCACGACTTCTACCTGTTCCAGGACAAGGAGTCAGGCCGCCCGAGTGTGGTCTACCGGCGACACGCCTACGACTACGGCATCATCTCGCTGGCCACCTGAGCCGCGCGCGTCGGTCGGGGAGCCGCGGTGGCCGCCACCGCGGCTCCCCGACCGGCCGGCGTGCCCGAGATCCGGGGGTGAAACGCTCGGCGCCGTCAGCGAAGCTCCGCCTTGAGCAGGCCGAAGACCAGGTCGTCGACGCGGGTGCCGGCCAGGCCGGGTAGCCGGCCGCGCAGCAGGCCCTCCCGGCGGAATCCGACCTTCTCCAGGACCCGGTGCGAGGCGACGTTGTCCGGCACGGTCCCGGCGGCGAGCCGGGCGAGGCCGGCCGGCCCGAAGGCATAGCCGGCGAGGAGGCGTACTGCGCGGGTGGCGTACCCCCGGCCGCGCCAGTCCGGCAGCAGGGCGTACCCGACGCTGCCCTCGCCCGCGGCCGCGTCACTCACCGAGAGCCCGCAACTTCCCGCGGGCGTGCCGCTCGCCGCGTCGAGGATGAGCAGCCGAGCGATCCCACCGACCAGCCACTGACTCTCCGACAGCCGGCACCGCCGCTCGATCGCGGCCCGGGCCGGCGGCACCGGCGGCGCCTGGTTCGCCACCACCTCCGGCAGGGTGTGCAGCCGGTACATCAGGTCCGCGTCCGCCGGCTCCAGCGGGCGCAGCGTGACCACCCCGTCGGTCAGCCGCCCCTCCGGCAGGTCCGGCAGCGGTCGCGGGGCGGGACCCGGCGGGTCGTCGGCGACGCGTACCCAGGCCAGCAGGTCGTGCCGCCCCCCGCCGCGCGACGGACTGGCCGCCCGGCGTACCCCCTCGTAGCGGAAGCCCGCCGCCAGCGCGACCCGCTGGCTGGCCGTGTTCTCCTCCTGGGTCAGCAGCTCGAGCCGGGCGGTCCCGGTGGCGAAGGCGTGCTCGCTGAGCGCGCGGGTCGCGGCGCCGGCCACCCCGCGTCCACGGGCGGCCGGCATCACCCAGTAGCCGATCTCGGCTTCCGCCCGGAAGGGGACCGGCTGACTCAGCCCGATCGTGCCGAGCAGCCGGTCCGTCGCCGGATCGGCGACGGCGTACGCGGCCCCGCCGGCGGCCCAGGCCGCCGGGGCGCCCTCGGCGATCCACCGCACGGCGTCCGCCTCGGTGTACGGCGCGGGCAGGCCGGTGAGAAAGCGCTGGGTCAGCGGGTCGGCGCAGCCCACGGTGATGTCGGCGGCGTCGTCGGCGCGGAACGGCCGCAGCCGCACCCCGTGCGCCTCGACGACCTCGGGCGTCACGCCAGGTCCCCGGCGAGCAGGGCGCCCACCCAGGCGTCGGTGCGCTCGCCGCGGTGGTTCAGGCCGCCCCGGGCGGTGCCCTCGACCGTGAAGCCGGCCTTCTCGGCGGCGCGCCGCGAGGCGGTGTTGCCCACGTTGGCCTTCCACTCGATCCGGGCCAGCCCGAGGGTGGTGAAGCCCCAGGCGCAGAGCGCGACCAGCGCGGCCGGCATGAAGCCGCGGCCCCGGGCGGCCGGGGCGGTCATGAAACCGACGTCGGCCAGCAGCGGGTCGCTGGGGCTGAGTCGCAGGTCGATCGAGCCGGCGTACCGGTCGTCCGGACCGCTGAACACGAAGCAGGCGCTGGTGCCGGCCGCCCAGGTGCCCCGGACGAAGGCCAGGAACGCCTCGGCGTCCGCCCGCTCGTACGGGTCGGGGACGGTGGTCCAGCGGATGGTTTCCGGGTCCCGGCAGGCGCCCACGATCGCGTCGAGGTCGCGCTCCTCCACCGGGCGCAGCCGCAGCTCGGTGGGGCCGGCGGTGGCGAAGAGCGTGGGCTGTGGCCGACCGAAGACGGCGGCCCGGAGGGCCTCGACGGTGCCCGGGCCGGCGGGACCGGGTTCGCCGACCGCGGGCACCTCGGCGGGGAGCAGGGAGCCGATCCAACCGTCGGCGCGGCCGTCGGGGGCGGGGTCGGCGAGCCGCAGCCGACCCTCGACGCGGAACCCGGCCCGCAAGGCGACCAGCCGGGACGCGTGGTTGCCCACCTCCGCCTGCCAGATCAGCCGGCGCAGCTTCAGCGAGTCGAACGCCCACCGGGCGACCGCCCGGACGGCGCGCACGGTCACGCCCCGGCCCCGCGCCCAGGGGGCCGTCCAGTAGCCGATCTCCCCGGAGCCGAGGCGGGCGTCGATCGTGACCAGCCCGCAGGAGCCGAGCAGCTCGCCGGTGGCGGCGTCGCAGACCGCGAACGGCGCCCCGGTGCCCTCCGCCCAGGCCCGTCCGCTGATCTCCGTGACGAAGCCGTTGGCGTGTTCCGGCAGGTACGGCCGGGGTACGGTGGTCCAGCGCTGGATGTCCGGATCCTGGCAGGCGCGGTGCACGGACTCGGCGTCGGAGGCGCGCCACGGGCGCAGCAGCAGGCCTTCTTCGGTGATCTCCACGGACTCCATCCGAGCATCGTGCCGGACCGTTCGCCGACGGCGTAACCGGATATCCACCGCCGCCCGCGCCCGGCGCGCCTTATGTCGGTTTCCTGGCGCCGGTCCACCGCCACCAGTGACCATCGCCCCGATGGAGCGCCTACGATGGTTCGAGACTGTCTAGGGGAGCGTTGATCCGTGTCGATTCTGGAAAAGGTCCTCCGCGCCGGCGAGGGTCGCATGGTGCGCCGGCTCAAGGCCATCGCCGCCGCCGTCAACTCGATCGAGGACGACTACGTCAACCTCACCGACGATGAGCTGCGCGGCATGACCGAGCAGTTCAGGGAACGGCTGGCCGACGGCGAGACGCTCGACGACCTCCTGCCGGAGGCGTTCGCGGTCTGCCGGGAGGCGGCCGCCCGGGTGCTCGGCCAGCGTCCGTACGACGTCCAGGTGATGGGCGGCGCGGCGCTGCATTTCGGCAACATCGCCGAGATGAAGACCGGTGAGGGCAAGACCCTGACCTCGGTCATGCCGGTCTACCTGAACGCGCTCTCCGGCAAGGGCGTGCACGTGGTCACGGTCAACGACTACCTGGCCCAGCGCGACGCCGCCTGGATGGGCCGGGTGCACGAGTTCCTCGGCCTCACCGTCGGCGTGGTGCTGCCCAACCGGCCGGCGAGCGACCACCGCGAGGCCTACGAGTGCGACATCACCTACGGCACGAACAACGAGTTCGGCTTCGACTACCTGCGCGACAACATGGCCTGGTCGAAGGACGAACTGGTGCAGCGCGGCCACAACTTCGCGGTGGTCGACGAGGTCGACTCGATCCTGATCGACGAGGCGCGCACGCCGCTGATCATCTCCGGCCCGGCCGAGCACTCGGCCCGCTGGTACGGCGAGTTCGCCGGGGTGGTGGCCCGCCTTCAGGCCGGTAAGGACGGCGAGGGCGACTACGAGGTCGACCTCTCCAAGCGGACCGTCGCGGTCACCGAGCGAGGCGTGGCGAAGGTCGAGGACCGGCTGGGCATCGACAACCTCTACGAGTCGGTGAACACTCCGCTGGTCGGCTACCTGAACAACGCGATCAAGGCCAAGGAGCTCTACAAGCGGGACAAGGACTACATCGTCAGCGACGGCGAGGTCCTGATCGTCGACGAGTTCACCGGCCGCATCCTGCACGGGCGCCGCTACAACGAGGGCATGCACCAGGCGATCGAGGCCAAGGAGGGGGTGGAGATCAAGCAGGAGAACCAGACCCTGGCCACCATCACCCTCCAGAACTACTTCCGCCTCTACGAGAAGCTGTCCGGGATGACCGGTACCGCGCAGACCGAGGCCGGCGAGTTCAACAAGGTCTACAAGGTCGGCGTGGTGACCATCCCGACCCACCGGCCGATGGTCCGGCAGGACCGGCCCGACGTGATCTACAAGACCGAGAAGGCCAAGTTCAACGCCGTGGTCGAGGACATCGCCGAGCGGCACGAGCAGGGCCAGCCGGTGCTGGTCGGCACCGTCTCGGTGGAGAATTCCGAGATCCTCTCCCAGCTGCTGCGCCGCCGCGGCATCCCGCACTCGGTGCTGAACGCCAAGTTCCACGCCCGGGAGGCGGAGATCGTCGCCCAGGCGGGGCGCCGGGGCGCGGTCACCGTGGCCACGAACATGGCCGGCCGGGGCACCGACATCCTGCTCGGCGGCAACGCCGAGTTCCTCGCCGCCAACGAGCTGCGCCAGCGCGGCCTCGACCCGGTGGAGAACGAGGAGGAGTACGCCAAGGCGATGGAGGAGGTCCTGCCCCAGTGGAAGCAGGCCTGCGACGCCGAGGCGGAGGAGGTCGCCGCCGCCGGTGGGCTCTACGTGCTGGGCACCGAGCGGCACGAGTCGCGCCGGATCGACAACCAGCTGCGCGGTCGTTCCGGTCGGCAGGGTGACCCGGGCGAGTCCCGCTTCTACCTGTCGCTCCAGGACGAGCTGATGCGGCGCTTCCGGGCCGGCGCGGTCGAGGCGGTCATGGAGCGCTTCAACATCCCGGAGGACGTGCCCATCGAGTCGAAGATGGTCACCCGCCAGATCAAGAGCGCCCAGGCCCAGATCGAGGGCCAGAACGCCGAGATCCGCAAGAACGTGCTCAAGTACGACGAGGTGCTCAACAAGCAGCGCCAGGTGATCTACGCCGAGCGGCTTCGGGTGCTCAACGGCGAGGACCTCTCCGAGCAGGTCCGCAACATGATCGACGACGTCGTCGGCGCCTACGTGCAGGGGGCCACCTCCGAGGGTTACGGCGAGGACTGGGACCTCGAGCAGCTCTGGTCCAACCTCAAGCAGCTCTACCCGGTCGGCATCACGATCGACGAGCTGGAGGAGGAGGTCGGCGGCTCGCGCGCCGGCATGGACGCCGACTTCCTGATCGCCCGCCTCAAGGAGGACGCGCACGCCGCGTACGACCGCCGTGAGCAGGAGCTCGGCGAGGAGGGCGTCCGGCAGCTGGAGCGGATGGTCCTGCTCCAGGTCATCGACCGCAAGTGGCGCGAGCACCTCTACGAGATGGACTACCTCCAGGAGGGCATCAGCCTCCGGGCGTACGCCCAGCGCGACCCGGTGGTGGAGTACCAGCGCGAGGGCTTCGACATGTTCGCCACCATGATGGACGGCATCAAGGAGGAGACGGTCGGCTTCCTCTACAACCTGGAGGTCCAGGTCGAGGCGCCGGAGCCGGCGGCCGAGGAGGAGGTCCAGCTGCTGGACAAGCCGGTGGAGCTGCGGGCCAAGGGCCTCAACCGGGCCCCGCAGCAGCAGCCGCTGCAATACTCCGCCCCCACCATCGACGGCGAGGCGAGCCCCGGCGCGCCCACCGTGGAGCAGACCGACCAGCAGGCGCCGGCGCTCGGTGTCGGGCGGTCGCCGAAGGCGGCGCCGGCCGGCCCGGGACGGACCGCTCCGGCGGCCCCGCAGCGCCCCGCGACCGGGCTTCGCGGCCCGGCGGTCGCCGGCAGCTCGACCCGCCGCGCCGACCCGGGGCAGGCGGACGCCGGCAACGGCCCGTCCCGCAACGCGCCCTGCCCGTGCGGCTCCGGCCGCAAGTACAAGCGGTGCCACGGCGCGCCCAACGGCGGCGCCTGATCACCGCGCCGGCGCCGCTCGGCGCCGGCCCTGAGGTGGAGCCCGGGGCGCCTACTGACCGATCCAGGTGGACCCCGGGCGCATCGTCCGACGTGCCCCGGCCTTCTCGGCCGGGGCACGTCGCGTTCCGGCCCTTCCCCGTCCGGTCCTGTTGCCCGGCTGGCCGGGGCGTCCGTGACGCGGTGGGGCGGCTGGGGCCGCGGGCCGCTGGTCGCGCGGTCGCTGCGCTGTGGCTCGGTCGCACGGTGTGGGCCCTTGTCGTCGCTGGTCAAGGTCAATTCGCCTTCAATGAAGTTGGGGTGCCCGGGCCGGGGGACACTCCGACTTCCTTGTAAGGCGAGTCGATCATTGCCCGCCGGGCCGCGCGGTGTTCCGCGCGCTTCGTTGCCCCTTCGCGCCCTGCCCCGTGCGCCCTGCGCCCCGCGCGCCTTCGTGCCACGCCCGCGCCCTGTGCTTGCTGGAACGGCCGGGGCTCGGACCGGATTGTGGCGTTGGCCAGCTCGGCCAGCAGGTAGTGCGCCCGGGCCGGGGTTGCTCCTCCGGCCGGGCGCGCTCCACGCGCCACTGGCCGCGTCCACCGATCTTGATCGGGGGCAGTTCAGCGCTGGCCACCATGTGGCAGACCTGCGAGTCCGACACGTTCAGCTCGGCGGCGACGTCGGACAGCAGCAGGAACCTCGGTTCCACGGGGGAGTCCCTCGATTGTCATCGGTTGCTTCGGTTTGCCATCGCCTGCCGACAGCCACCCAGCTCGGAGGGTCGCTGGTGGCCTGGCGTCGGGCGGGGACACACCGGCGGGGGAACTTCCACCGGTCGGACGCGAGGTGTATGACGGTCACGGCGTACGGCATGATCTGCGCCCGGGCCGGCGGACGCCGGTGGAAGCACCTGAGCGGGGAGACGACCGGTGACCGACGAGCTTGTCCGGGTGTACGTGCCGGCGACCGTGCCCATGCTGGCCCGGCTGCGCGAGCACGGGCTCACCGCCGCCGAGGCGCACGCGGTCACCCCGTCGCTGCGCGAGTGGTACGCCGAGGGCGACGAGGAGGAGTTGGAGTACGTCGCCTTCACCCGCGCCGCCCAGGACGCGCTGCAGCTGCTCCGGGCCGACCCGGGCGCCCCTCGTCGTCGGGTCGTGGTCTCCGCTGACCTGCCGGCCGCGGCGGTGGGCCGGGCGGACCCGGAGCTGGGGTCCAGCCGGGTCGGGCTGGCGGCCCCGGTGCCGGTGGGCGCCGTCGCGGCGATCCACGTGGACGGCGCCGAGGCGGTCGAGGAGGTCGCCGCCGCGGCCGAGGTGGTGGCCGAGGCGCTGGCCGGTGACCCGGACGCCCAGTTCACCGTCGACGGCGCCGAGGATCACGAGCTGGAGTGGTACGACGTGACCGAGCTCGACCTGCTGCTCCGCGACGCCTCCTGACGGGAGCGCCGGTCAGCGGGCTCCGGGCGGCGGCGCGGGCGGCCGGGTGCCGGAGCGGCGCGCCGGTCAGCGGGCGGCGTCGGGTTCCAGCGCGTCCTCGGCAGGCTCGTCACCGGCCGCCACGGGCTCGTCGTCGGACCGGGCCGGGCCGAGCGTGCGGCCGAACGCGATGAGCGCGGTGAGCGCCCCCACGAAGAGCACCCAGATCCCGTTGTCGACCCGCGAGGTGCCGAGGCTGGTCTGCGCCACCGCGTCGGCCTCGCTCAGCGCGCTGGCCAGGTCGAGCAGGGAGCGCCCGCCGATCCGGATGATCACCTCGGCCAGCAGCAGGAGCAGGCCCGGCCCCGCCCCGGCCAGCAGGTACGCGGGCCAGCGCGGGGCGGTCGCGGTCCCGCGGGCGGCGGCCCGGCGCCGCGCCCAGGTCAGGTATCCGAAGGCGAGCAGCCCGGCGAGCAGCCCGGCGAGCAGGGACTCGGTGCGGGACACCCACTTGGCCGCGTTCACCATCGACTCCTGCGTCTCGCCGGCCCCGAAGAGGTTGAAGAGCGGGTCCCGGGCCTGACTGAACGCGACCACGAAGATCAGCGCGCCCAGCGCGGCGGAAACCACGGCGCCGACCACCGGCGCGGTGCGGGCGCCGGCCATCGCGCCACCGATGATCGCCGCGGCCGCGGTGGTGCCGGCGATGACGTTGGTGATCGAGTTGTCGGCGTAGGTGAGGTTGACCACGACCGCGGCGGCGAGCCCGATCAGCGCACCGGTGCCGATCGCGGCGACGAAGCGCAGGGTGGCGCGCTCGCCGACCCGGTGGGCGAGCAGGTCGACACCGAAGAGCGCGAAGGCGGCGCCGGCGACCAGCGCGGCCGAGATGACCCCCGGGAGCGCGAAGGCGGAGAGACTGATCGCGGTGACGCCGACCGCCGCGGAGTGGATCGCCTCGCGGGTCGACCAGAGCATCGCGGCCAGCCACCCCAGCGACAGCAGCGCGAGCAGCACCGCGGCGGGCACCGGCACCGGCCCGTCGACGGTTCCGGCGGTGCCGTGCGCCGCGGTCCCGTCGTCTTCCGGGGCGTCGCCGGCGTCGCGCCCAGCCTCGCCGTCGACGGTCGCCGGGTCGGCGTCCGCCGTCGGGGCGGCCTCGCCCGGCGTGGTCGGTGCGCTGTCGCCGACCGCGGGCTGGTCCGGCTCCGCGGCCGTGGAGCCGCCGGGCTGCTTGGTCATCGTGTTCCCTTCGCGGGTCGGCAGGTCACCGGCCACCCAGCCTATCCGCCCCCGGTTCCGGCACCCGGCACGCATCGGCCCCCGCCGTGCCCTGGCCGGGGGGAGCGGGACGTTCACCGGCGCGTGGGAGAATCGCGGCAGGTCCCGCCGCCGTGGCCGGTCATCCCGGGTGGCGTGCGGCGTCCGACCGCCCGGTCGGTGCCCGCGGGTCCGGTTCCGCCACCGCTGTCGAGATCGCCAGGAGCCTTGATGGACGCCGTGTTCTCCGTACCCGAACCGCGCAACGAGCCGGTACGCACCTACGAGCCGGGCAGTGCCGACCGGGAGCGGCTGCAGCGGCGCCTGACCGAGCTGGCCGCCGAGCGGATCGACCTCTCGATGACCATCGCCGGCGAGCAGCGGATGGCCGGCGGCGAGTCGATCAATGTGGTGCAGCCGCACAAGCACGCCCACGTCCTCGGTGTCACGGGCCACGCCACCCACGACGACGCGCGCGCGGCGGTCAAGGCCGCCAAGGACGCCGCCCCGATGTGGCGGGCACTGCCGTTCGAGGAGCGGGCCGCCATCTTCCTGCGGGCGGCCGAGCTGCTCGCCGGCCCGTGGCGCGACACCTTGAATGCCGCCACCATGCTGGGTCAGTCGAAGACGGCGGTGCAGGCGGAGATCGACTCGGCCTGCGAGTTGATCGACTTCCTCCGGTTCAACGTGCACTTCGCCCGCAGGCTCCTCGCCGAGCAGCCGCTCTCGTCGGCCGGCACGTGGAACCGGTTCGACCACCGGCCGCTCGAGGGCTTCGTCTACGCGGTGACCCCGTTCAACTTCACCGCGATCGCCGGCAACCTGCCGTCGGCGCCGGCACTGATGGGCAACACCGTGGTCTGGAAGCCGGGCCCGACCCAGCAGTTCGCCGCGCACTTCACCATGCGGCTCTTCGAGGCGGCCGGCCTCCCGCCCGGTGTCATCAACATGGTCACCGGTCGCGGCGAGGAGGTCTCCGACGTCGTCCTCGCGGACCCGGACCTGGCGGGCATCCACTTCACCGGCTCCACGAAGGTCTTCCAGCACCTGTGGCGCACCGTCGGCGAGAACATCTCCGGCTACCGGGGCTACCCGCGGCTCGTCGGCGAGACCGGCGGCAAGGACTTCGTCGTCGCGCACTCCAGCGCCGACGTGGACGCGCTGCACACGGCGCTGATCCGGGGCGCCTACGAGTACCAGGGCCAGAAGTGCTCGGCGGCCTCGCGGGCGTACGTGCCGCGCTCGCTCTGGGAGGGTGGGCTGCGGGATCGGCTCGCCGCCACCGCCGACTCGCTGTCCTACGGCGACGTCACCGACTTCCGCAACTTCGGCGGTGCGGTGATCGACGACAAGGCGTTCGCCCGGCACACCGCCGCGCTGGAGCTGATCTCCGGTGACGACACCTGCCGGATCCTGGCCGGCGGCACGGCGGACGACTCGGTCGGCTGGTTCGTGCGCCCGACGCTCTTCGAGTGCACCGACGCGTCGCACGAGAGCTTCACCACCGAGTACTTCGGTCCGATCCTCGGCGTGCACGTCTTCGACGACGCCCGCTTCGACGAGGTGGTGGCCCAGGCGGAGGCGATCGCGCCGTACGCGCTGACCGGGTCGATCTTCGCGACCGACCGCCAGGTCGTCGACGCGGTGGCGGAGAAGATGCGCTACGCGGCCGGCAACTTTTACATCAACGACAAGCCGACCGGCGCGGTGGTCGGGCAGCAGCCGTTCGGCGGCGCCCGGGCCAGCGGCACCAACGACAAGGCGGGCTCCTGGCACAACCTGGTCCGCTGGACGTCCCCGCGGACGATCAAGGAGACCTTCGTCCCGCCGACCGACCACACGTACCCCCACATGGGCTGACCCGGCTCGGCCGCCGGCGACCCGGGTCGCCGGCGGCCGGACCGGCCCCGCGGCCGAGGGCGGGAGCGCCAGCGCGGGCGTAGCCTGACCGGGGTGACCGACGTGACCCCTCCTCACGACGCCCGGTTCGGCGAGCAGGGCGGGCTGCTCACCTACAGCGACTACCTGCGGCTGGCCGACCTGCTTGCCGCCCAGGTGCCGGAGTCCGACCCGGCCTCGCACGACGAGTTGCTCTTCATCACCATCCACCAGGTCTACGAGCTCTGGTTCAAGCTGCTGCTCGCCGAGCTGACCGACGCCCGCGACCGGATGTTGGCGGGCGAGACGTACCTGCCCCGGGTGCGGTTGGAGCGCTGCCACGTGGTGGAGCGGGTGCTGATCGGGCAGGTCGACGTGATCGACACCATGACCCCGCAGGACTTCCTGGCCTTCCGCACCAAGTTGGCCCCGGCGTCCGGTTTCCAGTCGGTCCAGTTCCGGGAGATCGAGTTCCTCTCCGGGCTCAAGGACCCGGACTTCCTGCGCCGGTTCCGTCGTCTGCCGCCGGGGGAGCGGGAGCGGCTGGAGCGGCGGCTGGCCGAGCCGAGCCTGTGGGACGGCTTCCTCGCCGTGCTGAGCGCCGCCGGGTTCCCGGTCGGCACGGCGGCGGAGCGCTTCGCGGCGTATCAGGAGATCGCCGCGGACCGGGAGCGGTTCGGGCCGCTGTGGGATCTCGCGGAGGCGCTGGTGGGGCACGACCAGTCGTTCTCGCTGTGGCGGGCCCGGCACGTGCTGATGGCGGAGCGGCAGATCGGCACGAAACCGGGCACCGGCGGCTCGGCCGGCGGCGTCTACCTGCGCTCCCGGGTCGAGACCCGGTTCTACCCGGAGCTGTGGGAGTTGCGCAGCAGGCTCTGAGCGGCCCACGCGGCCGGCTCTCCGCGCCCGCCGCCGGCGCGGGACGGCGGCGTCGGCGACACCCGGGATCGGAGGCATCGATAGTCCTCAACGGACTGTCGTCGGCCGACAGTGCACATTGGAAGTCCTGTCGGGTGGCAAACCGTGAAATCCTGGACGCCGCGTCGGCAAAGTGGCAGCGTAATGGCCATGGCGGATTCCGGAGTCAACCCCACGGCGGCGGCCCTGCTAGGGCTGCTCCACGAGGGCCCGATGACAGGCGGTCAACTGATGGCCGCCGCTGAGCGCCGGCTGGCGCCGTACTGGTCGATGACCCGTAGCCAGGTGTACCGGGAGTTGCCGGTCCTGGCCGAGCGGGGTCTGGTCCGGATGGGCAAGCCCGGGCCGCGGTTGAGCCAGCCCTATTCGATCACCGCGTCCGGAAAACGGACATTCTCGAAGTGGTTGGCCGAAAACCCCGGTCGGGACACCATCCGGAATCCGATCGCCCTGCGGATGGCCTTCGGCGACCTGCACTCGCCCAGCCAGCTGAAGAGCCTGTACGCGTCGGCCAACGAGTACCACACGGAGGCCCTGGCGGCGGTCCGCGAGCAGGTCAAGAACGCCAAGAAGGAGGGCGAGACCTACGACGCGAGCGCCCTGGAGTTCGCCGTCGCCTATCACCGGGCGGCGCTGTCCTGGCTGAAGGCCTCCCCCGTCGGGTGACCTCCGGCGGTTCCGCCGTGAGAAAGCGCCACTCCGGCCGCGGCGCCAGGGGGTTTTTGGCCTCGGCCCGCGGGGCTCGCAAGCTCACTCGGCGCCCGAGCAGTACGCTTGTCTGTCGTGACCGCTGCCGATTATGCCGAACAGCTCAAGGAACTCGACGCCACCCTGCGCAACATCGAGGCCGTGCTCAACCTTGACCGGCTGCGCGAGGAGAAGGCCCGCCTGGAGGAGGAGGCCTCCGCGCCCGACCTTTGGGACGACCAGGCCAAGGCGCAGCAGGTGACCTCGCAGCTGTCGTACGTCAACGGCGAGATCGGCAAGCTGTCCAGCCTCCGCTCCCGGCTCGACGACGCCCAGGTCCTGCTCGAGCTGGCCGAGGCGGAGTCCGACCCGGGCGTGCTCAACGAGGTGGAGAGCGAGATCACCGGGCTGACCAAGGCCATCCAGGAGATGGAGGTCCGCACCCTGCTCTCCGGCGAGTACGACTCCCGGGAGGCGCTGGTCGCCATCCGGGCCGGCGCCGGCGGGGTGGACGCGGCGGACTTCGCCGAGATGCTGCTCCGCATGTACCTGCGCTGGGCCGAGCGGCACGGCTACCCGACCGAGGTCTACGAGACCTCGTACGCGGAGGAGGCCGGCCTGAAGTCCGCCACCTTCACGGTCAAGGTCCCGTACGCCTACGGCACGCTCAGTGTCGAGTCGGGCACCCACCGGCTGGTCCGGATCAGCCCCTTCGACAACCAGGGGCGCCGGCAGACCAGCTTCGCCGGCGTCGAGGTGCTGCCCGTGGTGGAGCAGACCGACCACATCGACATCCCCGAGAATGAGATGCGGATCGACGTCTACCGCTCCTCGGGTCCGGGTGGGCAGAGCGTCAACACCACCGACTCGGCGGTGCGGATCACCCACATCCCGACCGGCATCGTGGTCACCTGCCAGAACGAGAAGTCCCAGCTGCAGAACAAGGCGTCCGCGCTGCGGGTGCTCCAGGCCCGGCTGCTGGAGCGCAAGCGTCAGGAGGAGCAGGCCAAGCTCCAGGGTCTGAAGACCGACGCGGCCGGCTCGTGGGGCGACCAGATGCGCTCGTACGTCCTGCACCCTTATCAGATGGTGAAGGATCTCCGAACCGAGCAGGAGACCGGCAATCCGAGCTCGGTCTTCGACGGCGAACTGGACAGCTTCATCGAAGCCGGGATCCGGTGGCGTAAGCAGCGGGAGCTTGCCGGCGACAGTGCGTGACGGCCTGCGGGCGGAGCGCGTCATCGATCTCCGCACAACCCACTAAATCGATGACGCGCCTCGCATCATCGGGGCGTGGCACTTGGCTCTCCGGTTACACCGCGTAGACTCACCACCCGTGATTCAGCTTGAGCAAGTGACGAAGACGTACCCGAAGGCGTCCCGGCCTTCGCTCGACAACGTGTCCGTCTCCATTGAGAAGGGCGAGTTCGTCTTCTTCATCGGGCCATCCGGCTCCGGCAAGTCCACGATCATCAAAATGCTGCTGCACGAGGTCAGCCCCAACAAGGGCCGGGTCGTCGTCAACGGCAAGGACGTGACGTCGATGCGGTCCTGGAAGCGACCCCACTTCCGGCGCTCGATCGGCTGCGTGTTCCAGGACTTCCGGCTGCTGCCCAACCGCACCGCGTACGAGAACGTGGCGTTCGCCCTCGAGGTGATCGGCAAGACGAAGGCGGTCGCCCGCCGGGTCGTGCCCGAGGTGCTGGAGCTGGTCGGGCTCGGTGGCAAGGAGCACCGCTACCCGCACGAGCTCTCCGGTGGTGAGCAGCAGCGGGTGGCCGTCGCCCGGGCCTTCGTGAACCGTCCGCTGATCCTGCTCGCCGACGAGCCGACCGGAAACCTGGACCCGGACACGTCGATCGAGATCATGCGCCTGCTGGACCGGATCAACCGCACCGGCACGACCGTCGTGATGGTCACGCACGACTCCAACATCGTGAACCAGATGCGCCGCCGCGTCATCGAGATCGAGAGCGGCCGCATCGTGCGCGACCAGGCCCGCGGCGTCTACGGGTGACCTGACCCCCTCACCCCGCAGCCTGACGACGAACACCTCATGCCGGAGACCCGGAGGAATTCCCGATGCGCGTGAAATACGTCCTGTCCGAGGTACTGGTCGGACTGTGGCGCAACGTGACCATGACCATCGCGATGATCATCACGATGGCGGTCTCGCTGACCATGCTCGGCGCCAGCGGTCTCATGTACCGCCAGGTTGACGACATGAAGGACCTCTACTACAAGAACATCGAGGTCTCGATCTTCCTCAGCCAGGAGGTGACCGAGCAGCAGCGCACCGACCTGGACAGCAAGCTGAAGACAGACCCCCTGGTCAAGGAGGTCCTGTACGTCAACAAGGACGAGGCGTACAAGCGCTTCAAGGAGATGTACCAGGACGCGCCCGACCTGGTGAACGCGGTCAAGCCCGACCAGCTGCCCGAGTCGTTCCGGCTGAAGCTGGTCAACCCGGAGCAGTACAAGAACATCTACGACCAGTACAAGGACACCGAGGGCGTCGACGAGATCGTCGACCAGAGCCGGCTGCTGGACAAGATCTTCAACATCCTCACCGCGATCCAGAACATCGCGCTGGCCGCCGCGGTCGTGATGGCCATCGCCGCACTGCTGCTGGTCGCGAACACGATCCAGGTGGCCGCGTACAGCAAGCGACGTGAGGTCGCCGTCATGAAGCTGGTCGGCGCGTCGAACTGGTTCATCCAGGCGCCGTTCGTGCTGGAGGCGGTGGTCGCCGGTCTGATCGGCGCCCTGCTCGGCCTGGTGGCCCTGATCCTGGCGAAGTATCTGCTCTTCGACGGCTCGCTCGAGGCGCTCCAGGGTCTGCTCTCCCCGATCAGCTGGGGCGACATCCTGTTCATCTTCCCGTTCATGGCGCTGATCGGCGGCCTGGTCAGCGCGATCACCGCGTGGGTCACGCTCCGCTTCTACCTGCGGGTCTAGTCGCCGTACGGGTCGTCCCAGACGTCGTCCGAGGGCCCTTCCGCGCCAGGAATAAACGGCGCGGGAGGGCCCTTGTCATTCGGGTAGCATGATCTCCGCCGTCCGGCCGGATCACCCCGGCCCACCAGGAAGGGAGGTGGCGCCGATGCCACGGGAAAAGGGACGAAAGGTCGTCGCCTCCAACCGCAAGGCGCGCCACGACTACGCCATCCTCGACACGTACGAGGCGGGCATGGCGCTGACCGGCACCGAGGTCAAGTCGCTGCGTGCGGGGCGCGCCTCGCTGGTGGACGCCTTCGCGCAGGAGCGCAACGGCGAGCTCTACCTGCACGGCATGCACATCCCCGAGTACACCCAGGGCACCTGGACGAACCACGAGCCCCGGCGTACCCGGAAGCTGCTGCTCAACCGCCTGGAGATCGACCGGTTGATCGGGAAGACCCGGGAGGGCGGCCACACGCTGGTGCCGCTGCAGGTCTACTTCGCCGACGGCTGGGCCAAGGTGGAGATCGCCCTGGCCAAGGGCAAGAAGTCCTACGACAAGCGGCAGGACCTCGCCAAGCGGGACGCGGACCGGGAGATCGCCCGGGTCAGTGGCCGGCGTGGCAAGGGGATGAACGACTGAATTGTCCGCCCTGTCCGGGTCGGCGCGCCCGACCCGGGCCTCGGGATGAAACCCGTTGCGGCAGGCGTTAGGCTTGTCAGTGCCGCCGCATCCGGCGGCCTGTCGAGGGGGTGACTGGTTTCGACTTCGTACGTTGCGGCAGGGGAAGCGAGCCGAGGAAGCCGACGTCGTCTCGAGAATCGGTCGTCGGAAACCAATAAGCGCCAAGAACAATCGCGCTGACTTCGCTCTCGCCGCCTGAGGCGAGTAGTGAGTCTGTCGGCCTGGGAGCGCCTTCGACCCAGTTAGCCGGCATCAGCTAGAAGGCTGGCCAATCGGACCCGGTCGCGGGGTCCGTGCGGCGAGATCAATCAGCGACTGGGCCCGTCACACCGACTCGCTCGCGTGATCGGAGGGGCCGAGTAGAGGCATAGCGAGCTGCGCTCGGAGAAGCCCTGACAAACCGGCGAAGGACCCGGGTTCGATTCCCGGCACCTCCACCACCTGACCTGTGCGCCCCGGTCCACCGGACCGGGGCGCACCGGCGTTTCCGGGGACGGCGCCCGCCGCCTGTTGTTAAGGGCGCCCGGTCCAGCGCCGCCGGAAGGCGCACTCCAGGGGCGGTTGTGGCCACTGCGACTGCTGGTGCCCATGGGACATATGAGGCGATCGGGGAGCCTGGACAGCCGGCAGCGGCGGGTTCACCATCGGCGTACGCGGTCAGACGCAGCGCGGGAGGTGCCCATGGCCACCCAGCCGATCCAGCAACCGTCCGCCGTCAGCGGGGTACTCCAGCCGCCCGCCGCCCGTCCCGGCCCGGCCTCCCTCCTCCGCGACCTGCACGCCCTCACCCGGCTGCTCGCCGCCGCGCCGGGAGAGCCGCGCTGGCGGGAGGGGGTGGAGATCGGACTCGCCCCGGTCCGGCAGGGCTTCGCCGAGCACGTCGCGGCGACCGAGGGGCCCGCCGGCCTCTACGCCGAGCTGCTCGCGCAGGCGCCGCGGCTGGACCGCGGGGTGCGCCTGCTGACCCGGGAGCACGAGGCGATCGCCGCGGCGCTCGCCGCCCTGCAGCACGCGGCCGAGCGGCCCGGCGCGCCGGCCCATGAGCTCCGCATGCTCGCCGCCCACCTGCTGCGGGCCCTGTCCCGGCACCGGCAGCGCGGCGCCGACCTGCTCTGGCTGGCGTACGAGACCGACCTCGGCGGCGAGACCTGACGCCGCCGGACCGGGCTGTCACCCGCCCGGGTCGGCGTGCGGTCCGCCCGGGATCCGGCCGTCCCCGGGCCGGCGCCCCGGCTCGGGGGAACCGGCCAGCCGGGTCGGGCGTCGAACCGGGCATGCGTCGCTCACTCGTCCTGCTCAGCCTGCCCCTGCTGGTGCTGGCCGTCGGCTGCGCGCCCGCCGGCTCCGGTTCCGACGCGCCGGCCACCAGCCCGGACCACCGCTGGGAGGGGTTCCACCAGCGAGCCACCGAGGTCGCCGAGGCCTGGCGCCCCGGTCCGACGTGGACGCAGGGGTACGTGCCGCTGCAGGGTCCCACCGTGCTGACCGGCGACCCGGGGTTCACCGTGGACACCGAGACGGCATTCCAGGCCGGCTGGTACCGGGAGCAGGTTCCGCTGCCCGGCACGCCTCCGGCCGAAGGCACGATCCGCTTCCCGGACGGGACGCTGACCGTCCCACTGGTGAGCGCCGCCGAGGCGTACCGGCAGCTGGACCAGGGGGATCCGCCGCCGTGCGAGGAGCGGCCGCAGGCGCCGTCGCCGCGGACCAAGGGCGGGCCGACCATCGAGCCGGGCCCGGACGGCTGGGTGACCGGCCCGCCGCAGTCCGCCTGCACGCCGCTCACGGTCACCGCCGTGCGGCTCGGCACGGCACCGGTGCGCACCAGCCGGGGCGAGGCGCAGGTGCCCGCGTGGCTGTTCACGGTGGAGGAGCTGTCCGGCCCGGTGGCCCGCCTGGCGGTCGCGCCGGACGCGATCGCCGCCGCGCCGGAGCCGAGCGCGCCGGCCCGTCCCGCGCCGGACGGGGTGGTCGGCGCGCAGGACCTCCAGGCGGTCGACGGCGTCCGGGTCACGTACCGCCTCGGGGTGGGCGCCTGCGACACCGGGATCACCCCGCTGGTGCAGGAGCGCGGCGACGCGGTGGTGGTCGGCGGCGGTGTGATCCGGTCCAGCGGCGTCTGCACCGACCAGTTGAAGCTCGCGCCGGTCACCGTCACGCTGAAGGCACCGCTGGGCGCCCGCCCGGTGCTGGACGTGCTCACCGGCACACCGCTGCCACTCGGTCCGCGCTGAGGACGGGCGGGTCGGAAGGCCGGCCCCAGCGCGGCCGCCGGAGAGGTCAGAGGATCCGGGGCGGGTCAGTGCTGATCGGCACCGGCAGCACGGTGGGACCGTCGGCCCGCAGTCCGGCGGCGAGCGCCTCGCCGAGCTGATCCGGCGTCTCCAGCACGGTCGTGGCGCAGCCGTACCCCCGCGCCACGGCCGTGATGTCCAGGCCCGGCAGGTCCAGGCCGGGCACCCCCGGCGTGTGCTTGAGCTCGGCGAACGCCTTCAGGATCGCGTACTGCTGGTTGACCGGCACCACGACCACCAGCGGCAGCCGCAGCCGGGCGGCGGTCCAGAGCGCCTGCACCGAGTAGTGGAACGAGCCGTCGCCGATCACCGCGACCACCGGCCGGCCGCGGCCGGTGTCCCGCTCGGCCAGCGCCACCCCGACGGCCGCCGGCAGGCCGTAACCGAGGCCGCCGCTGGCCATGGTGAAGTACGACGCCGGCCGGGTGATCCGCAGATGCCGGCGCAGCGCGGGCAGGTTGGACGGGCTCTCCTGCACCAGCACCGCGTCCGGTGGCAGGTGCCGGGCCAGCGCGGCGAAGAGCGCGTCGGCGCTGAGCGGTGTGGTCACCTCGGGCGGCGCGGGTGCGGGTCGGGGGGTCGGTGGTGGCCGCTGCGCCGGCGGCAGCAGGTCGACCAGCGCGGCCAGGGCGAGCCCGGGGTCCGCGAGCAGGCTGTCCCCGACGGGCGCCCGGGCGGCCTCGTCGGGGTCGTCGGTGACGTGCAGCAGCCGGGTGCCGTCGGGCAGGTACGCGCCCGGCACGTACGGGTAGTAGCGGAATACGGGCGCGCCCACCACCAGCACCGTGTCGTGGCCGCGCAGCTTCTCGGCGAGCGGGCCGATGGCGAACGGCAGCACGCCCCGGAAGTGCGGGTGGTCCTCGGGGAAAGCGGCCCGCTCCGGCGCGGGGGCCGACCAGACCGGCGCGGCCAGCCGGTCGGCGAGGGCGGCGGCGAGCGGCCAGGCCTCGGCCCGGTCCACCGCCGCGCCGAACACCAGCGCCGGGTTGCCGCTGCCGGCCAGCACGTCGGCGAAGCGCCGCAGCTGTTCGGGGTCGGGCGCGAAGCGGGTGGCCACGGATCGCGGCGGTGGCGGCGGGTCGGCGGGCTGCGCCCAGTCGTCCAGCGGCAGCGAGAGGAAGACCGGCCCGGCCGGCGGCTGCACCGCGGTCGCGTAGGCCCGCAGCAGCGCGCCGGGGATGTCCTGGGCACGCACCGGTTCGTAGGCCCATTTCACGTACGGCTGGGCGAACTCGGCCGCGCGGCGGCTGGTGAGCCGCGGTTCGAGCAGCAGCATCTCCCGTGCCTGTTGGCCGGCGGTGATGATCAACGGAGTCTTGTTGTGCCAGGCCGTCACCAGGTTGCCCATGCCGTTGCCGGTGCCCGGGGCGGTGTGCAGGTTGACGTGCGCGGGGCGGCCGGTGGCCTGCGCGTAGCCGTCGGCGATACCGACGGCGGACGCCTCGTGCAACGCGAGCACGTAGTGGAAGTCGGCCGGGAAGTCCTGGAGGAACGGCTCCTCGGTGGAGCCCGGGTTGCCGAAGACGGTGGTCATGCCGAGGCTGCGGAGCAGGTCGTACGTGGTCTCCCGGACCGTTGCCATCGCCACCTGCCTCCGCGTCGCGGGCGTGCTCCGCTCGCCGGAGACGGCGCGCCCCGACCCTGCCGAATCTATCGGGACGAGCCGGGCAGTTCGGGCCTTTCCCCGTCGCCGACGAGCCGTGATCACCCGGCCGGGTCGGAGGTGGTCGCGGGGCCGGCCGTCAGGGCAGCGCGAAGGGCAGCCGGATGCCCTCTAGCGCCCGGCCGCACGGGCAGGTCCGCTCGGCGGGGAGCGCGGCCAGCGCGTCCAGCAGCACGCCACGCAGCCGGTCGGTGTTCTCGCCGAAGACCCGGAACACCTCCTCCTGGGTCACCGACTCGCCGGCGGTGAGCCCGGCGTCCAAGTCGGTGACGAGGGCGATCGCCGAGTAGCAGAGCGCCAGCTCCCGGGCAAGCACCGCCTCCGGGTGACCGGTCATGTTGACCACCGTGCCGCCGATCGAGGCATACCAGCGGGACTCGGCACGGGTGGAGAACCGCGGTCCCTCGACGACCACGACCGTCCCACCGTCGACCGCCGCGACGTCCCGGCCGGCCGCGGCGGCCAGCAGCGTACGACGCCCGTCCGGGCAGTACGGGTCGGCGAACGGGACGTGCACCGCACCGCGGTCGTAGTACGTCTGCGCCCGCCCGCTGGTGCGGTCGATCAGCTGGTCGGGCACGACGAAGGTCCCCGGCCCGAGGTCGGGGCGCAGCCCGCCGACCGCGCACGGGGCGAGCACCTGGCGCACCCCGAGCGAACGCAGCGCCCAGAGGTTCGCCCGGTACGGGATCAGGTGCGGCGGGTGGCGGTGATCCCGGCCGTGCCGGGGCAGGAACGCCACCCGCCGGCCGCCCACCTCGGCGATCGTCACCGCATCCGACGGCGGCCCGTACGGGGTCGCCACCTCGTGCTCCGTGGCGCCGTCGAGCAGCGCGTAGAGACCCGAACCGCCGATGACCGCCACGTCGGCCGTAGGACCCACCGGTGCTCCCCCTCCACTGCCCGATCACCCGCCGCTCAGACCTTAGCCAGCACCCCGGTCGCAGGCTATGGTGCCAGGCATGGCGTTGACAGCGCGGAGGCCGGCCGGCCCGCGGGACAACGGGTCCCGAGTCCGGGTGCGCGGGTGACAGGTGCGTGACATGCAGGGAGAGGGCCAGGCGATCGGCGGGCGGGCGATGGAGGCGATGACCGGGCGGCTGCTGGTCGCGACTCCCTCGCTGAAGGACCCCAACTTCGACCGTACGGTAGTGCTGCTCGTGGCCCACGAGCCGGGCGGTGCGCTCGGCGTGGTGCTCAACCGCGCCACCGAGGTGCCGGTGGCCGACGTGCTCGGCGACTGGAGCGACCTGGCCCGCGACCCGGCCGTGCTCTTCGAGGGCGGCCCGGTCCAGCCCGACTCGGCCATCTGCCTGGCCCGGATGCGTCACCCGGTGAAGCGGGTGAAGGGGTTTCACCAGGTCTCCGGCGCCGTCGGCACGCTCGATCTGTCGGTCGACCCCGAGCGGTTGCGGGAGAGCATCGGCTCCATCCGGGTCTTCGCGGGCTACTCCGGTTGGGGCTCCGGCCAGGTGGAGCAGGAGATCGAGGAGGGCTCCTGGTTCGTGCTCGACGCGCTGCCCGGTGACGCCTTCGTCGACCGGCCCGACGACCTGTGGCCGATGGTGCTCCGCCGGCAGGGCGGGATGATGGCGGCGGTGGCCCACTTCCCGCCGGACGTGGCGCTCAACTGAGCCCCGGAGGCGCCGGCACGGGACCCCCGCGATGTGACCGCGCCGGCCGGGATGTGTATAGTTTCGCAAGTGCCCGGGCGACCGGGACAGCAGCATGGGGCCGTGGCGCAGCTGGTAGCGCACCACACTGGCAGTGTGGGGGTCAGGGGTTCGAGTCCCCTCGGCTCCACCCTCGCGATAAGGGCGTTCGTCGGACACGACGGACGCCCTTCGTCATTTCGGACGTCGGATGTAGCCAACCGAGTAGCCAAGCTAGTGCCCCTCGGCCTACAGCACGTTCTTCATGGCGTCGGCGGCCTGGACGAGCTGAGTGGGCATGACGTGGCTGAGATGTTCATGGTGATGCCGATCTGAGAGTGGCGCAGGAGTTCCATGAGCACTCGGGCCGGCACGCCTTGCGCCAGCAGGAGCGTGGCAGCGGTGTGCCGCAGGTCATGAAGCCGGACCTTCGGCACGAGGCGGGCCGATACGTCGGGAGCTACTACTTCCTCGCATCGAACATTGGCCGCTATCAGGAGCGCCTTGAAAGACCGGGTGTCGTTCCGGTGGGGTCTACCCAAGTCTCACCGAGGGCGTCTCGCTCCTGGCGCTGCCGCTGCTGGTGCTCCCCGAGAGCGACGACCAACGGAGCTGGCAGCGGTAGGACCCGCATGGATTTGGCCGACTTCAACGGGCCGAATGACAACTTCTCGACTGGTATACGGGCGCGGGTGAGCTGCCGGCGTACCCGAAGCGTCGCGGCGTCGAGGTCGATGTCCTCCCACCACAGGCCGAGTACCTCGCTCTGGCGCAGTCCGAGCGAAAGACCGATGATCCGCCGGGCCTTCATCCGGTCACCGTGTGCGGCCGCGACGAGCTGCCGCGCCTCTTCCACGGTGAGAGGGCTTACCTCCTTGTGACGCAGGGGGCGCCGAGGGTCGTGGCGGTTCGGGTTTGCGGCCCTTGAACCTGGCGACGTCCATGGCGGTGGTGCGGGCGACTTCGGTGAGGAGTTGGTCACCGTTGTGGACGCGGAAGGTGGTGTCGGCGGCTTCGACGGTGAGGGTGGATCCAGCGTGGGCGACGCCGACGTGGATGCGTTGACCGGCGATGACTAGGGCTCCGCGGGTGCTGACGCGGCGTTCGACCCGCAGCGGCTGGGACGCGGGCTGCGGTGGTGGTCCGGCCGGGACGCCGTCGTCGGCGAGGAGCTGGTGCAGGTGGCCGGGGGTGAGCCGGGACGGGACGGTCTTGGGTCGGACGCCGTCGCTGACTGATGGCCAAGGCTCGGGGATATTGCTGGTTCTTCACGGTGTGGGTGAGTAATCATCTGGCACCTGCGGTCGGCTGCCACATGATTCGTTCGTAGCAGACGAGGGCGGCGAGGACAGCGGTGATCACGCCGAAGGCGCCGAGGGCGGGCAGGCTCCGGGCGACGGGAAGCAGTGCGAGCATGATGCCGGCCGCGACGATTGGGGCGCGTGGGGTGTGTCCGACGGTGAAACGGAGGAACAGGCCCCGGCCGATGAGGTAGACGACCGGGCCGCCGAACAGGGCCGCTGTGGAGGTCCAATCCAGGGGCGCCCCGGCAGGATGCTGCAACGGGTGGTGGGCCAGGTGCTCGACGACGAGTTCGATGCCCAGGGCCAGGTAGATGATCCCGGCGATGAGCGGGAAGTGGGCCAGGCTGTAGGCGTTGATGGCAGGCCGGACGCGGTCCTGTTCGGGGAGGCGCGCCAGGGCCTGTCCGGCCGGTGCGGCGGCGTTCTCGAAGTACAGCCACCACAGGGCCGTGGCAATGGCCACGGCGAGCAGTGCGGCGATCAGGACAGGCCAGTGGGTGACCGCCGATCCGGCGCCAGCGCCCACCGCGATCAGCGACTCGCCCAGGGCGATAATCAGTAACAGGCCATGCCGGTCGCACAAGTGGCTAGCGCTGCGCAACTGAAATCGGTCTCTGCTGAACACCGAGGCGCACGCGGTACCGAGGCAGTCGATGAGGAACGCTACGGCCCACAACAGCGTTTGTGTGGCGCCGCCGAGCACCGCCCCGAGCAGCAGCGGAATCCAGCCCCCCGCGATCGGGATGGCATAGCGGAAGCCGGGCGCCGGGATTCGCGGCTTAACGACGGCGACGTGCCAATTGAGTAGGTAAAACGCGGTCCGGATCACGATGTACGCCACCGCCACCGTCAGCGCTTCGGAAACCGTCCACCTGCCGTTCCCCCACGCGTACGGGATGACCAAGCCGGCCACGAACATTGCGGCCATCACCACGACCAGCCCGGCGCGGACCAGGCCCACGTCGGCGCGGACCTGGTTGGCCAGCCAGGCGAAGGTAGTGAAGGGCCACCACAGCAGCATCAGGAACACCAGGCCCTGCACCAGGACGAGCGGCGTCGGCGACCCTGCCATGAACGTGGCCACGCGGATGAAGGCGAACGCGAACACCAGGTCGAAGAAGACCTCAAACGGGGTGGTGCGTTGGGCCTCGCCGATCGGCACCGGTCGCCGAATCCCCAAGATTTGCCCCATAGGCGCATCTTCCTACCGATCCGGCCAATACGGACCCGGACGTCTAATATGGTGCCAGTCCACCAACGGTCCACAGCCGAGACGTTCCCAACGGTTCGGGCGATCTCCGTCGTCGACGCACCGCCTGGACTTCCAGCACCACGCGATTCCGCTGCTCCGTCGCGGCAAACTCCACCAGCACACGGCGCACTGTCACGCAGGTTCTGCAATCAGACAGGTGTCGGGTCTCAGAACGTCCGTGACAGAACAGCCTCGGGACGTGGTGACACTTTCCGGCTAGCCCGGTGGTGCGGGCGGCTCGGGTGGGTGTCCTCGGGCGCGGGCTGCGTCGGATACGGCGATCCCGGCCAGGACGAGAGCAGCGGTGGCGGCGACCAGGAGCGGCGGCAGGACGATCGTTGCCGGGGAGGTGGCGGGGAGTACGAGGATCCCGGCCACGCAGCCTCGGGACACTCGGCCGAACACCGAGTACTCGAAGATGGCCCGTCCGGCGAGGAACAGTGCGGGTCCGCCGAGGATGACGGCGGCCCACGCCGGTGGTGTGTTCCCGAGCGGGTGCTCGATGACGAGCTCGTCGCTGACGGAGATCGCGACGATGCCGCCGACCATGACCGGGTGGGCGAATCTCGCCGGCAAGGCAACGCGGAGCGGATCACGGGCCGTGGCGACGGCCTCGCCCAAAACCTCCCCAGCACGGTGGATGTAGATCCGCCACAGCAGCACCGTGGTCGCGAACGCCACCACGGCCGCCGCGCTGCGGTCCGCCTCGAAGCCGTTGCTGCTGAGCCCCAGCCCTGCCACCAGGATCAGCTCGCCGAGCGCGATGATGACGAACTGCCGATGCCGCTCGGCCAGGAACTCACCCGAGATCGAAAACTCCGCCGCACTGACGCGGCCCAGCCTCGGCGTGGGCCAGCCGAGTATGGCCACCGTGTATTCCACCACCACCGCCAGCGCCCATAGCGCCCCACGCGGCCAACCCTGCACGGCAGCGCCCGCGAGCCATGGCACCGCCGACACGCCGAACCAGAACAGCGCCCGCGTCTCGGGACGCTGCCGTTTGTCGCCCCGCGTAACGATCACGAGAAACAGGCTGCGACCGACCTGGACGGCGACGTACGCGCCGGCGAAGACCAGGCCATGCGCGCCGAACGCCTCAGGCACCGCGGCTGCCAGCACGAAGCTGCCGAACATGCACCCGATGGCCAGCACCTGCATCGCCGGCCGTCGCGGGTCGAACCTGTCGCCTGCCGCCGCCGACTGGTCCCACACCCACCACACGGCGAGCAGCAACACCAGCGTTTGGAAGGCGCCGCTCCAGTCCAGCTGTTCCCGCAGCCCGTGCGAGAGCCGGAAGAGCGCGAAGACAAACACCAGGTCGAAGAACAGGTCCAGGAACGTCGCCCGCTTCTCCTCCGGTCCCCGCACCAGCCGGGCTGCGCCACCCGTCATCGGTTCGCCCCGTTTCTGCCGCTTCTGTCAGCCTTGAAGCAGTCGTACCACCCGGCACCGCTGGTTGATGTGGATGTGCTGCTGCGGCCCGGGATCGAACGGCCCCGCTCGTGGCGGGCGACGGTAGAGGCCGATCAGGTCCCGCCAGCCGTCGCCGCCGGTTCTGACCAGCTCGTCGACCTTGGCCCAGGCGTCGGGGCTGCTAGAGGTGGCAAACTGTCACGCAGGTCCTGACCCGTAAATCAACGGACGTGTGGGCAGGCGGCAGCGTCGGGGCAGCGCCCCGACAGCGTGCCGTGTGGAGTGCTGTCGTTGCGTGACAGCGGTGAGGTTACGCGGCTTGGACTTCGATGATCGCTTGGCCATCCCGGATGGTGATCTTCTGGCCGGTGACGGCTTGCAGTGCGGCGGCCAGGCTGCGGGCCCGGCGGTTCCTGTCGATGCGCGTGGTGAAGTAGTCGGCGCCGAGGTCGTGGAACTGGGCGGTGGGGTCGGACAGCAGATGGTAGGCGATGGTCAGCACGCAGTTGCCGGTGGCGACAATCGCTTTCTGCGGCCCGCGGCGTCGGGCGATGCGTCGGTGCCGGGCGCCGAGGAAGCCGGCACCGCTGCGGGCGACGGTCGCGGCGATGTTGCCCAGGGTGGCGGCCAGCCAGGGGTTGCCCTTGGCACGGCCCTTGTTCTTCTTCTTGCCGGCCGACTCGTGGGTCTGTGGGCAGAACTTGGCCCAGGACACCAGGTGGGCGGCGGACGGGAACCGGGCCATGTCTACGCCCACTTCGGCGATGATCTCCTGCGCGGCGATGGGGCCGGCTCCGGTGATCTGCGCCAACTGCTGTGCTTGATGTGCGAACGGGGTGATCGCCTGCTCGACCATCGTGTCCAGGGCGGCGATCTGGGCGGTGAGCCGGTCGATGTTGGAAAGCATCATCGCCAGGATGGCACCGTGATGATCGGTGAAGAACCCGCGCAACGCCTCCTGCAGCTGTGCGATCTTCGGCCGTAGGCGGCCCTTGGCCAACTGCGCGAGCACCCTCGGGTCGCGCTGCCCGGCGACCAACGCGTCCAGGATCAGCCGCCCGGTCACCCCGAACAGCTCACTGACCACCGAGGACAGCTTGATCTGGGCGTCCTCAAGCAGCTTCTCCGCCCGTTGCATCTCCCGGGTGCGATCGCGGATCAGAGAACGCCGGTACCGGGTCAGGTTGCGTAACTCCCGGATCGGTCGGGGCTGCACCAGCGACGGTCGGCACATACCCCGCTCGGCAACCTTGGCCAGCCACACCACATCGAGCTTGTCGGTCTTGGCTCGGCCCGGGACGTTCTTGACGTCCCGGGCGTTGACCAGCCAGCACTCGAAGCCCTCCGCCTCCAGCAGGTAGTAGGCACCTTTCCAGTAGTCGCTGGTGCTTTCCATGACCACCCGGGTCACACCCCAGATGCGGAACCAGTCCGCCATCTGCAGCAACGCCACCGTGGTGGTCGGGTAGGTCCGCACCTCCTGCATCCGCCGGCCCGGCCTGGACTCGTGCGGCACCCGCACACACGCCTCCAACACCGCCTTGCCAAGATCAAGCGCGGCTACCCGCTCGACGTGTAGCTCCTGCTCATCGACTTCTTCCATGACAACCTCTGAGGAGGAAAGGGGGATCGGGGACGGTCACCCGCGGGAGCCATCGGGGAAACAGGAAGAGTCGGACCCTCGTGCTCGTAGCTACAATGCGCAGCCCCTCGTGGCGGCTCCCAGCGTCAAACTGATACACGGCCTCACCTGCGCCAAGGACGACCGACGTCGGCGGGCGACCAACCCGATTTTCCCGCACGCGCGGCGTCCCCATGGACCAGAAAACTGATACCGATCTGTCATCCATGTCCCGAGACCGGACAACCGGCTGCCGGCGAAGTGGTTCATAGTCCACGCCAAGCGGCGGTGGCGTGCCAGATCCGTGCCAGGTCGACAAGTTACACGAGGGGAGTGGCGGGGACTGGCGGAGTAAGAGGAGGGCTGACCGCAGGCCGGCGCAGCACGAGGTCAGAGAGATCCGAGAGACCCCCTCTGGCAGTGTGGGGGTCAGGGGGTTCGAGTCCCCTCGACTCCACCCATCACGATCAGGGCGTTCGTCGGACACGGCGGACGCCCTTCGTCAGGTCCGGCACCAGAAGTAGCCAAGCAAGTAGCCACAGCTATTGCCCCCGATCCCACCGCACCTCCTTCATGGCCTCGGCCTGGACGAGTTGCGTGGGCATGACGTGGCTGTAGGTGTTCATGGTGACGCCGATCCCCGAGTGGCCCAGGGTTTCCATGAGCACTCGGGCCGGCGCGCCCTGGGCAGTACAGCTAGCAGGAGCGTGGCAGCGGTGCCGCAACGCGTGGTCCGAGCGCGCCGCGGTTAGAAGATCGGCTATTCCACTTCCGGTCGTCGGAGACGCGTGGACGGACGTATCCGGCGCCAGAGCAGGAACGCGGCGGCGAGGACGACGACGCCGAGGACGACGGTCACGAGTGTCGGCCGGGGGCCGCGCTGCGGTCGACCGGCGCTCCTTACCGTCAGGTCGGGCAGCAAACCGGTGGCGAGGTGCAGGTCGAACACCTGGCAGGTCTGGGTGCCCAGTTCGCAGTTGTGGCCCGTGTCGAAGCGGGACAGGGTCCGGCGGGTGCCGGTGTCGAGTTGTATCTCTGCCAATGACGTGTGACCCGCGGTGTTGATGGTCGCGACGACCACACTGGCCGCCGAGCGCCAGCCGAGCAGTTGCACGACATCGCGGACCGGCGTCGGTGGGGTGCTGGTGCCCTCGACGGGCATGAAATCGACGTCGCCGACCTTCCAGAGGAAGGTCCCGTGACGGCCGGTTTCGCCGCCGGAGGTGCCGTTGAATGGCCCGTCGTAGATCCATGGCACGGTGGCGAGGAACCTGCCGTCCGGCGACCAGCCGACGTCGGCGGCCAACTCGCGTCCGGCCTTGATTTCGAGGCTGCCGTACTCGCGGCCGTCGAGGTCCATGAGGTGGGCCTGCTGACCGACCTGCGCGGCGAGGCGCCGACTGTCCGGCGCGAACGCCGCCGTCCAGGCGGGTTTGATCGCTGGCACCTCGGTGCTGTGTCCGGTCGACAGGTCGAGCAGCCGCAGCGTGCCGGTTCGGGCCACCTCGGCCTCGACCAGGTTGACGGTGCCGAACTCGCCGGAGTTGGTGAGGGGCGCGGCGCTGTACGCGATGTGGCGGCCGTCGGGGGACCAGGCCAGCAGCCGCACGCCGACCGGGTCGCCGAGCGGGATCGACCGGCGCTCGCCGGTGCTCAGATCGACGAGGATCAGATCATCGGTCGCGCCACGTTCGTCGCCGAGCAGCACACGGGTGCCGTCCGGGGCGAGCAGCGCCGACGGCCGGTCCCGCTCCTCCATGGCGTCGACGCGCCGGTATGTGTCCGCGTCGGCTCCGACGACCAGTGACTGGAACATGTTGAACGTCTCGCCATTGCCGTAGCCGTAGAGGGCGATCGCACGGCCAGGCGGAGCTTTCGCGACGGTGCTGGTGAGCATCGAGTACCCGGCGAAGCTCTCCGGCAGGCTCGGCTTCGTCGACGGGGCTGCTGGACGGACGGGGAGCGGGACATCGGGCACGACCAGGGCGGCCAGGATGAGCACGACGACCGCCCACACCGCGGCCGCGCCGATCCGCTGGCGCCGAACCGAGCGACGGCCCCGGGTCAGCACGGTGTCCAGGTAGCCGGGCGGTGCCGGCGGCGGTTCGTCGGGCAGGGTGGCGAACAGTTCTCTCATGGCGCGTCCAACCCTCCTGGCACGTAGTTGGGCAGCAGGCGGCGCAGCGCCGCTATGGCGAACGAGGTCTGGCTCTTGACGGTCCCGGTCGAGCAGCCCAGCGCCTCTGCGGTAGGTGCGATGTCGAGGTCCTCCCAACACTGTCCGCACAGTCTGTACGTCAGCCGTCGCAGCCACGGCATGCGTGCCTGCACGTACTCGACGTACTCTCGTTCACTCCGCAATCTGGCCTCCCACCAACACTATGAGTGGCCCGAGACCCGATGCGGTTGTGGTGGGTCGTGATCGAAATCGCGCGGTGGTCGTATCGAGGCTGATCCAGCCAAGCCGGTCCGAGCCTCGCCACACTCATCCGTCCCGGCTGCCGGCAGGCGGCGCTGGCGCGACCTCGCCCGCTCCTGGCAGTGCGGGGGGTCAGGGGTTCGAGTCCCCTCGGCTCCACCCATGCGAAAGGCCCTGATGGGAACGCCAATCAGGGCGTTTTGTCGTATTCTCCCCGGACCGGGGCCCGGCCCGCTCTTAGGCTGGACATATCGCTCTTAGCGTGTGACCAGGGACAGAGAGGGCCGATGGACTCGTACCCCGCCGTGGAGGCGCACGGTCTGATCGGCGACCTCCAGACGGCCGCGCTGGTGAGCGACGACGGGACGGTGGACTGGTTCTGCGCCCCTCGCTTCGACTCGCCGAGCATCTTCGCCGGACTGCTGGACAAGCAACGGGGTGGCCACTTCCAGATTTCGCCGGACGGCGTCGACTACACGAGCAAGCAGTTGTACCTGCCGGGCACGCCGATCCTGATCACGCGGTTCCTGACCACGGACGGCGTGGCCGAGGTGGTGGACTTCATGCCGGTGGCCGGTGACCGGGCCACCGACCGGCATCGCCTGGTCCGCATGGTGCTGGTGGTGCGCGGCACCATGCGGTTCCGGGTCGACTGTCAACCGCGGTTCAACTACGGACGGGACCGGCACGAGGTCGACGTGCGTCCGGACGGGGTTGTCTTCCGCAGTCCGACGCTAACCGTGAACCTGAGTCACGTCCGTTCTGGCGGGCGGCTGTTCGAGGACGCGGAAGTGGTGCGGATCGAGCAGGGAATTCACCTGGTCGTGACGCTGCACGAGGGCCACGTGGGCGGCGTGATTCTGGAGACCGCCCCGGCCGGAGCGCCGCGCGTCGTGACGCCCGACGAGGTGCGGGAGTTGGCCGACCTGACTCAGAGCTTCTGGCGGCGGTGGCTGGCCGGCTCCCGCTACCGGGGTCGGTGGCGGGAGATGGTGGAGCGGTCGGCGATGACGCTCAAGCTCATGACGTACGCGCCCACCGGCGCGCTGGTCGCCGCGCCGACGGCCGGGCTGCCCGAGCAGGTCGGCGGGGAGCGCAATTGGGACTACCGCTACGCCTGGGTCCGCGATGCTTCCATCTCGGTGTTCGCACTGCTCAACCTGGGCTTCACCGACGAGGCCGAGCGGTACCTGACCTGGGTCGAGGACCGGGTCCGGGACAGCGCGGGCGACGGGGCGCCGCTTCAGATCATGTACCGGGTCGACGGTTCACGTGATCTCGGCGAGGAGGTGCTCGACCACCTGGAGGGCTACCGAGGATCGGCGCCGGTGCGGATCGGCAACAACGCGGCCGACCAGTTGCAGCTCGACATCTATGGCGAGGTGCTGAACTGCATCTACCTCGCCGCCGGCCGGGGGCTGCAGAGCTCCCACCACGGGTGGCGGAGCGTCGTGCGGATGGTCGACTGGCTCAGCGAGAACTGGGACCAACCCGAGGACGGTGTGTGGGAGACCCGTGGTGGCCGTCAGGAATTCACCTCCGGACGGTTCATGTCCTGGGTGGCGCTGGACCGGGCCGTCCGCCTGGCCGCGGGGACCGGCTGGCCGGCGAGCACGGCCGGGTGGGCGCGCGCCCGCGACGCGATCTACGAGCAGGTCATGTCCCGCGGCTTTCACCGCGGACGCGGCGCGTTCGTGCAGCACTACCGGACCGACGTCCTGGACGCGTCGATGCTCGGCATGCCGTCGGTCGGTTTCATCTCGCCCAGAGACCCGATGTGGCAGTCGACGCTGCGGGCCATGGACGACGAGCTCGTCTCCGACAGCCTTGTCTACCGCTACAACCCGGCCGCGTCGCCCGACGGCCTTGCCGGGAGCGAGGGCACCTTCAGCATGTGCAGCTTCTGGTACGTCCGCTCGCTCGCCGAGTCCGGCCGCCTCGACGATGCCCGCCTGACGTTCGAGAAGATGCTCACCTACAGCAGCAACCTCGGCCTCTACTCGGAGGAGATCGCGGCGAGTGGTGAGCAGATCGGCAACTATCCCCAGGCGTTCAGCCACCTGTCCCTGATCACCGCCGCCATGTACCTCGATGAGCAGATGGACGGCGTGCCGTAGGTGCAGGTCGGAGGAGGCCGAGCTAATCGCCGGAGACGTCGGCGGCGAACCTCTCGTGCCCCAACACGCGCAGCAGCTGCAGCTTCTCGTAGCTCTCCGTACGCGGAGCGGCGGTGAGCACGAGCAGTGCCTGGGACTGGTCCTCGGTGAAGAGCGCCTGGCAGTCGAGTTCGATCGCGCCGAGTTCGGGATGGACGAGCGTCTTGTGGTCGCCGAAGCGCTTGCCGACCTCGTGCCGTTCCCACAGGTCGGCGAACTCCGGGCTGGCCTTCCGCAGCGCCCGCACCAGCTCGCCGGCCCGCGACTGCGCGCCCATCGACCCGTAGGCGGCACGCAGGTTGGCGACCTGGGTGCGGCTCTGCCGGTCGCGGTCCTCCGCCGGATAGCGCAGCCGCTCGGCGGGGTCGGTGAACCAGCGGTAGATCTCGCTGCGGGCCAGCCCGGTGTAGCCGGACCGGTCGCCCAGCAGGGCCGCGGCCATCCGGTTCTGGACGAGCACCTCGCCGAGGTTGGAGAGGATGAGCGCCGGGGTGTCCTCCAGGCGGTCCAGCACGCGCAGCAGGGCCGGCGCGACGTGCGTCGCGGCCGGTACCGAGGACGGGGCGTTGCGCCCGGCCATCTGGAACAGGTAGTCGCGCTCGCCCCCCGTCAGCCGCAGGGCCCGGGCCAGCGACGCGAGCATCTGCTCGCTCGGCTGCGGGCCGCGCTGCTGCTCCAGCCGCGTGTAGTAGTCGGTCGACATCGCCGCGAGCGAGGCGACCTCCTCGCGCTTGAGCCCGCGGGCCCGGCGACGCGGCCCTTCGGGCAGGCCGACGTCCCCGGGCTGCAACGCCTCGCGGCGGCGGCGCAGGAAGTCGGCCAGGGCTGCACGGTCCATGAATCCAGTATCCGCCGGCGCCCGGCGCGAACCAGGGACCGCGGATCCCCCGATGAGTGCTCTCTGCCCCCGCCCCGGGCGGTCGCCCAGTCTCGAAGCATGAACATCACCGGAAACACCATCTTCATCCCCGGCTCCACGAGCGGTATCGGTCTGGCCCTCGCGCTCCGCCTGCGGGCCCGGGGCAACACAGTGATCATCGGTGGCCGCCGCGCCGACCTGCTCCGGCGGATCTCCGAGGAGAACCCCGGCCTCGACACCGTCCAGATCGACACCACGGACGCCGCGAGCATCGAGTCGGCGGCCAAGGAGGTGCTGGCACGGCACCCCGACCTCAACGTCCTGGTCACGATGTCCGGCATCATGCGGATCGAGGACTGGCGCCGGCCCGAGGACTTCCTGGCGTCCGCCGAGTCGGTGGTGACGACCAACGTGCTCGGTCCGATCCGTCTCATCGCCGCGTTCGTCGAGCACCTGCAGACGCAGCCGGACGCCACCATCGTCACCGTCTCCTCGGGCCTCGCGTTCACCCCGCTCAAGGTCACGCCGAGCTACAACGCGTCGAAGGCCGCCATCCACATGCTCAGCGAGTCGCTTCGGCTCCAGTTGGCCGACACGAGCGTGAAGGTCGTCGAGCTGGTGCCGCCGTCGGTCCGTACGGCCCTGCTGCCCGGCCAGGAGACCAGCGAGTTCGCGATGCCGCTCGACGAGTTCGTGACCGAGGTGGTCGGCCTGCTGGAGGCGCAGCCGGACGCGAGGGAGATCCAGGTCGAGCGCGTGAAGTTCCTGCGCTACGGCGAGGCACGCGGTGACTACGACCAGGTCGTGGCGACGGTCAACGCCGCCGACCCGCACGGGAAGTAGTCCCGGCCGGGCTGCCGCCGGCGCGGTGTCCACGCCGCGTCGGCGGCCCGACGGCGGCGACCGGCACCGCGCCGACCGGGCGGCGTCGGGCGCGGTCGCGATCCGCCCGACGCCAGGAAGGCGGACGTCGGGTGCCGGGCTACCGGGCGTGCGCGAGGGCCCAGGTGAGGACCTCGTCGGCGATCTGCTGCCAGCCCGGCTGCGCGGGCAGCAGGTGGGCGTAGCCGGGGTACTCCTTGACCTCGGTGAGGGCGCTCGACTTGTAGTGCTTGGCGTTGGAGCGCTGGACGCTGGGTGGCATGAGGTGGTCCTCGCCGCCGGAGACGAAGAGCAGCGGGGCCCGGTCGTCGTTGCCGTAGTCGACCCAGGTGTCCTGGCGGCCGGGCTGGAGGTTGGCGAGCACGCTGGCCCAGACGAGCGATCCGGACGCCGGGACGTGGTAGCGCTCGTAGAGCGCGCGCGACTCCGGCTCGCTGAACGTGTTGGTGAAGACGTAGTGCCACTGCTCGGGCGTGAAGCCGACCGCCTTGTGCCGGTTGGCCGGGTTGCGGAGCACCGGAAACAACGACTTCAGCTGGGACGGCGGCGCCGTCAGGACGCCTTCGGTGGGCGCCGAGTTGAGCGTCACGCCGGCCGCGCCGAAGCCGTGGTCGAGCAGGATCTGGGTGAACGTGCCACCGGCCGAGTGCCCGATGAGGATGGGTGGCGTGGGCAACTCGCGGACGATCGACTCCAGGTGGGCGACGATCTCCGGCGCGGTGACCCTCTCGATCGGGGTCGGGTCGGCGTTGAGCGCCTCGACCTCGACCTCGAACCCGGGGTACGCGGGCGTCAGCACCCGGTAGCCCTGCCGCTCGTAGTGCGCCTTCCAGTGCTCCCAGCTGCGCGGTGTCACCCAGAATCCGTGGATCAGGACGATCGTGTCCGGTTTCATCGGTCCTCCAGCCGGAAGGTCGCGCAGGTCAGAGCCACTCCTTGTGAGTGTCGGTGATTCCGCGCGCTCGCCTCGGCTGGATGGCCAATCCCGTGCCCGGAATCGGGCACGACGCACGATCGGCGCCGTCGCGGTGCGACGGCGCCGATCGGTGGTTCATTCAGCCCTGGCGGCTCTTCCACTGCGGGTTGGAGCGGTTCACCACGACCACCCGACCGCGGCGGCGGACCACCACGGAACCCGGCTTCTGCTTCAGCGACCGCAGGGAGCTACGTACCTTCATGTCTCATTCTCCTCCGGCTCGGGTCCTGCCTCGTGCCGTACGCAGGAGAAAACGCCGGTGCGGGCGCGGTGATTCCCCGCTGGTGATCGACTCGGGGCGGTCAGCCGAGCTGCCGCTCGATCTCGGCCAACTCCTCGGCGGTGAAGTCGAGGTTGTCCAGCGCGGCGATGTTCGTCTCCAGCTGCGGGACGCTGCTCGCCCCGATGATCAGGCTGGTCATGCGTGGGTCGCGCAGCGCCCAGGCCAGCGCGAGCTGCGCGAGCGACTGGCCGCGCCGCTCGGCGATCGCCCCGAGCCCGCGGATGGTCGCCATGCGCTCCTCGCTGAGGTCGCTCTCGTTGAGGAAGACGCTGGTGCGAACCCGCGAGTCGGCCGGGATGCCGGCCAGGTAGCGGTCGGTCAGCAGGCCCTGCGCCAGCGGGCTGTACGCGATGCACCCCGCGCCGACCTCTGCCAGGGTGTCCAGCAGGCCGTCGGCCTCGGTCCAGCGGTTGAGCATCGAGTACGACGGCTGGTTGATCAGCAGCGGCGTGCCGAGGTCGCGCAGGATCGCGGCGGCCCGGGCGGTCTGCTCGGCGTCGTAGTTGGAGATGCCGACGTAGAGCGCCTTACCGGAGCGGACGATGGCGTCCAGCGCCCCCATCGTCTCCTCCAGCGGGGTCTCCGGGTCGAACCGGTGCGAGTAGAAGATGTCGACGTAGTCGAGACCCATCCGGCGCAGCGACTGGTCCAGCGAGGAGATCAGGTACTTGCGGGAGCCCCACTCGCCGTACGGGCCGGGCCACATGAGGTAGCCGGCCTTGCTGGAGACAACCAGCTCGTCCCGGTAGGGCTTCAGGTCGGTGGCGAGCAGCCGGCCGAAGTTCTCCTCGGCGGCTCCGGGCGGCGGGCCGTAGTTGTTGGCCAGGTCGAAGTGGGTGACCCCGAGGTCGAACGCGCGGCGGACGATGTCCCGCTGCCGCTCGAGCGGACGGTCCGGGCCGAAGTTGTGCCACAGGCCGAGGGAGATGGCGGGCAGCCGCAGGCCGCTGCGTCCGCTGCGCCGGTAGGTCATGGTGTCGTAGCGGTCGTCCGCGGCGAGGTAGGTCACGATCATGAGACTAGTCGCCACCCGCGGGACATGATCGGTGCGCCCGGGCGGTGGTGCCGGCGAGGGTGGAGGCGGAAGGTAACCGCTGCGCATCGATAGTCGACGACGGCCGGCGTCCCCGTCCGGCGCTGCCTACCGTGACGTTCATGCTGGCCGTCTCCGTCGCCGTCGCGACCGCACTCAACGCGGTGCGGCGATGAGCGCCGGCGCCCAGGGCGCGGGCGCGTCGGTGGCCTGCCACCGCCTGATGCACATCTACCCGACGGCGGCCAGCGACGTCATCGCGTTGTCGGGCGTCGACCTGCGCATCGAATCCGGCGAGATGCTCGCGCTGGTCGGCCCGTCGGGCTCGGGCAAGTCCACCCTGGTGTCGATCCTCGGCGGCCTGATGCGCCCCAGCGCCGGGCGCCTGTTCGTCGGTGACCACGAGCTGTCCCGGCTGTCGACCGGGCAACTCGCCGCCCTGCGAGGAACGCTGATCGGCACGGTGCTGCAGGGCGCCGAACGGAACCTGCTCCCGTACGCGTCGCTGTCCCGCAACATCTGGCTGGCGCAGCGGTCCGCCGTGCGGGTGTCCGACCGCCGGTTGGATCCTCCCGAGAGGATCCTGGAGCTGGTGGGTCTGGGTGGGGCGGGCCAGCGGCGTAGTGGCGAGCTCAGCCCGGCGCAACGACAGCGGGCCGCCCTGGCGCAGGGCCTCGCCGCCGGCCCTCGGCTGCTCCTGGTCGATGAGCCGACCAGCCAGCTCGACCATGCCGGGCGCGACGAGGTGCTGGATGCGTTGGAGACGATCAACGCCGCCCATGGCACCACCGTCGTCGTGGTGACCCACGACACCGAGGTGGGGGCCCGGCTCGGGCGGGCCGTCACGATCCGCGACGGTCGAGTGGGCGCCGAAGGGCGCGGCGGCCAGGATTTCGCCGTCGTGGCGGGTGACGGCACCATCCAACTGCCGCCCGAGACGCTGGCGACGTTCCCGTCCGGCACCCTCTTCACGGTCGACCACACCGAGGAGACGGTCACCCTGCGGGTACGGGGAAGGCCGACGACCGACTCCGACGGGCCGTCCGGGGCGGGCGCACCCGGGCCGGCGGCGGACGACCTGGCCTGAGCACCGACGCGGCAACACCGACCCCGCGCCAACCAGAGGTCCGCCCGCCGGTCATCGCCGCTCGCGTCGCGCCGCCCGCTCGCCGTCCGGTCGCGTGACCAAGTGCGCAGCCGGGAAGTTGACCCTCACGCCGAACATCAGAGCGGGGGAATGACCACGATGGACGACATCACCGCCATGATCATGGACGACCACGCCGCGTTCCGGCGCGGCTTCGCCCGCCTCGACGACGCCCGGGACGAACAGGAGCTGCTCGCGATCTGGGACGCGCTCGCCCTGCACCTGGACATCCACGCCGAGGCCGAGGAGGCCATCCTCTACCCGCACCTGGTGCGGCACGGCGACGACGGCGAGGCGGAGACCGCCGACGCGGTCGGGGACCACAACAAGATCCGGGACGCGATCGCGGAGGCGAAGCTGCACCCGGTCGGCTCCGACGAGTGGTGGGCGGCGGTCTGGCGGGCCCGCCGGGAGAACAGCGAGCACCTCGCCGAGGAGGAGGACGAGGCGCTGCCGGACTTCCGCCGGCATGCCGGCACCGAGCTGCGCGCCGAGCTCGGCCGGCGCTGGCTGACCTTCTACGGGGAGCACAAGAACGGCCGCAACCTGCCGTTCGTCGACAAGGACCCGCAGCGGTACGTGCGCGAGCACCGCTGACAACTCCCCGACGCGGGGGAGTCGCCGACAAGCCGGCCGGCGGCAGAATGAGCCGGTGACCCCCCGAGCGGCCCTGGCCCCGCTGATCGCCGCCACGACCTGGCGGCGCGGCGTCTTCCTGCTGCTCGGCGGGGTGCTCGTGCTGCCGTACGTGCTGCTCGCGGTGACGTTCGCGCAGCTCTTCACCGGCCCGGCGGTGCCCTGGCCGCTGTCGGTCGGCCTGCTCGTGGTGGCCGTGGTGATCGCCGTGGTGCCGCTGCTGCTCGACGGCAGCCGGGCGCTGGAGGTCGCCGCGGCCCGGGCGTTGCTCGGTGTGGACCTGCCCGATCCGGAACCCGGGCACCACGGCGACCGGGAGACCCGGCTGCGCGCCGCGCTCTGGATCGCCACCCACCTGACCGTCGGCGGGCTGGTGATGTTCGCGCTGATCAGCGCGGTGCCGATGGCGCTGGCCTTCATCGCCCAGCAGTTCGGCATCGGCACCGAACTGATCACCGCACAGCGGTTCGGGCCGCTCGACGGGCGCGACAGCGGCTGGCTGACGCTGACCGGGGTGCTGCTGCTGGTCGGCCTGGGCTACGCCGTCGCAGGCCTGGGCGCGCTGGCCGCGTCGATGGCGCCGGTGCTGCTCGGGCCGGCGCCGGCCGAGCGGATCGCCGCGCTCGAGGCGCGGGCCACCCGGCTCGCCGAACGCAACCGGCTGGCGCGGGAGCTGCACGACTCGGTCGGGCACGCGCTGACCGTGGCCACCCTCCAGGCCGGGGCGGCCCGGGCGGTGCTGGACACCGACCCGGAGTTCGCCCGCCGGGCGCTGGCCGCGATCGAGGAGGCCGGTCGCACCGCCATGGACGAGCTGGACCAGGTGCTGGGGTTGCTCCGCGAGCCGGACACGGCCCGGCCCGGCGTGGCGCCGCCGCGCACCCTCGCCGACCTGGACCGGCTGGTCGCCGACACCCGCGCGGCCGGCCTCGCGGTGGACGCCCGGCGCGCCGGCGACCCGGCGGCGCTGCCGGCGACGGTGTCCCGGGAGGGTTACCGGATTGTCCAGGAAGGGCTGACCAACGCCGCCCGGTACGGCCGGGGGCCGGTGACGCTCCGGCTCGACGTGGGGCCGGACGAGCTGCAGCTGGAGTTGGTCAACGACCTGCTGCCGGCCCCGCGCGGGCGGGACCCGGGCCGGGGCGGCCGCGGCCTCGACGGGATGCGCGAGCGGGTGCTGCTGCTCGGTGGCCGGCTGACCGCCGGGCCGGAGGGGGACCGGTGGCGGATCCGGGCCCGGCTGCCGTACCAGGGGGCGCAGTGACCGTCGGAGTGCTGATCGTCGACGACGACGAGCTGATCCGGGTCGGGCTGCGGGCGATCATCGACGCCCAGCCGGACCTGCGGGTGCTCGCCGAGGCCGCGGACGGCGCCGAGGTGCTGCCGCTGGTCGCCCGGCACCGGCCGGCGGTGGTGCTGATGGACGTGCGGATGCCCGGGATCGACGGCATCCAGGCCACCCGGCGGCTGCTCGCCGCGTCCGCCGACCCGCCCCGGGTGCTGGTGGTCACGACGTTCGCCAACGACGAGTACGTCTACGACGCGTTGCGCGCCGGCGCGAGCGGCTTCCTGCTGAAGCGGGCCCGGCCGGCCGAGGTGGTGGAGGCGGTGCGGATCGTCGCCGCGGGTGAGTCGCTGCTCTTCCCGGCCGCGATCCGCCGGCTGGTCGGGGCGTACGGCGGGCGGGGCGGCGACCGGCTGCGCGCGGCGCGGCTGACCGAGCGCGAGGCCGAGGTGCTGCGGCTGATGGCGGCCGGTCTGTCCAATCCGGAAATCGCCGCGCAGTTGGTGGTCGGCGTGGAGACGGTGAAGACGCACGTCGGCAACGTGCTGGCGAAGCTGGGCGTGCGGGACCGCACCCAGGCGGTGATCGCCGCGTACGAGTCCGGCTTCGTCACCCCGGCCGGCTGAACGCCCGCACCGCCCGGCGGCCCACATCGCCGCCCGGCGGCCGGCGAGCCGGCCGGTCGGGCGCGGTGGCCCGGGGTCATGGTGTCGCCGGGAGTCGACGACCGGGGTGCCCGGCCCCGACCCGCGGCCCGCCGGGGCCGGGTCGCGGGGCGTCCCCGCCGAGTTCCCCCGGCCGGGGGAGCGGGTTCCCCGGCGCACGGGAGGGTTTCGAAGCCGTGCCGGCCGAGGCTGAGGGCATGACGATCCTCGATGCACCGCCTCGCCCGGCCATCCGCTGGCCCGACCGACTCGCCCCCCTGGCCGCCGCCTGGCTCGGCCTCTGGGGCGTCCTCGCCCTGCTCGCCACCGTCACCGGCGCCGGCTACCCGTTCGGCGCGAACGACCCGGACGGCGACACCAACCTGCTCCGGGTGATCCCGGTCCGCGTCGGCGCGCCGCTGTTCGCCGCGCTGCTGCTCACCGCGGCCGTCGCCGCGCTGGCCATGAGCCGTCCGGCGGTCCGCCCGGCCGGTCCGCTCCGCTGGCTGCTCGCCGGCTACGCCGGGGCGGTCGCGCTCGTCCTGGCCGTGGTGGTGCCGGACGCCCGGGTGCTGGTCATCCTCGGCTACGCCCCGATGCTGATCATCGGTGCGCCGTTCGGCTGGCCGGACGTCGACTACGCCGAGATCTTCACGTGGCCGCTCTTCGCCCGGTTCGCCGCCGTGGTCGGTGGGCTGCTGCTGGCCGGCGCGGTGCTGGTGTGGCTGCGGCGGACCGCGAACGCCTGCGTGGCCTGTGGCCGGGCCGACGCCGAGCGCGGCTGGAACACCCCGGCCGCCGCCGCCCGGTGGGGCCGGTGGGCTGCCGGCATCGCCGCGGCCATCCCCTTCGCGTACGCGCTGACCCGGCTCGCCTGGGCGGCCAACATCCCGCTCGGCATGTCCCGGGAGTTGCTGACCGAGATGCGGGACGACGGTATCGCCTGGGCCGCGTTCGGGCTGGGGGCCTTCGCCGCCGTCGGCGGGGTGCTCACCCTCGGCCTGGTCCAGCGCTGGGGCGAGCGGTTCCCCCGCTGGATGCCCGGGCTGGCCGGCCGGACCGTACCGGTGCGGCTCGCGGTGATCCCCGCCACCGTGGTCGCGGTGGCGGTCACCGCGGCCGTCGTCGGGCTCATGGCGAACCCCCACTTCTGGGAGCTGACCGATGACGGGTTCAGCCTGGCCACCGCGCCGATGCTGCTCTGGCCGGCGTGGGGGCCGGCGCTGGGCCTGGCCACGTACGCGTACCACCTGCGGCGGCGCGGCGCCTGCGCGCGCTGCGGGCGCGGCTGAGGGTGGGAGCGGGGGTACCCGGCAACGCGGGGGCGCCCCCGCTCCCCGCGAGCTAGCGTGGGCGGGTGACTGCGCCCAACCCGGTAATCCCGGTCCCACCGGCCGACCTGCCCGGCACGCTCGGCGAGCTGCGGGCGGCCGGCCACCGATACCGCACCGTCAAGCAGGAACTCCGCGACAACCTTCTGGCCCGGATGCGCACCGGCGCCGATCGCTTCCCCGGCATCGTCGGCTACGACGACACCGTCCTGCCCGAGGTCGAGCGCGCGCTGCTCGCCGGGCACGACGTGGTGCTGCTCGGCGAGCGGGGCCAGGGCAAGACCCGGCTGATCCGCTCGCTGGCCGCGCTGCTGGACGAGTGGACCCCGGTCATCCCCGGCTCGGTGCTCAACGAGCACCCGCTGCACCCGCTCACCCCGGCCTCCCGCGCCCAGGTCGCCGAGGCCGGCGACGACCTGCCGGTCGGCTGGCTGCACCGCTCGATGCGGTACGGCGAGAAGCTGGCCACCCCGGACACCAGCGTCGGCGACCTGATCGGCGACGTCGACCCGATCCGGATCGCCCAGGGGCGCACCCTCGGCGACCCGGAGACGATCCACTTCGGCCTGGTGCCGCGGACCAACCGGGGCATCTTCGCCGTCAACGAGCTGCCCGACCTGGCCGAGCGGATCCAGGTGGCGCTGCTCAACGTGCTGGAGGAGCGGGACATCCAGGTCCGCGGCTACCAGCTGCGGCTGCCGCTGGACCTGCTGCTGGTGGCGAGCGCCAACCCGGAGGACTACACCAACCGCGGCCGGATCATCACCCCGCTCAAGGACCGGTTCGGCGCGGAGATCCGGACCCACTACCCGGTGGACCTGGACCTGGAGCTGGCGCTGATCCGGCAGGAGGCCGACCTGGTCGCCGAGGTGCCCGAGCACGTGCTGGAGGTGCTGGCGCGGCTCGCCCGGGCGGTGCGCGAGTCGCCGTCGGTGGACCCGCGCTCCGGCGTCTCCGCCCGGTTCGCCATCGCCGCCGCCGAGACGGTCGCCGCGTCCGCGCTGCGCCGCTCCGGTCTGCTGGCCGCCCACGCCACGTCCGGCTCCGCCGCCGCGTCCGGTGCGGTCTCCGGCGACCCGGCGACCCGGCCCGAGGCTCCGGTGGCCCGGGTGGGTGACGCCGTGTCGGTGACCTCGACGCTGCGCGGGAAGGTCGAGTTCGAGAGCGGCGAGGAGGGGCGGGAGGTCGAGATCCTGGCCCACCTGCTGCGGACCGCGACCGCCGAGACGTTCCGGGCCCGGTTGGCCGGGCTGGACCTCTCCGGCTTCACCGAGCTGGTCGCCGAGGGCGACGTCATCGAGACCGGCGAGCTGGTCGGCTCGGCCGAGCTGCTGCGTCAGGTGGGCACCGTGCCGGGGCTGGCGAAGGTGCTGGACCGGCTGGGGATGGGCGACGCGCCCACCCCGGAGGAGGCCGCCGCCGGAGTGGAGTTCGTCCTCGAAGGGCTGCACCTGACCCGCCGGCTCGGCAAGGACGTGACCGACAGGGGTCGCACCGTCTACGGCGGCCGGGGCTGAGCATGGCCGGCAACCGGTTCCGGTACGGGCAGTGGCGCGGCGGGCCGGACCCGCTGGCACCCCCGTACGACGTGCGCGAGGCGGTGGACGCGGTCGGCTCCGAGGTGCTGGCCGGCGGCAGTCTGCGAGAGGCGTTGCGGGACCTGCTGCGTCGGGGTCCGCAGGGGCGCGGCGGCCTGGACGACCTGGCCGCCCGGGCCCGGCGGCTGCGCCGGGAGGCGCTGCGCCGCGGTGACCTGGACGGGGCGGTGACCCGGTCGCAGGCCCTGCTCGACCAGGCGCTCGCCGCCGAGCGGGACGAGCTGCGCGGCCGGGACGACGACGCGGCCCGGTTCGCCGAGGCGGTGCTGGACAACCTGCCCCGCTCCACGGCGCGGGCGGTGCAGGAGCTGGCCGGCTACGAGTGGGCCAGCGACGAGGCCCGCCGGTCGTACCAGCAGATCCTCGACGGGCTCCGCGACGACGTGCTGGGCCAGCGGTTCGCCGGGCTGCGGGACGCGGTGCGCGCCTCCGCGGACCCGGCGGCGCAGCAGCGGCTGGCCGAGATGATGGGCGACCTGAACGACCTGCTGGCCCGGCACGCCCGCTCGGAGGACACCACCGACGCGTTCGCCGAGTTCATGCGCCGGCACGGCGAGTTCTTCCCGGAGCGGCCGGAGAACGTCGACGAGCTGGTCGACGTGCTGGCCCGGCGGGCCGCGGCCGGGGAGCGGCTGATGCGCTCGCTGTCGGACCGGCAGCGCGAGGAGCTGGCCGGGCTGATGCGGCAGTCGCTCGGCGACCGGCTGGCCGGTGAGCTGTCGACGCTCGACGGCCACCTGCGGGCGCTCCGGCCCGACCTGCGGTGGGGCCGCGGCGAGCGGGTGCGGGGGGAACAGCCGCTCGGTTACGGCGAGGCGGCCGGCGCGCTCGACGAGATCGCCGAGCTGGACGACCTGCTCGATCAGCTCGACCAGGAGCACCCCGGGGCGACCCTGGACGACGTCGACGTGGACGCGGTGGCCCGCACGCTGGGCCGGGAGGCGGCCGACGACGTACGCCGGTTGCGGGAGCTGGAGCGGGAGCTGCGCCGGCAGGGCTGGGTGAGCCGGGACGCGGACGGCCTGACGTTGAGCCCGAAGGCGCTGCGCCGGCTCGGCGGCACGGCGCTGCGGCGGGTCTTCGCCGACCTGACCGCCGGGCCGCGCGGCCAGCACGACCTGCGCTCGGCGGGCGCCGCCGGCGAGGTCAGTGGCGGGTCCCGGCCCTGGGAGTACGGCGACGAGCAGCCGCTGGACGTCGTCCGCACGCTGACCCGGGCGGTCCGCCGGGCCGGCCCGCGGGTGCCGGTGCAGCTCGCGGTCGACGACTTTGAGGTGGTGGAGACCGAACGGAGGTCGTCGGCGGCGGTGGCACTCTGCGTCGACCTGTCGTACTCGATGATCTCGCAGGGTCGGTGGGGCCCGATGAAGCAGACGGCGCTGGCCCTGTCGCACCTGATGGCGACCCGGTTCCCGCAGGACGCGCTGCAGATCATCGGCTTCGGCCGGCAGGCCATGCCGCTGACCCAGCAGGAGCTGGCGGGGGTGGACCCGGACCTGGAGCAGGGCACGAACCTCCAGCACGCGCTGCGGCTGGCGGCCCGGCACCTGCGCCGGCATCCGGACGCCGAGCCGGTGGTGCTGGTGGTCACCGACGGGGAGCCGACCGCCCACCTGGACCCGGACGACGGGGAGGCGTACTTCCACTGGCCGCCGCTGCCGGAGACGATCGAGGCGACGATCCGCGAGGTCGACCGGCTGGCCCGGTACGGGGCGACGTTGAACCTGTTCATGCTCGGCGACGACCCGGGGCTGCGCCGGTTCGTCGACGCGGTGGCCCGCCGCTCGAAGGGCCGCATGTTCACCCCCGACCCCGACGACCTGGGCGAGTACGTGGTCTCCGACTATCTCCGCGCCCGCCAGTCCCGCCGCTAGTCCCGTCCGCCCGCCCCGTCGATCATGCAGTTGTGCTGGTGCACGAAAGCCGCCCGTCCGGGTGAACCGGGCACCACAACCGCATGATCGACGGGGTGGGGCGGGGTTGACTGAGCCGGTGGACAGCGGGAGGTTGCGGCAGGCGTACGACGAGCTGCTCGTGGAGATCGACGCGGGCGGGTTCGGGGCGCCGCCGGAGGGCCAGCTGAGCGCCGAGCAGATCGTGGCGCACCTGGCCGCCAACGACGAGCTGATGAGCGAGGCGACCGAGGCGGTGCTGGCCGGGTCGCCGTTCGCGTACTACGACCTGGAGACGATCCACCGCCCCCAGGTGGACGCGCTGGTCGCCCAGTGCGGCGGGCTGGACGGGCTGGCCACCCTGTTCCGCGCCACCAGCCAGAAGCTCTGCGCACTGACCGAGCGGCTCGGGCTGGCCGCGGAGACCCCGGTCGACACCCACCTGCGGGAGGGCTACGACCTCAACGTCGACGATTCACTGCCCTGGGGCCGCACCCTGGACCTGCACACCAAGGTCCACCTCCCCAAACACCTGTCCCAACTCCGCCTCCTGCGCACCTGACGCCCCCTCCCGCGCCCCGCGATCTTGCACTTTGTGCCCCAGCAAAGCGGGCGTAACAGGGCAAACGAGGGACCGAAAGTGCAAGATCGCGGGAGCGGGAGCGGGAGCGGGAGCGGCGCGGGCGGCGGTGATCACACGGGTTGGCGGAAGGCACGGCGGTAGGTCGACGGGGCCACGCCCAGGCGTTGGTGCAGCTGTTGGCGTAGGGCGGCGGCGGTGCCGAAGCCGGCGCGCCGGGCCACCTGGTCGATGGTCAGGTCGGTGGTCTCCAGCAGCAGCCGGGCGTGGTCGGTGCGCTGCTGGAGCAGCCACTGCGCCGGGCTGAGCCCGGTCTCGGAGCGGAACCGGCGGGTGAACGTGCGTACGCTCATCCGCGACTGTTCGGCCAGGTCACGCAGGCTGACCGGCTCGTGCAGCCGCTGCCGGGCCCACTCCCGGGCGGCGGCGGTGCTGGTGTCGGCGACCTTCGGCACCGGGTGCTCGATGTACTGGGCCTGGCCGCCCTCCCGCCACGGCGGCACCACGCAGCGCCGGGCCGCCCGGTTGGCCACCTCGGTGCCGTGGTCGGTGCGGATCACGTGCAGGCACAGGTCGATTCCAGCGGCCACCCCGGCCGAGGTGAGTACCCGGTCGTCGTCGATGAAGAGCACGTCCGGGTCGAGGTCGACACCGGGGTGCAGCCGGCGGAACCGGTCGGCGTACGCCCAGTGGGTGGTGGCCCGGCGGCCGTCGAGCAGGCCGGCCGCGGCGAGCACGAAGGCGCTGGTGCAGATCGACATGATCCGGGCGCCCCGGTGGTACGCCGTGCGCAGCGCCTCGGCCACCTCCGCGTCCAGCGTCCCGTCGGTCAGTGGCGACCCGTCGTGGATGCCGGGGACGATCACGGTGTCCGCCGCCTCGATCAGCTCCAGCCCGTGCTCGGGGACCACCTGGTAGCCGGCGGTGCTGCGGACCGGCCGGCCGCCGGGGGTGCAGACCTCGACGGTGTAGAGCGGGTCGCCGTGCGCGTCCCGGGCGGTGCTGAAGACCTGCGCGGGGGTGCCGAGGTCGAGGCCGACCACGTTGTCGAGGGCGACCACGGCGATCCGGTGAGCGCGAGGGGTGAGCTTGCGAGCCTCGCAGTCGTGAACGGAAGGTTGGCACGGGGGCGAGAGGGTCATGGCCCGATTATTGCGCATCATGGCTTTCCGGCCACTCGTCGCGGCGGCCGCCGCTCCCCAGACTCGTACCGTGACCACACGCCGCCTGCACCCCGCCTGGGTCGTCGCCGCCGTCGCCTTCGTCGCGCTGGTGGGCGCGGCCGGCTTCCGTGCCACCCCGTCGGTGCTGCTGCACCCCCTGCACTCCGAGTTCCGCTGGCCGCTGGCCACCATCTCCGCCGCCGTCTCGGTCAACCTGCTCCTCTACGGCCTGACCGCGCCGTTCGCCGCCGCCCTGATGGACCGGTTCGGCATCCGTCGGGTGGTCGCCGCGGCGCTGCTGCTGGTCGCCGCCGGGAGCGGGCTGACCGTGTTCATGACCGCGAGCTGGCAACTCGTCCTCTGCTGGGGCGTGCTGGTCGGGCTGGGCACCGGCTCGATGGCACTGGCGTTCGTGGCGACCGTGACCGGCCGCTGGTTCGTCCGGCGTCGGGGCCTGGTCACCGGGGTGCTCACCGCCGGTGGGGCGGCCGGGCAGCTGGTCTTCCTGCCTCTGCTGGCGCTGCTGGTCCGCGACCACGGCTGGCGGGCGGCGGCGCTCGTCGTCGCCGGGGCCGCGCTGGCGGTCGTACCGCTGGTGGTGTGGCTGCTGCGCGAGCACCCGGCGGATCTCGGCCTGCCCGCGTACGGCGCGGCCGAGGTCACCGCGGCGCCGGCGCCGGCGGGCGGGGCCGCCGCCCGTGCGATCGGCGCGTTGGCCCAGGCCGCCCGGACCCGGCCGTTCTGGCTGCTCGCCGGCGGCTTCGCGATCTGCGGCGCGACCACCAACGGTCTGGTCGGCACGCACTTCGTGCCCGCCGCGCACGACCACGGCATGCCGGAGACGACCGCGGCCGGCCTGCTGGCGCTGGTCGGGCTCTTCGACATCGTCGGCACCATCGCCTCCGGCTGGCTCACCGACCGGGTGGACAGTCGGCTGCTGCTCGGCGCCTACTACGCGCTGCGCGGCGCGTCCCTGCTGGTGCTGCCGGCGCTCTTCGCCGACAGCGCCCAGCCGAGCATGCTGGTGTTCATCATCTTCTACGGGCTGGACTGGGTGGCCACCGTGCCGCCGACCGTGGCGCTGTGCCGGGAGTACTTCGGCGACGCCGGCGCGGTGGTCTTCGGGTGGGTGTTCGCCTCCCACCAGTTCGGCGCGGCGCTCGCCGCCACCGGCGCCGGACTGGTCCGCGACCGGCTCGGCGACTACGCGCTGGCCTGGTACGTGGCCGGGGCGCTGTCGATCGGCGCGGCCGGGCTGTCGCTGCTGCTGCGTCGCCGGCGCGCCGCCGGTGCCGAGCCGGCGCCGGTGCTGGTCAGCGCCGCGCCGGTCGCCCGGCGGGCGTGGAGCTACCGGGGCTGAGGGTGGGGCGGCGACGGGCGCCCGCTGCCTCCCCGCGGGCGCCGCGCCCGGCCGCCGCGGTCCGTGAGCGGCCGGGTCAGCCCAGCGCCCATTGCTGCCGCGGGGTGCCGTCGCACGGCTGCTGCTTGATCGAGTCGCCGGCCTCGGCGCCGTCGTCCTCCGCCTGGCCGCACTTGCCGCTCACCGCGGCGACCAGGAGCACCGGGCCGGTACCGGTCGGGACCAGCCGCCACTGCTGATTGGCCTGGCCGTGGCAGGGGAACTGCTGCAGCTTCGCCCCGTCGTCGGCGCTGCCGCCCTCGATGTCCAGGCACTGCCCGTACGCCGCGTTGGTCAGCGTCACCACGTCCCCCGAGACGGGGTTGGCGACCCACTGCTGCTCGGGCCCGCCCGAGCAGGCGGCGAGCTTCGCCTCGGCCTTTTCGCCGCCGCCGTCCAGCCCGAGGCAGAGCCCGGAGGTGGCCACCCGCAGGACCGTCGGCCCGGTGGGCGGTCCGGCCGGGGTCGTGGGCGCCGGTGGCGGGGTGGTCGGTGACGGGGTCGGCGTGGGCGCCTGCGAGGTCGGTGCCGGCTGGCTCGCCGGGGAGGTCGCGGGGGCCGTCGACGGGGTGGGGACCGCCGCCGGCGTCACCGGGTCGTCGGCTCCGCCGAACACCCCGGTGGCGAACATCAGCCCGAGGAGTACGCCGACCACCGCGACGGCGAGCGCCACGCGCATCAGCGGGTCGCGGGGCAGCAGGGCCGGTGACGAGCGGCGGCCGCCGTAGACGGTGCCGGTCGGATCGGGGCGGTCATCCGGTGCGGGCATGCGGCCCATCCTCACCCACCCCGGCGGGCGGAGGCCAATCGCCGGACCCCGCACCTGCGCGCGCGCTCCCGGTAGGCGGCAGGGCTGGCGGCCGTCGTCGACCTTGACCATATCGAACTCCGCCATTAGCGTCTGGATCGGACAGAGGACGTCCTACCTCATGCCCGACCAGGCGCGTCTCCGAGGACGCGCCGGCTCCACGAAGGGCCACCCCACCACCACGAAAGAGGTGCGCATGTCCCGGTCACCCCGTTCGATGATCGCCCTTGGCGCTGTCGCACTCGCCGCATCCCTCACCCTCGGCGCCCCACCGGCCACGGCGGAACAAGCCACGGCGGAGCCGGCCGCGGCCGGTGGCCGGTGCGGCACGTCCGTGCCGTTCACCTCCGGCGCCGAGGGCTACACCGGATTCCGGATCCCCGCCGTGGTCACGGCCCGGTCCGGGGTCCTGCTCGCCTTCGCGGAAGGGCGGCACGGCTCGTTGAGCGACGCCGGCAACATCGATCTCGTCCTGAAGCGGTCCACGGACGGCGGGTGCACCTGGGGGCCGCTGCAGATGGTGCACGACCGCGGGCCGGACACCGCCGGCAACCCCGCCCCGGTGCTGACGGCGAGCGGCCGTCTCGTGCTGTTGTCCACCGTGAACGCCGCCGACGCGTCGGAGGCCGAGATCATGCGCGGCGAGGTCACGGCCGAGCAGAGCCGCCGGGTCTTCGTCCAGCACAGCGACGACGAGGGAGCCACCTGGTCCGCTCCTCAGGAGATCACCGGGCAGGCGAAGGCGGAGAACTGGCGGTGGTACGCGACGGGGCCGGGCCACGCCCTGCGCCTGGCCGGCACGGCGCACCGGGGCCGGCTGGTGGTGCCCGCCAACCACTCGATCGCGCCGCCGGCCGGCTCGCCCGATCTCGGCACCGAGGCCAAGTACTACGGCGGCCACCTGCTCTACAGCGACGACGACGGCGCGAACTGGCAGATCGGGGCGGTCGACGACAACCCGGACGGCTACGTGAACGTCAACGAGTCCACGGCCGCGCAGCTGCCGGACGGCCGGCTCTACCTGAACACCCGGGAGCACAACGGCAGCGGGCCGGGGAACCGGGCCGACACCTACAGCGCCGACGGCGGCCAGTCGCTGGTGCTGCCGTACCGGCCACAGGCGACGCTGGTGGGGCCGGTCGTGCAGGCGAGCGTCCTGCAGTTGACCGGCCCGAAGGCGCCACTGCTCTTCTCCGGGCCCGCCGACCCGGCCAGCCGGGCCGCGATGACGCTGCGGATCAGCACGGACCAGGGCGCCACCTGGTCGCCGGCCCTGGCGCTGTCCGGCCTTCCCGCCGGCTACTCCGACCTGGTGCAACTGGACGCGCGTACGGTCGGTGTGCTCTACGAGACGGGCAACTTCGGCCCGTACGAGACCATCACCTTCCGCCGGATCCCGACCGGTGAACTGAAGCCGCGCGGGTGAGCGCGGGGGTGCGCCGCGGCCGCCGGCCGCGGCGCACCCCTCCCGGCCGGCAGCGGCGCCGGCTGGTCCGGTCAGGAGCGCAGGACGGCGACGCCGCGCGGCGGCAGGGTGACGCGCTCGGTCGGTCGGTCCGCGTCACCGAGCAGGTCGACGGCCGGGGACGGGAGCGCCACCGTCGCCTGCGTGTCGCCGTGGTTGAGCAGGAAGAGGTACGACCGGTCGTCGCCGTGGCGGCGGACGGCCTGCACGCCGTCGGGCAGGTCCGGCAGGACCGGTGCGACTCCGGCCTCCGCGCGGACCTGGTCGAGCACGGTGCGCATCAGCGCCGGGTCGGGGCGGGTCGCCAGGTACCAGGCGGTCCCGGCGCCGTAGCGGTGCCGCAGCACCGCGGGCCGGCCGGCCAGCTCGCCCTCGGTGAACCTCCCCGCCACCTGGGCCCCCGCCGGCTCGACCCATTCCGACCATTCCAGACCCCGACCCTGCCGACCGTCGAGGTCCAGGCCGATGGTGCCCCCGGCGGGCAGGGGCCAGAACTCCTCCACCCGCAGTCCGAGCACGTCCCGCAACGGCCCCGGCGCGCCCCCCGGATGAAGCCGCTCGGTGCCGTCGACGACACCCGTGAAGTAGGACACGAGCAGGGTCCCGCCGCGGTCCACGTGCTCGCGGAGCGCGGCGGCCGTCGCGTCCGACAGCAGGTACAGGTTGGGCACGATCACCAGGCGATATCCGGCCAGGTCGGCGTCGGGTGGCACGACGTCGCAGGTGACGTGGGCGTCGAACAGCGGCGCGTAGTGCGCCCGGTGGGCCGCCAGGAGGTCCAGCGGGGCCGGGTGCGCCTCACCCTCCACCGCCCACCAGTTGGGCCAGTCGTGCAGCAGGGCCACCTCGGCCCGTACCCGGGTGCCGGCCAGCTCGGCCGTCGCCGCGAGCTCGGCGCCGAGGTCGCGTACCTCGCGGTGGGTCCGGGTGTGCGCCCCGGCGTTCGGCAGCATCGCCGAATGGAACTTCTCGGCGCCGCCCGCCGCCTGCCGCCACTGGAAGAACAGCACCCCGTCGGCGCCGTGGGCGACCGCCTGCCAGCTCCACAGCCGCATCACCCCGGGTGGCTTGGGGGCGTTGCGCTCCCGCCAGTTGACCGCGCTCGGCGCCTGCTCCATGAGCAGCCAGGGCTGCCCCTGACGGGCCGAGCGGACGAGGTCGTAGCCGAACCCGGCGTCGACGTGCGTACGCGGGTCGTACGGGTCGGGATAACTGTCCAGGCTGACGACGTCCTGCTCGGCGGCCCAGCGGAAGGAGTCGATCGGCTTGTGCACGAGGCCGGTGAAGTTCGTGGTCACCGGGACGTCCGGGGTGTGCCGGCGCAGGATGTCGCGTTCCACGGTGTAGCAGGCGAGGATCGCGTCGTTGCTGAAGCGGGCGAAGTCGAGCTTGTGGGCGGGGTTGCCGAAGGTGGGCGCGGTGCGCGGCGGCAGGACCTCCGACCAGTCGTCGTAACGCTGGGACCAGAAGGCGGTGGACCAGGCGGCGTTGAGCGTGTCGACGTCGCCGTGGCGTTCGCGCAGCCAGCGCCGGAAGTCATCCGCGGAGACGTCGCAGTAGCAGGCCCGCACATGGCAGCCGTACTCGTTGCCGATGTGCCACAGCCGCAGGGCCGGGTGGTCGCCGTAGCGGGTGGCGACCTGTTCGACCAGCCGGGCCGCGTGTTCCCGGTAGACCGGACTGGACGGGCAGTAGTGCTGGCGGGCGCCGGGCCAGAGCGTCACGCCGTCCGCCCTGCTGGGCAGCACCTCGGGGTGCCGGCGGGACAACCAGGGCGGCGGCGAGGCGGTCATGGTGGCCAGGCTCGCGCCGATGCCCGCCTCCGCCAGGTGGTCCAGCACCCGGTCGAACCAGCCGAAGTCGTACTCGCCGGGCCGGGGCTCCACCTGGGCCCACGCGAAGATGCCCACCGAGACCAGCGAGACGCCCGCCTCCACCATCAGCTTCATGTCCTCGGCCCAGACGTCCTCCGGCCACTGTTCCGGGTTGTAGTCCCCGCCGAACATGATTCGGGGCATGGTCATCCTGCTCCACTCCTCGTCGCCGCGCGGTGCCGCCAGATGCCCCCGATTCGGGCGAGGCGGACATGGGATGTCATCCGTCAACCGGGCACACTAGGTGGGGGCGTGATGACCGTCAAGGCGGGGCGGGTGTAAATTCTGGCCCACCGCCCCCGCCTCGTCAGGGCCATGACGTGGGATGTTCGGAGCGTGAGAAGACCTGGTGGCGCGGAGTGTGGGAGGCAGCATGCGGGCACGCACGAGGGAGACCCTGCAGGACCGCATCGTCGCCCTCATTCACGAGCGTCAACTCGCGCCCGGCGCCCCGATGCCGACCGAGCCGCAGTTGATGGATCTGCTAGGGGCCAGCCGCAACAGCGTGCGGGAGGCGATCCGCGCCCTGCAGGCGCTGGGCATCGTGGAGATCCGGCACGGCTTCGGCACGTTCGTGGGGCATGCGCCGCTGGACGTCCTCACCCCGTCGCTGACGTTCCGGGTGCGTACCCGGCCCGGGCACGGCGTACGGGCGCTGCACGATCTGGTGGCCGTTCGCGAGATCCTGGAGACGGGGCTCATCGCCTCGGTGGCGCTCGACGTCAGCGAGGCCCGCCTCGCGGCCCTGGACGCCCTGGTCACGGCGATGGCCAGGGACAAGGAGGCGGACCGGGCCTTCCACTCGTTGCTCTACGAGTCCTGTGACAACGAGTTGGTGCTCCAGTTGATCGGGCTGTTCTGGGACGTCTACCACGAGGTGGAGCCGGCGCTCGGGCCGCCCGAGGACCGGGCGGCGGACATCGTCGCCAATCACCGGCGGATCGTCGAGGCGCTGCGCAACCGCGACGGGAGCGGCGCCCAGGAGGCGATGCGCCGGCACTTCCGCGACGTCAAGGCCAGGATCGCCCGGGCCGAGCGGTGGCTCGCCGAGGCGGGTCAACAGCCGGCCTGATCTCTCCGGTCGAGGGTGGCGGGCCCTCGGCTGCCCCGCCGAGGCGAAGCGCGCCCACCCGGTGGCCGAGCGGTGAACTGCCCCTTCCGGACATCCCACGTCCCACATAGGATGACCGACGCCATCACCGTCGATCTGAAGGGCGCGACATGAGTGAAGGGCATCGAACACGGCACCCCGCCGGCTGGCGTGGGCCCCGCCGCCGCGCCGGCGTCCTGCTGGCCGTGGCCGGCCTGCTCGCCGGCACGCTGACCGCGCCGCAGGCGGCGGACGCGGCCGACGCGGGCGCCGTGCGGGCAGGCGCGGCCGATGCACGGCCCGGGGCGACCGGTGCCGCCCCGTTCGTCGACGAACAGGTGCTCTACGGGCAGGGCCAGTTCGGATACGCCTGCTTCCGGATCCCGGCAGTCGTCCGGGCGGCGAACGGCATGGTCCTGGCGTTCGCCGAGGGCCGGGTCGACGACTGCGGCGACGACGGGGACATCGACCTGGTGCTGCGCCGGTCCGCCGACGGCGGGCGCACCTGGGGTCCGCTCCAGGTGGTCGTCCAGGGCGACGGCCGGACCCGGGGCAACCCGGTGCCGATCGTCGACGAGCGCACCGGACGGGTCGTGGTGGTGGGCACGAGCAACGGCCCCGCCCCGTGCCCGAACGGCTGCGACCGCGACCCCTACCTGGTCACCAGCGAGGACAACGGCGCGACCTGGTCGCCGGTACGGGAGTTGACCGAGGCCAAGCGCCCGGAGTGGAACTTCTGGTACGCCACCGGGCCGATGCACGGCATCCAGCTCCAGCGTGGCCCGCACGCCGGGCGGCTGGTGGTCGGGGCCAGCTTCGAGAGCTACGACGGGGTGGGCCCGCACGTCTACGGCACGCACCTGCTCTACAGCGACGACGGAGGGCTGACCTGGCAGATCGGCGCGGAGACGTCCCGGGACGACGGCTCGGTGATCGCCCAGGAGGTGACCGTCGTGGAGCGGACGGACGGGCGGATCTACGCGCTGGCCCGGGAACGGGGCACCGACCCGGGGCACCGGGCGTACGCGCTCAGCAGCGACGGCGGGCAGACGTTCGACGCGCCCTTCCGGACCATCCCCGACCTGGAGATACCGGACGTGCAGGCGTCGCTGCTGCGGTTCGGCGCGACCGACGCCGGCCAGCGCCGGAACCGGATCCTGCTCTCGTCCCCCGCCCACCCCGTGGCGCGGGAGGTGATGACGATTCGTTCCTCCTTCGACGAGGGCCGGCGCTGGCAGGACTGGGACGAGGGCAAGGTCTTCCACTGGGGCCCGACCGCGTACTCGGACCTCGTCCGGCTGGACGGCGACGAGGCGGCGCTGCTGTACGAGGCGGGGCAGGCGAGCCCGTACGAGACCATCCGGTACGCCCGGTTCAACGAGGCCTACCTGGCGACCCCGAACGGTACGCCGCCGGGGATCCCGGGCCCGCCGGCGCCGGGACCGACCACGCCCGACATCTCGCACCATCGCAACCCGGCGTACGTCCGCGGCGGGGCGCAGCCGACGGCGGGCCGCTTCGGCGACGGGCTGGCCCTGGACGGGGTGGACGACCGGGTCGAGGTGCCGTTCGACCGCTCGATCGACCTCGGCGGTGGGGACTTCACGTTCGCGACCTGGATCCGGTACGCGGACACGACGGGCTCGCACGCCATCATGTGGGCGTACCGCACCGGTGGCGGCACGACCCCTCAGCTGTGGCTGCGGGCGGAGCCGGCCAGCAACCGGATCCGCGCACTGATCATGGTGGATCGCTTCAACGTATCGGTCTCCTCGCCGCAGGCGTACAACGACGGACAGTGGCACCATGTGGTGCTGCAACGGGTCGACGGCCGGCTGGTTCTGCGGGTCGACGGTGCCGAGGTGGCCGCGGCGGCGGTGCCGCCCGGATCCGTCACCGCGGGTAAGGAGTTCGGTGTGCAGGGCATCCACCTCGGGCAGCGGGTGGACGGCGTGGACCGCTTCCGCGGCACGCTCGACGAGGTCCGCCTGTACCGCCGGGCGCTGTCGCCCACCGAACTCGAGCTGATCCGCGAGCGGAACCTGCCGATCGGCGGCCAACTCGGCCTGCGGCTGCCGCTGGAGACCGTGCGCTGACCCGCTGCCGCCGACCGGCACCGCGGCGCCCACCAGACGGTGGGCGCCGCGGTGCGCCGGAGGACGAACCGATCAGGGAGGAACGCTGTGCTCACCGACTGGCCACTCGACACGCTGCGCGACTACCGGCCCGCCCGGACCGAACCCGACGACTTCGACGATTTCTGGACCGCGACGATCGGCGAGGCCGCGGCCGCCGCCTGGCCGGCCCGTCTCGACCCGTACGACGCGGGACTCGCCACGGTGGAGGTGTACGACGTCACCTTCGCCGGCTACGCCGGCCAGCCGGTACGCGCCTGGCTGCTGCTGCCCCGCCACCGGTCCGGGCCGCTGCCCTGCGTCGTCGAGTACATCGGCTACGGCAACGGCCGCGGCCTGCCGCACGACTGGCTCTTCTGGAGCGCCGCCGGGTACGCCCACCTCGTCATGGACACCCGGGGCCAGGGCGCCGCCGGCTCGTTGACCGGGGACACCCCCGACCCGGACCCGTCCGGGTCACCCCAGGCCAACGGCTTCCTCACCCGGGGCGTCACCGACCCCGGCAGCTACTACTACCGCCGCGTCTTCGCCGACGCGGTGCGGGCCGTCGAGACCGCCCGGCTCCTCCCGCAGGTCGACCCGACCCGCATCGTGGTGGCTGGCGGCAGCCAGGGCGGCGGGATCGCGCTCGCCGCGGCGGGGCTCGTCGACGGCCTGGCCGGGGTGCTCGCCGACGTGCCGTTCCTGTGCCACTTCCGCCGGGCGGTGGACATCACCGACGCCGGACCGTACGCCGAACTCGGGTCGTACCTCCAGACGCGCCGCGGCGAGGTGGACCGGGTGTTCCACACCCTCGGGTACGTCGACGGGGTGAACTTCGCCCCCCGGATCACGGCGCCGGTGCTGATGTCGGTGGCGCTGATGGACGCGGTCTGCCCGCCGTCGACCGTCTTCGCCGCTTACCACCACTGCGCCAGCGCGGACAAGGACATCGTGGTCTGGCCGTACAACCGGCACGAGGGAGGAGCCGCCTTCCAGCGGGTGGAGCAGCTGCGCTGGCTCGGCACGCGGGTGCCCGCCGGCGGCCCCTCGACCCCCTGACGCTCAGAGCAGCCCGGCGTCGGCCAGGTACCGGCCGACCCGGGCGGTCTCCTCGCTGTTCAGCGGCACCTGCGGCCGGGCGGTGGTCGGATGGTCGATGATCCCCCGCAGGTGCAGCGCCGCCTTGAACGCGCCGAGCGCCGACGAGCTCATCCCCATCCGGTGCGCTCCCACGAACACCAGCTCGAACATCCGGAACAGCCGCTCCTGCTCCGTGCGCGCCGCCACCCAGTCGCCCTTGGCCGCGGACTGGTACAGCCGCACGTAGCCGTCCGGGTCGACATTGCCCAGACCGGGCACGACACCGTCGGCGCCCATCCACAACGCCGAGTCGACGGTGAGCTCCGAACCGGTCAGCACGCTGAATCCGGTGAGGTCCGGCCGGTCCCGCCGGCCGAGCAGCAGCCCCCGCATGCCGGCGTCGTCGCCGCTGGAGTCCTTGACACCGGCCAGCACCCCGTCCGCGGCCAGCCCGAGCACCAGTTCCGCGCCGAGCTTGGTGTGCACCGACACCGGCAGGTCGTACGCGTACAGCGGCAGGCCGGTCCGCTCGGCGATGGCCCGGAAGTGCGTGTCGATCTCCACCGGGTGGGTGCGGGCGTAGAACGGCGCGGTGGCGACGAGCGCCGCCGCCCCGGCCTGCGCGGCGACCCGGGCGTGGTCCAGCACCCGTGGGGTGGTCATGTCGATGACGCCGGCGAGCACCGGCACCTGACCCGCGACGTGATTGACCACCGTGTCCAACACGGTCCGCCGGTGCCCGTCGGGCAGGAAGGCCACCTCGGACGAGGAGCCGAGCACGAACAGCGCGTCCACTCCGCCCCGGAGCTGGTGGTCGACGAGCCGGGTGAGCGAACGGGTGTCCACCTCGAAGTCGGGGGTCAGCGGGGTGCACACCGGGGGGATGACGCCGGTGAGTGCGGCGGCGATGGTCATGGACGCTCCTGTGCTTGGCTGATCAGTTCGAGGTCGGTGGCGCCGACCGGCACGGGGTGGTGACAGCGGAACAGGTGCCCGTCCGTCCCGCCCTGCGCCGCGGGAAGCTCACGGGCGCAGGTGTCGTCCGCCTTCCAACATCGGGTGCGGAACGGGCATCCGGACGGCGGCCGGGTCGCCGAGGGGACGAGGCCGGACAGCGGGATCGGGTCGATCGGCGAGAGCAGGCCCGGGGTCGCGGAGAACAGCGCCCGCGTGTACGGGTGCCGTGCCTGCCCGGGCACGGACCGGGCGGGGGCCTGCTCCACGATCCGCCCGAGGTACATGGTGACCACCCGGTCGCTCATCCGCCGTACCGTCTGGATGTCGTGCGAGACGAAGACCATGGCGAGCCCGAGCTGGTCCTTGAGGTCCAGCAGCAGGTTGAGGATCTGGGCCCGCACCGACACGTCCAGCGCGCTCGTCGGCTCGTCGGCCACCACCAGGTCGGGTTCCAGCGCCAGGGCCCGGGCGATGGCGACCCGCTGCCGCTGCCCGCCGGAGAGCTGGCCGGGCAGCACGTCGGCGGAGCTGGCCGGCAGTCCGACGAGGTCGAGCAGCTCACGGACCCGCCGCTCCCGGTCGCCCGCGGTGCCGCGCCGGTGCACATCCAGCGGGTCGCGCAGGATCTGCCGGACGGACAGGCGGCGGTTCAACGCGGTCGACGGGTCCTGGAAGACCATGCCGGTCGTGGCGCCGATCGTCCGGCGGCGCCGCGACTCCGGTGTCGCCCACACGTCCTGGCCCCGGAAGCGGACGGTCCCGGCGGTGGGGCGCTGCAGCGCGACCAGCACGCGGGCCAGCGTCGACTTGCCGCAGCCCGACTCGCCCACGATCCCGACCGTCTCCCCGGGCGCGACGGTGAGATCGGCGCCGGTCAGCGCGTACACCCGGTCGCGGGCGAAGATGCCGCCCGAACGGGCCCGGTGGACGACGTGCACGTCGGCGAGTTCCAGCAGGGGGGCACCTGCCGATCCGGTCGGGTTCACCGGGCCTCCGTTCCCGCCGTGAGCGGCTGGGTGAGCGTGATCGCCGGGTGGTGGCAGGCCGCCGCATGCCGACGTTGGTCGCCGACCAGGTCGGGGGCGACGGCGTGGCACACGTCGGTCGCCATGGGGCAGCGGTCGGCGAACCGGCAGCCGGCCGGGAAATCGGCGGGGGACGGGACGACGCCGCGGATCTGCGACAGCCGGGCCGCCCCGGATTCCAGGGACAGCACCGAACCGAGCAGCCCCCGGGCGTAGTGGTGGGCGGGTGCGCCCACCAGTTCGGTCGTCACGCCGGTCTCGACGATCTGCCCGCCGTACATCACCACGACCCGGTCGGTCACGTCGGCGACCAGGGCGAGGTCGTGCGAGACCAGGATCAGCGCGAAGCCGAGTTCCGCGCGGAGCCGCAGCAGCAGCTGGATCACCTGTGCCTGCACCGTGACGTCCAGCGCGGTGGTCGGTTCGTCGGCGATGATGAGCTTGGGATCCCGGGACAGGGCCATCGCGATGAGGACCCGTTGCCGCTGGCCGCCGGAGAGTTCGTGCGGGTAGGCGGAGAGCGTGCGGTCCGGGTCGAGCCCGACCAGTTCGAGCAGCTCCGTCGCGGTACGCCGGCCGCCCCGCCGGACGAGCTGCTTGAGCTGGGCGCGGACGGTCATCGCCGGGTTGAGCGACGAGAGCGCGTCCTGGTAGATCATGGCCAGGTCGTGGCCGAGGAGCCGCCGTCGCGCCGTGCGGGGCATGCGGAGCAGATCGGCGCCGGCGAACCGGATGGCGCCGCGGATCCGGGCCTCGCGCGGTTGCAGGCCCATGACGGTCAGGGCGGTCAGGGACTTGCCGCAGCCGGATTCCCCGACGAGCCCGAGCACTTCTCCGGGTCGGACGTCGAAGGAGATCCCGTCGACGACGTCCACGCCGTCATGCCGGCCGTCGAAGCCGATGGCGAGGTTGTCCACCTCGAGGATCGGCGGGCCGTCGGGCAGGGGGCGGGCCCGTTCGGCGAGCCGGCGGGCGGCTTCGGCGAGCCCGGGCAGTTCGGTGACCTCGCCCGATCCGGGTCGGGCCTGCTCGATCGTGTCGACGTCGCCGGCGCGCCGGGTCGCCGGGCGGCGGGCGGCCGGTGTGGCCCAGGCGTCGGAGATGCCCTCGGACAGGATGTTCAGGGCCAGCACGGTGAGCAGGATCAGCAGGCCCGGGAAGACGGTGGCCCACCACCCGCCGAGCAGCACCAGGTTCTTGCCATCGGCGATGACACTGCCCCAGGAGGGGTCCGGTGGGCGGACGCCCGCGCCGATGAAGGACAGCGACGCCTCGAACACGATCGCGTCGGCGACCATGACGGTGCAGAAGACCAGGATGGGCGCGGCGCAGTTGACCGCCACGTGCCGGACGAGGATGTACGGCGTACGGGCGCCGATGGTCTTCTCGGCGGCGACGTAGTCCTCGCCGTACTGGGCGAGCACGTTCGCCCGGACGATGCGGGCGACGGGCGGGGTGTTGAGGAACCCGATCGCGGCGACCAGGACGCCGACCCCGCCGCCGAACACCGCAACCAGGACGGCCGCCAGCGCGATGCCGGGGAAGGCCATGATCACGTCCAGGACGCGCATGACCCCTTCGTCCACCCACTTGCGGGAGGTGGCCGCGACGGCCCCGATCACCGACCCGGCCAGCAGCGCCAGGCCGGTCGCGCCGAGCCCGATGAGCAGTGACCACCGGGCGCCGTGCAGCAGGCGGCTGAAGATGTCCCGGCTGGCGCTGTCCAGGCCCATCCAGTGGGTGGCGGAGGGGCCGCCGCCGGCGGAGTGCTGGGTCAGCGGGGAGTGCGGCGCGATGATCGGGGCGAGCAGGGCGGCGAGGGCGACCACCACGAGGACCCCGAGCGCGACCCAGGACAGGGGCGGCAGCCGGCGGAATCCGATGCCGGGTCGGGCCAGCCGTTCGGTGAGTCGTCGACGCATCAGCCGGCACTCCTCAGGCGTGGGTTGACCAGTAGGTAGAGGACGTCGACGACGAGGTTGACCACGACGAAGCCGGTGGCGATGGTCAGCACGACGCCTTGCACGACGGCCGGGTCGCCGTTGGTCACGCCGTCGATCATCAGCTTCCCCATGCCGGGGAGGGAGAAGATCGTCTCGATGACCACCGCGCCGCCGAGGAGGTAGCCGACCCGCAGGCCGAGCACGGTGAGCGGATTGATCAGCGCGTTGCGCAGCACGTTGCGGCCGACCACGACGACCGGCGGCAGGCCGCTGCCGATCGCGGTGCGTACGTAGTCCTTGTCCAGCTCCTCCACCATCGACGTCCGGACGATCCGGGTGAGCTGAGCCGCGACGGGCAGCGACAGGGCCAGGGCCGGGAGGGTCAGCGACCGCAACCAGCCGGTGAAGGAGTCGGCCGGGTTGATGTATCCGCCGGTGGGGAAGAGGCCGGCGTCGACGGCGAGGTACTGGATCATCAGCAGGGCGAGCCAGAACGACGGTGCGGCGACACCCGTCAGCGACAACACCCGGATCAGCTGGTCCGGCCAGCGGTCCCGGAAGATCGCCGCGGTGACGCCGAAGACCAGGGCGGTGACCACGGCGATCAGCAGGCCGAGGAAGGTCAGCTGCAGGGTCAGCGGCAGCGCGGTGAGCACCGAGTCCAGCACGGGAGACTTGGTCAGGACGCTGGTGCCCATGTCGCCCTGCGCGAGGTCGCCCACGAACCGGACGTAGCGGACCGGCAGCGGATCCAGGAGGCCGTTCTCCAGTTGGAACTGGTGGATCTGTTCCGGCGTGGGGTTCGCCCCCTGGAAGTACGCGTACTCGGGCTTGTTCTCCGAGAACCGCATGACGATGAAGACGAACAGGATCACGCCCAGCAGGAGCGGGATCAGGATGAGCAGGCGGCGGACCAGCATTCTGGCGATGACTGCCACGGTGTGACTCCTCGGCGGGTGGGACGGCCGGGCCGGAGGTGCGGCCGGGCGGGCGGCGACGCTCCGGTCGCCGCCCGCCCCGCCGTCAGACGCGCTCCGCTTGGAGCAGGTTGATGCCCGGGTAGGCCTGCGGGCGGATGCTGGCGAGCCGCTTCGGGTCCCAGGCGGTCATCAGCTCGGTGTGCACCACCGGGTAGAGGACGGCCTGCTCGGCGATGACGTCCAGGTACTGGTGCGTCAGCGCGAGCTTGCGGGTCTGGTCCGGCTCCCGGGTCGCCTGGTCCATCAGCGCGAAGAGGCTCTTGGCCTCGGCGCTGCTGTCCCACTTGGTGTACTTCATCCAGGTGCCGCCGGGGGTGTAGTTGTAGCGGAGGATGAGATCGGCGTCGAGGCCGAACTGGTTGGGGTTCGACGCGGCCGCGACCACCTGGTAGTCCTGCGACTGGTCCATCTTGGTGAACAGCGCGCTGGTGTCCTGCGGCTGGAGGGTGGTCTTGACGCCGATCGCGTTCCAGGAGTTGGCGATGGTGGGGAGGCAGTCGGCGATCCAGCTGACGTTCACCGCCATGAGGGTGACCGACAGGTTGCTGACGCCGGCCGCGGCGAGCAGGGACTTCGCCTTCGCCGGGTCGTAGCCGTAGACCGTCTTCGCCTTGGCGTACGAGGGGTTCTGCTCGTTGAGGAAGCTCGTGGACGCGCTGCCGTGGCCCTTGAGCGCCACGTCGATCATCTTCCGCGTGTCGATGGCGTAGAGCAGCGCCTGCCGGACCCGCACGTCGTCGAAGGGCTTGGCGCCGGTGTTGAACATCAGGAACATGTGGTTCATGCCCTTGCCGCCCTCGACGGTGAGCCCGGACTTCTTGAGCTGGTCGATGTTGGCGTAGGGGATGTTGTCGGCGATCTGCGCCTCGGCGGACCCGCCGGAGATCTTCGCGACCCGGGCGGAGCTGTCGACGATCGACAACCAGTTCATCTTCTTGAACCGCGCCTTGCGGGGCCCGTTGTAGTCGGCGAAGGCCTCGAAGGTGCTGTTCGACTTGGGGTTGTGCGCGGTGAGCCGGTAGGGGCCCGACCCGACCGCCTTGCCGCCCTTGGCGGCGTCCCAGCCACCGGCGGCGCCGAACACGTGCTTCGGCATGATCTTGGCGATCGACAGGCGGCGCAGGGCGTCGGGGAACGGGAAGTGGAAGACGAGGTCCACACTCCGGTCGTCGACGCGCTTCACCTCCTTCAGCCAGGAGCGGAAGAAGGAACTGACCAGGGTGGACTTGTCGAGCACCCGGTCGAAGGTGAAGAGGACGTCGTCCACGGTGACCTGCTGGCCGTCGTGCCACTTCGCGCCCTCGCGCAGGGTGAAGCGCCAGGTGGTGGCCGCGGTGTCGGTGGGCAGCGCGGTGCCCAGCGCGGGGTAGGGCTCGCGGCTGACCGGGTCGGTCTCGACCAGCCCCTCGTAGATGTGGTTGTTGGCGGCCATGGAGAACGCCGAGGCCGTCATCGTCGGGTCCCAGCTCTGGTCGTTGCCGTAGCCGATGACCGCGGTGACCAGGTCCTTGTCGGTGCCCGCGCCCACCGAGCTGGTGGACGCCGGGCCGGACTGGCAGGCGGAGATGTTGGCGGTCACGACAGCCGCCGCGCCGAGCATCCCACTGAAGCGCAGGAAGTCTCGGCGGCTGTAGTGGGCGCGGGATACCGGGGCGCTCACGGTGCCTCCTACCGAGTTGAGGTGATTGACGTTACTGCTAGGACGTGGGACGTTCCACATCCCACCTCCCCGGTTAGGATGGAGGCTAGAGTGGCCGTGGCGACCGGGTCAAGGGAATGGGTCAGACAGGTTTCCCGGAGGTTTCGACCTCGTCCGGCTCGGTCGACGACCCGTCGGCCGGCCTGCGAGTCATAGGATGTCCAGCGGAAGGTTGAGCCTGACCATGAGCGTTGCCGACCGTCCCGTCCGCCCTCGAACGAGCCGCGCCGCCGAAGCGCGGGAGGCCGTCAAACGACTGATCCTCGACCGGGGCCTCGGCGTGGGGGACCCGTTACCCACCGAGTCGGAGCTGATGCGGGAACTCGCCATCAGCCGCAACTCCGTCCGCGAGGCGCTCAAGGCGCTGCAGGCCGTGGGCATCGTGGAGATCCGGCACGGCTTCGGCATGTTCGTCGGGCAGATGTCCCTCGGCGGGCTGGTCGACGAGCTGGCCTTCCACGGCCGGATCACCCCCGCCGGCGGTGGTCACCAGCTCGGCTATCTCATGCAGGTCCGGGAAGCGCTGGAGAGCGGGCTGGTCATCCAGCTCATCGAGCGGCACCGCGAGGCCGATCTGAGCGCGGCGGTCGACGTGCTGGACCAGATGGCCGCGGAGGCGCGCCTCGGGGCGGTCTCCCCGGAGACCGACCGGCTCTTCCACGACGTGCTCTACCTGCCGCTGCGCAACCCGCTCGTCGGCCAGCTGCTCGGCGCGTTCTGGGACGTCTACCACCAGCTGCGGCTGGACCTCGGCGCGCCGACCGAGTCGCCGGAGGAGGTCGTGCACCGCCACCGGGTGATCCACGAGGCCGTGGTCGCGGGCGACAAGGAGGCGGCCGTCATCGCCGTCCAAGCCCACTTCGACGGCGTACGCGAGCGGCTGGCGCGGCTGCGCGACCGGTCCTGACCCGGCGCGCCCGGTGGTCGTTCAGCGGGTCGGTTCCGGGTCGGTGACGTCGGCGACGGTGGCGCCCAGCACGTCCAGCGTCGTGTCCGCGTCCACCGCCACCGCCACCCCGTGCTCGCCGGCGCCGAGCGTGATGGTGCGGCCGCGCACCCGCTCGTCGGCCACCACGGGCCAGGCCGTGGTGGCGCCGAACGGGGTGATGGTGCCGCGCTCGTAGCCGGTGACGTCCTTGGCGGTGGCGGCGTCGGGCATCGACAGGCGACTGACGCCGAGCAGGGCGCGCAGCTTGGGCCAGGAGATGACCCGGCCGCCGGGGGTGAGCACGAAGAGGTGGTCGTCCGGGCCGCGTCGCACGACGATGGTCTTCACCACGTCGGGTACCTCGACACCGCGCACCGCCGCGGCCTCGGAGAGGCTGGTCGCCGGCCCGTGCCGGATCACCCGGTAGGGGAGGCCGGCGGCGTCGAGGGCGGCGAGCGCGGGGGACGACATGCCGTGCACGGTAACCCGCCGGGACCTGGCCGGAAGTGTGAAAAGGCCAACGTGGACAACCGGTGCTTCGGGCAACGAGGAGCGTACAGTGATCACATGCGCGCCGTCCGTGTGGATCATGAATCGGTCGACCATGACAGTGCGGTGGACCTGCTGCGGCGGTCGTACGCGGCAGTGCCGCCCGGGGAGCCGGTCCGGCTCGCCAAGCGCACCTCCAACCTGTTCCGGCCCCGCGCCGCGGTGCACACCCCGGGCCTGGACGTCAGCGGCCTGACCGGCGTCCTCGCCGTGGACCGGGAGGCCCGCACGGCCGACGTGCAGGGCATGTGCACCTACGAGGACCTGGTCGACGCGACCCTGCCCCACGGCCTGATGCCGCTGGTGGTGCCGCAGCTGCGCACCATCACCCTCGGCGGCGCGGTCACCGGTCTGGGCATCGAGTCGACCTCGTTCCGCAACGGTCTGCCGCACGAGTCGGTGACCGAGCTGGACGTGCTCACCGGCTCCGGCGAGATCGTCACGGCCCGGCCGGACGGCGACCACGCCGACCTCTACGCGGCCTTCCCGAACTCGCTGGGCAGCCTCGGCTACGCCACCCGGCTGCGCATCGAGCTCCAACCGGTACGCCGCTACGTGGCGCTGCGCAACATCCGGTTCACCCGGTTGGAGGACCTGACCGACGCGATCGGCGAGGTGACCGCCACCCGGGCCTGGGCCGGGTCGCCGGTCGACGCGATGGACGGGGTGATGTTCAGCCCGGGGGAGTCATACCTGGTGCTGGCCACCTTCACCGACGAGGTGGAGCGGCCCAGCGACTACACCGGGCAGGACATCTACTACCGGTCCCTGCGCCGGCGCACCCGCGACACCCTGACCACGTACGACTATCTCTGGCGCTGGGACACCGACTGGTTCTGGTGTTCCGCGGCGTTCGGTGTGCAGCACCCGGTGGTGCGCCGGCTCTGGCCGGCGCGGTTGCGGCGCAGCGACGTCTATCACCGGCTGGTCCGGCTCGAGCACCAGTACGGTGTCGCCGCCCGGATCGACCGGCTGCGCGGCCAGCCCACCCGCGAGCGGGTGGTGCAGGACGTGGAGATCCCACTGGAGCGGACGGCCGACTTCCTGCGCTGGTTCGCGGGCAGCGTCGGGATGACCCCGGTCTGGCTCTGCCCACTGCGACTGCGTGAGCCGGCGGGTCCCGGCTCGGCCCGGTCCTGGCCGCTGTATCCGCTGCACGCGGGGCAGGACTACGTCAACATCGGTTTCTGGGGGAGCGTGCCGATGACCGAGGGCGCCGCCGACGGCGACGTCAACCGGTCGATCGAACGCGAGGTGTCGGAGCTGGGCGGGCACAAGTCGCTCTACTCCGACGCGTACTACGACCGGGACTCCTTCGACCGGCTCTACGGCGGGCCGACCTGGCGTGCGGTGCGGGACCGCTACGACCCGGAGCACCGGTTCACGGGACTGTACGAGAAGGCGGTAGCACGAGCATGAGCCTGACCGACCGAGACCAGGGGGCGACGAGCGCCCCCGGCACACCGCCGGCGGGGGGCCGGCGTCCGGGGCCGACCGTGGCGGAGGTGGTCCGCACGGTGACCGTCGGTGACCTTCCGGTGCGGATCACCGGCTACGACGACAGCGCCGTCGGCCCGGCCGACGCCGGGATCACCCTGTCCATCCGTTCCGAGCGAGGACTGTCCTACCTGCTCACCGCCCCGGGCGACCTGGGCATGGCCCGCGCCTACGTCAGCGGTGACCTGGAGTTGCAGGGGGTGCACCCGGGCGATCCGTACGAGGCGCTGCGGGTGTTGAAGGACGAGCTGCGGCTGCGCGTGCCGCCGCTCAGTGAGGGGCTGGCCCTGGTGCGCGGGCTGGGCTGGGAGCGGCTGCTCCCGCCGCCCGCCCCGCCGCAGGAGGCGCAGCCGCGGTGGAGGCGGGTCATGAACGGGCTGCGGCACTCCCGGGCCCGCGACAGCTCCGCGATCTCGCACCACTACGACGTCTCGAACGCCTTCTACGAGAAGGTGCTCGGCCCGTCGATGACGTACACCTGCGCGGTCTTCCGGTCCCCGGACGACACGCTGGAGCAGGCCCAGGCGTCGAAGTACGACCTGGTCGCCGGCAAGCTGGCGCTCAAGCCCGGGATGCGGCTGCTCGACGTGGGCTGCGGCTGGGGCGGCATGGTCCGGCACGCGGCCCGCGAGTACGGCGTGAAGGCGCTCGGGGTGACGCTGTCGCAGGCGCAGGCCGAGTGGGCGCAGGCGGCGATCGAGCGGGAGGGGCTCACCGAGCTGGCCGAGGTGCGGCACCTGGACTACCGGGACGCGCCGCGCGAGCAGTTCGACGCGGTCTCCTCGATCGGGTTGACCGAGCACATCGGCGTGCGCAACTACCCGGCCTACTTCGGCTTCCTGCGTGACCGGCTCCGTCCGGGCGGGCGGCTGCTCAACCACTGCATCACCCGCGCGGACAACCGGGCGCCGCACCGCTCCGGCGCGTTCATCGACCGGTACGTCTTCCCGGACGGCGAGCTGGCCGGCCCGGGCCGGGTGATCAGCGAGGTGCACGACGCCGGGCTGGAGGTGCACCACGAGGAGAACCTGCGCCAGCACTACGCACTGACGCTGGCCGGCTGGTGCCGCAACCTCGTGGACAACTGGGACTTCTGCGTCTCCGAGGTCGGCGCGGGCACCGCCCGGGTGTGGGGCCTCTACATGGCCGGGTCACGGCTGGCGTTCGAGCGCAACGGCATCCAGCTGCACCAGGTGCTGGCCACCCGCAACGAGCCGGACGGCCGCAACGGATATCCGCTGCGCCCGGACTGGCTGCCCTGAGCACCACCCGCTGACGAGAAGACCGCCCGTGCGCGGCCTTCTCCCGGCGGGCTGACACCACGGAAGGGCCGCGCGACCCGCGCGGCCCTTCCTCGAACCGATTGACAAAATCGCTTTGTACGTACAAACTGATTTTGCCATGAGAGATGTCCTGTACCTGGAGCAGATCGAGCAGGCCGAGGCCCTGCTCAAGCCGCAGCGCGTGGAGGTGCTGCGGCAGCTGGCCGAGCCGCGCACCTGCACCGAGGTGGCGGCCCGGCTGGAGCAGACGCCGCAGCGCGTCTACTACCACGTCAAGCAACTGGTCGCGGCCGGCCTCGTCGACCTCGTCGCCGAGCGCAAGGTCCGCGGCATCACCGAGGGCATCTACCAGGCCGCCGCCCGGTCCTACTGGCTCTCGCCCCGGCTCGTCGGCCGGATCGGGCTACGCCGGGCGCGCGACGAACTGAGCCTGGGCTACCTGCTCGACCTGATGGAGGAGGTCCAGGCCGACATCGCCGCGCTCGATCGCGCCGCGCCCGAGCTGCCCTCGGTCGGGGTGTCCGGCGAGATCCGGGTGCCGGCGGAGCAACGCCAGCAGTTCCTGCACGACCTGCAGACCGCTCTGCAGGACCTTTTCACCCGCTACGGCGGCGCCGAGGGAGACGCCTTCAAGCTCGCCGTGGCCTGTTACCCGAAGGGGAAAGACCGTGAGTGAACCGATGAAGCTGAGCGCCCGCCTGGCCGCCCCGATCGAGGCCGTCCGCCGGGCCGTCACCGACCCCGCGGAGCTGCGCGTCTGGTTGGCCGAGCACGCCGAGGTCGAGCTGCCGCGCCGGTACGAGTTCTGGGGCCGCTACACGCCCGAGGGGGACGCGCCGCACCAGCGGCTGCTGCACGCCGACGACGACACCGTGCGCTTCGCCTGGCTGCTGGGCGGCGTCGAGACCACCAGCGAGCTCCACCTGCGCGCCGACGGCGCCGAGGCGACCATCCTCACGCTCAGCCAGAGCCACTTCGACTTCGCCGAGGCGATCAGCGGCACCGGAAGCATCCGGGGTGTGCTCCAGACGTACTGGAGCCTGTCGATCGCCAATCTCGCTGCCCACCTGGAGGGCCGGCCGCAGCTGCCGAAGGTCGACTTCACCTCCGCCGACTTCCGGGGTGAGCTGCTGATCGACGCGCCGATGGCCACGGTGTACGAGTCGCTGACCGACTCCGAGCAGGCCAGCGCGTGGTTCGGCTACCCGATCGGGATCGAGCCGTGGGTCGGCGGGCGCTACGCCATGGGTGGCTTCGACGCCGGCTACGCGGCCAAGGTCATCGACGTGGACCCGGGCCGCAAGGTCTCGGTCGACTGGGGCCCGACCGGTGTGACCACCTGGGAGCTGGCCGAGTCCGGCGGGAAGACCAAGCTCACGTTCGTGCAGAGCGGCTTCGACGAGACCAACCCGCCGTACGCGGCCTGGGCCGGGTCGGTGGCGGGCCTGGCCGAGCTGCGCCGCTACCACGAGATGGCGGACTGGACTCCGATCTGGCTCGCCGAGGAGGTTCCCGGAGCGCAGCCGGAGACGGCGGCCGCCGCCGGCTGAGGTGTGGGCCTCGCCCCCTGTCACCGCATTCGCTGTGGTGGCAGGGGGCGATGCGTTTTCGGGCACCGGTTGGGGTCGCCCTTACCGTCCCGGCGCACTCCTTGTGGCATGAGCAGCGGCATATCACCTGATCCGGTGCCTTATTACCCCTGACCATCGGATCAGGGAAGCCGCCACCCGTATCCGCCAAAACGTGGGAAACTTTCACCAAAGGGGGCGTCGACCCGGCCGAGTGCCGAAGTTCTCAAGGACTCCCAATCCACGGTGAACGGCGCCTTCACGCCTGCGCGCCCCACGGATGGTCATCGCCGTCGGCGAATCCGGGCCCAGGCGTCATCTAGGGAAGGAGCAGCAGTGATGGTGGGACGTACCCGACTGTGGGCGGTGGCGATGGCGGTCAGCGCCGCGGTGGCGGCCACCGCCGTGGGAAGTGCGGCCATGGGCGACGGAAGAAGCGACTCCCGCGACTCGCACGACTCGCACGACTCTTTCGACTGGCGAGACGCGGGCAACCGGGACGGGCGGGACCGGGGTGACGAACGGGACGACCTGGAGACGGTGCGGGCGAAGCTCAGCGGCTACGAAGAGGACCCGAAGACGATCTCGACGCCGGGCTCCGGCCGATTCGAGGCCAAGATTGACGAGCGGGACAAGGAGATCAAGTTCCTGCTCAGCTACGAGGACCTGAAGGATGTCCAGCAGGCGCACATCCACTTCGGTGGGCGGCACCAGAGCGGCGGCATCGCCGTGTTCCTGTGCTCGAACCTGAAGGACATGAAGGGTGGCCACGCGTCCAAGGACACCCAGTCCTGCCCCGAGGCGCCCGCCAAGATCGAAGGGACCATCAAGCCCGATGACGTGGTCGGCCCCGCCGACCAGGGCATCGAGCCGGGCGAGTTCGACGAGCTCGTCGACGCGATCAAGGCCGGCGTCACGTACATCAACGTGCACACCAAGAAGTACCCGAACGGCGAGATCCGCGGTCAGGTCGAGAGCGACGACCGGGACAAGGGTCACGACGACGACTGGGGCTGGAACGACGACGACTGGGGCCGGGGCGAGGACGACCACGGCGACAAGGACGACCACGGCGACAAGGACGACCACGGCGACAAGGGCGACCACGGCGACAAGGGCGACCACGGCAAGGACGACCACGGCAAGGACGGCAAGGACAAGGACGACCACGGCAAGGACAAGGACGACCACGGCAAGGACGACAAGGACAAGGACGACCACGGCAAGGACAAGAGCAACGGCTGACCGTCGCGCTCACCCGATCGGCTGAACGCCCGACCCGGCATTACGGGCCGGGCGCTCAGCCGTACGCGGCGTCAGCGCTGCGGAGGCAGCCCGGGTGACCGGGCGCCCGCTTTCCCCCGTTGGCTGAGCGGCCGCCGACTGGCAGCCCCAGCAAGGGTGTGATCTTCCACCCGCATCGGGCTCGCCACCACCTGCGGCGCTTACGCTCAGGGGCTGCCGTCCAAACGGGGAGAATCGTTGCGCAACCACCCGGCCGTCGTGCTGGTCGCCGTCCTGCTGTCCACGTTGTCGTTGCCGGTGTCCCTGACCGGCGCGTCGGTCGCCCTGCCGGACATCGGCCGCGACCTCGACGCCGGGCTGGCCGCGGTGCAGTGGGTGGTCAACGGCTACAACGCCACGTTCGCGAGCTTCATGCTCGCCACCGGCGCGCTCGCCGACCTGCTCGGCCGGCGCCGGGTCTTCGCCGTCGGGGTGACGATCTTCGCCGGATCCGGGCTGCTCGGCGCGGCGGCCGGCGACATCATGCTGCTGGACGCCGCACGGGCGCTCGCCGGTGTGGGCGCGGCCGCCGCCGCGACCAGCGCGTCCGCGCTGCTCGCCGGCACGTTCCACGGCCGGGCGCGGGCCCGCGCGTTCAGCATCTTCGGTACGACCATCGGTGTCGGCCTCGCCTTCGGCCCCTCCATCGCCGGGCTGCTCATCGACACCATCGGCTGGCGGGCGGTGTTCGCCGTGCCGGCCCTGGCCGGGGTGGTGGTGCTCGCCCTGGTCCCGCTGCTGCCCGAGTCGCGGGCGCCGGAGGCCGGCCGGATCGACTGGCCGGGGACCGTCTCGTTCACCGCCGCGCTGCTGCTGCTGATCTTCGGCTTCGTGCAGGGGCCCGAGTTCGGCTGGTCCGACCCCCGCATCGTCGCCGCGTTCGTCGGCGCCGGCGTGCTGCTGGCGCTCTTCGTGCGGGTGGAGCGCCGGCGCGCCGACCCGATGTTCGACCTCGCCCTGCTGGCCAGCCACCGCTTCCTCGGCATCTGCCTGGCGGCGGCCACCATCGTCGCCGTGCTGGTGCCGCTGCTGGTCTACCTGCCGTCGTACCTCACGACGGTGGTCGGGCTGACGCCCGGCGCGGCCGGGATGACGCTGATCCTGCTCACTGCGCCGACCCTGGTCCTGCCACTGCTGACCGGGGTCCTGACCCGCCTGGTGCCGGCGGCGCTGGTGATCGTCGTGTCGGTGGCCGTGGTGGCGCTCGGCGCGGCCTGGGCCACGGTGCTCAGCCCGCACAGCCACCCCGCCGGGTTGGCCGGCCCGCTGCTCAGCATCGGCGTCGGGGTCGGCCTCTCCATCGGACTGCTCGACCAGCTGGCCATCGGCAGCGTGGCGCCGAGCCGCGCGGCGACCGGCGCCGGCATGATCAACACGGCCCGCCTGGCCAGCGAGACCATCGCCATCGCCGTGGCCGGCGCGGTCCTCGCCAGCACCACCGCCGGCCGGCTCGCCGACCCCGGCTTCACCGGCGGCCTGCGGACCGTGCTCTGGGTGATGGCCGGCCTCGCGGTGCTCGCGGCGGCGGTCACGGCGCTGCTGCTGCGCGGGCGGAGCGCCACACCGGCCGAAGGGGCGTTGACCGCCTATCGTGGCGGATCATGACGAGCAGCGAGCAGCGACTGGCCGCCATCCGGGGTGGCGCGGCGCCCCGGCGGCACAACGCGCGGACGATCGCCGCGCTGACCGGCAACCCGGGCTGCACCCGGCGTGCGGTGCTGGACGGCGCGGGCGTGGACAAGCCGAAGCTCGCCGAGCGGATCGGCTTTCCCGCCCGCTTCGGTCAGTCCCGGTTCGCCATCACCCGGGGCAACGCGTTCGAGGCGCAGGTCAAGGCCGACGGTGGGGCCGAACTCCTCCGGCTGGTGGCGGAGCGGCTCGGTGTGGAGCCCGGCGACCGGGCCGACTGGACCGACCTCGGCGCCGACGACGACCTGCCCGAGCGGCACGCCCGGTCGCGGGAACTGCTGACCGCCGCCGTGCCCGCCGGCGCGGACCAGCCGGCGGCGCTCTTCGACCACCCGCTGCTCGGCCTGGAGGTCGCCGGCCGGCGCGTGCACCTCGAACCCGACCTGGTCGCCGCTCGCCTCGCCGGCCGGTTCCACGTCGTGGAGGTCAAGTCGTTCCCGGTCATCGACGGGCAGGCCGACCCGGCGAAGGTGTCCGCGGCCGCGATCCAGTCCGCCGTGTACGTGCTGGCGCTGCGCGAGCTGCTGGCCTCGGCCGGCCACGACCGGGAGCTGGTGTCGCACGAGGTCGTGCTGGTCTGCCCGCGCGACTTCGCCAACCGGCCGGTCGCCAGCCTGCTCGACGTGCGCAAGCAGCTGCTGGTGCTGCGCCGCCAGCTGGACCGGATGGCCCGGCTCGACGACCTGCTGGCGACGGTGCCGGAGGACTTCACCGCCGACCTGACCGCCGAGCCGGCGACGCTGCTCGCCGCACTGTCCACCGTGGAGGCCCGCTACGCGCCGGAGTGCCTGGCCGCGTGCGAGCTGGCGTACTTCTGCCGGCACGAGGCGCGGGGCGGCACCGGCGTGCTCGGCCGGCCGGTCCGCGAGTCGCTCGGCGGGATCGCCACCGTGGCGGAGGCGCTGGCGCTCGCGGCCGGCGAGCGCACCCCCGACCCGGAACAGGCCGAGGCCGCCGCGCTGCTGCGCGCCGCCGCCCGGTTGCGCGCCGACGCACTCGCCGCACCGGCATGAGTACGCTGCGCGCGCTCGCGAAGGCCCAGGCCGTCGCCGCCGGGGTGGCCCAACCGGTGGCCACCGTCCGGCACCTGCACCTGCACGACCGGCCCCTGGTGCTGGTGCCGCTCGCCCTCGCCGGCGAGGCCAACGCCCCACTCGCCGCGCTGGTCGGGGCGACGCCCGACGAGCCGCGGCTGCTGGTCGTGCCGCAGCCCCGCAACCGGGACCACCGCTACCGGTTCGCCGCGGAGCTGGCCGCGATCGTCCTGCCGCACCTGGACGCGCACCGGGGGGTGAGCGAGGCGGTGCCGGTCGACCGGGGCCGGGACGTCCGCCACCGGTACGTGGACGCCCCGCAGCTGCTGGTGCCCAACCCGGCCGGGATCACCTTCCTACGGCTGCTCGGCCGCTCCACCCGGTTCCGCCGCACCGACGGCGACTACCCGGTGCCCCCGTCGGTGCCGCTGCTCGGGCGCTGGCTGACCTTCTTCGCCGAGCGGGCCGAGCATCCCGGCTCGTCGGCGCTGCTGGCGATGACCGACGCGATGACCCTGCACTGGGCGACCGGGCAGAGCGCGGTGGAGGACCTGCACCTGCCGGCCCTGCTCGGCTGGATCGACCCGCCGCCCGGGCTCAGCGGTGCCGAGGCGGCGGCCCGCGCCGAGGACCCGGACACGCACCCGCCGGCCGGCCCGGCGACCGACCCGGACTTCGACAACCACCGCCTCGCCTCGGCCATCACCGCGTACGCCGAGGCGGACGACGACCCGAGCGCCCGCGCCGAGGCGTACGCGGCGCTGGAGGGCCTGCTCCGCGACCAGCTGACGCCCACCTGGGAGTTGATGTGGCGTGGCGTGGGACTGCTGCGCGGCCTGCCACCGGGCGCCCGCATCGAGGGCCGGTGGGCCGGCGACCGGGACGCGTTCACCGGTCACGCGGAGCACGTCGACGCGGGCGGCGGCCCGCAACCGCGCCGGGACGGCCCGGTGGCCGCGGCCGCCCGGCTGCACCGGCTGGAACGGGCCCTGACCTCGTACGCGGTCCAGCGCGCCTACGACGACCCGCTGGTGATGGCCGAGCACCGGCTGACCGGTGAGGCGTTCGTCGGCGAGGTGACCCTGGCCGACCCGAAGCGGGTCGACGACAGCGGCAAGCGCCCGGTGCTGCGTCCTCGGATCCAGCTGGTTACCACCGAACCGGTGCTGGTGCCGGTCGGCGCGGCGCTCTCCTCGCCGGCCCGGCCGGGGCAGAAGGCCCGGGTCGTGTTCGTGACCCCGGCGGACGGCAAGACCGAGGTGGTGCTGGAGCTCTCCGGCGGGATGGGGCGCGGGCTGACCGCGGCGCCAGGCAGCGTGCCGGAGGTGGGGGAGCGGCTCTGCTACACGACGCTGTCGGACGCGTTCCTGCCGTCCGCCGCCTTCCCGGCGCCGGAGGAGACACCGTGGACGCACGGCGGCCCGCCGTCGGGCGTGGGCAGCGGTGACGGCGACCCGGCGGAGGAGTGGACCTGACGCTCCGGTGCGCAGTGTGTGGAGATCGCCAGGAGTGGGTGTTATGCACGCGGGAGCCACACGAATTCGCATCTCTCGATAACATTCGCTGGCCCGGACGAACGGTCCGTCCGGGGCTCATGACTCGAGACACGGGGGCCTGCTTTGTCAGCTCGTCGCGCCCGCCGCTGGGGCGCCGCCCTGGTCGGCGCCACCCTCGCCGCCGGACTGCTCGGTGGCGGATCGGCCTCGGCGATCGCCGCCGCCGATCCGGTGCCGGACGGCACGTACCGCTTCAGCTCGAAGATCACCTTCGGTGACCTGCGCTCCTGCTCCGGGGCGCTGGTCGACCAGAACTGGCTGCTGACCACCCGGTCCTGCTTCGCCGTCGACACCCCGCCGACCGCGCCTGGCGCGCCGGCCCGGCCGACCACCGCGGTCGTCGGCCGGACGGACCTCACCGGCACCGCCGGCCAACAGCGCACCGTCACCCACGTGGTGCCGCACCCCGGCCGGAACCTCGCCCTGGCCCGGCTCTCCGCGCCGGTGACCGACGTCCCGCCGGTGGCGCTGTCCACCACGGCGCCCACCGCCACCGAGACGCTCACGGTCACCGGTTACGGCCGGACATCCACCGAGTGGGTGCCGGACCGGCTGCACCGCGGCTCCTTCACCGTCCAGGAGGTGACCGGCGGCTCGATCGGCCTGCTCGGGGCGTCCGCCGGCGCCACCCTCTGCAAGGGCGACGCCGGCGGGCCGGCGTTCCGCGACAACGCCGGCACTGTCGAGCTGGTCGCGGTCGCCGCGTCCTCCTGGCAGAAGGGCTGCCTGGGCGAGACGGAGACTCGCGACGGGGCCACCGCCACCCGGGTCGACGACCTCGGCGCCTGGGTGCGCGAGCAACTCGCCGACGTGCAGATCTTCGGCGTCAACTCCGACAACCGGCTGACCTACGGCGTGATCGACTCCGTCACCGGTGACCTGCGCGCCAACCGGACCTCGACCGCGGCCCTGAGCTTCACGCCGAAGGCGATGGCGACGCTGAACGCGGACACCATCCTCATGAACGACGCCGCCGGCAACCTGTACCGGATCGACGTGACCGGGAACGACCCGCTGACCTTCACCGCCACGGACATCGCGGACGGCTGGTCGGCCTACAACCGGCTGACCTACGACGGCTACGGCTCGCTCTACTACATCAACGGCACCAGCAACCAGCTCTACCGGCGCACCATCACCAGCGCCAAGCCGACCGGAGCAGACCTGACCTGGGCCACCGCCATCGACACCGGGTTCAGCCAGAAGACCATCACGTCCCCGGCCGCCGGCCGAATCCTCGGCACGACCTCGGACGGGCGCCTGCTCTCCTACCGGGTCTACGGCAACGCCACGACCGGCGTCGGCTGGACCGTCAGCCCGCTGGCCACCACCGGGTGGGCCGGCCCGACCCAGGTCGTCTCCCCCGGCGGGGGCCTCTACTACGCCCGCACCGCCACCGGCCGGTTGGACCGCTACCGGGACGCCAACCCGGTCGACGGCAGCGGCGCCGACCTCCAGAGCTTCCCGACGGACCCGGTGAGCACCTCGGGCTGGAACCAGGTGCTGCTGTCCGCCCGGCCGTGGGCCGGTCTGGTCTCGGTCTTCGGCACGAAGGCGGACGGTCGGCTGTCGTACACGGCCTTCGACCCGGTCACCGGGCTCAAGCGGGTCGCCACGGTGTCGCAGCAGACTCTCGGCTTCACGCCGAAGGCGATGGCCACGTTGAACTCGGACACCCTGCTGGTCACCAGCACGGCCAGCCAGGTCTACCGGGTCGACGTCACCAGCTTCGACCCGCTGGTCTTCACCCGCACCGAGTCGCTCGCCGGCGGCTGGACGCACGACCGGCTGGTGTACGACGGCAACGGCGCCCTCTTCGGCACCGCCGGCGGGTTCCTGCGCCGCTACAAGGTGAACAAGGCCAAGCCGGTCGCCGCCGACCTGCCGGGGTGGCCGGTCTACAACGGCGACGGCACCCCCGCGGACGGCTTCAGCCTGCCGACGCTGGGCGCCACCGGCCGCAACCAGCTGATCGCCACGGCGGGCACCAACCTCGTGCAGTACGAGATCGACGCGAGCAACATCTGGCGCCGCACCAACCTCGTGACGACCGGGTGGAGCGGATACACCTCGCTCCTCTCGCCCGGTGGCGGCCACTACTACCGCCGCGACGCGAACGGGGTGCTGACCGGCTGGCTGGACCGCACCCCCTACGACCGCAACGGCAGCGACGTGGCGGCGTACGTGCCGGCCGGCACCGTCAGCGGCGGCTGGGACCCGATCCTCTCCGCCCGCCCGTACGACTCCTGGCCGGACAGCACCCGCCGTTGGTGACGTGTTGACCGACCGACCGCAGTGATGGTGCGGGCCGCCCGATCACGGGCGGCCCGCACTCTGGTGAACCGGCCGAGCCGACGACCGCGTCGGCCAGGGGCGCGGTCTCTCTCCCGGCCGTCGCCGCAGCCGTGCGATCCTGCCCGTGCGACCGGGCGGTGCGGCGCGCTGGTTCATCGGGCGATGGCTCAGCGTGGGGCGGTGGCCAGCGGCGCGGTGGACGACACCGCGTCGAGGCGGGCCCGCGCGGCCCGGTGTGCCACGTCGAGGGCCTCGGCGGCCGGCGCCTCGATGTCGGGGGTGACGCCGGTGCCCTCCCAGTTGGTGCCGGTGACCGGGTGGACCGGCCGGGCCACCGGGACGGTGACCTCCAGATGGGCGTGCGCCCGGAAGCCGATCCGCGGGTGCCCCCCGCCACCGGTCCGCTCGCCCACCACCGTGGCCCGGCCGAACTGCTGGAGGTTGTAGGTCAGCTCCTCGCCGCCGGAGAAGGTGCGGCGGCTGGTCAGCACGTGGACGGGCTTGTCCGGGGCGTATCGGGGGACCGGCAGGTAGGCGGCGCTCCAGGACTGGCGGACGGGGTCGCCGGCACGGTCGTACATGGTGTGCAGCAGGGTCGGCTCGTCGAAGAGCCAGCCGCAGAGCAGCGCGACCATCTCGGGGGTGCCGCCGACGTTCTCGCGCAGATCGATCAGAAGCGCGTCGGTGCCGGCGAGCAGCCGCAGCGCCGCGGTCATCTGGTCACCGGCGAGCTGCGGCGGAAAGAGGTACGGCCGGATCTCCAGCACGCCGACGTTGCCCGCCAGCAGCTGCACCCGCCCGATCCCGCCCATGGTGCTGGCGGCCAGCCGGATGATGCGGTCGTCGTCCGGGTCCCGATCCCGGTCGGCCAGTGGCTCGTCGTGGTGCTTGAGCCGCAGGTGCAGGTCGTTGTTGACGGACTGGAGGTCCGCGGTGACCAGCTCCCCGAGTGCGCGGGGGTCCTCGGCGGCGGCGTAATGCCCGGCGGCGAGGTGGTCGGTGAGCAGGCTCGCCAGCCGGGCCGCGACGTCGGGAAAGACGTAGTGCTCGTCGACCAGCGTCGCGGTCCGCTCGACGACCTCGGTGATCTCGGCCTGGCGCATGGCGGTCTCCTGCCTGTCGGCGATGTCCGGTCCGTTGTGGTGCTGAGCAGTAGATCAGGACGATTGACAAAGCGTCAAGAGGGCTAGACACTTTCTGGCATGGCCGACCCGCTTCCCGACCGTCCGCTCGACGAGCTGCTGGAAGTCACCACTCCCGAGCAGTTCAAAGCGCTCGGCCACCCGTTCCGCCAGCGCCTGCTCTTCTCGCTCGGCCAGCGGCCGGCCACGATCAGCCAGCTCGCCGCCGCGCTCGGCGCGGCCAAGGGCAATGTGGCCCACCACCTGAAGGTGCTGCGGGACGCCGGCATGGTGCGGGTGGTGCACACCCGGCCGGTGCGCGGCGGCACCGAGCAGTACTACCAGCGCTGCGCCCGGCGGCTCAGCGTCGCGCCCGGCCACCCCGGCGCCACCGCCGCGTTGCTGGGCGCCGTCGCCGAGGAGATCGCCGCCGCCCCCGACGAACCGCTGCTCCAGTTGCGGCACCTGCGGCTGACCGCCGCCCAGGCCGAGCGGCTGCGCGCCGCCCTGCTCGCTCTGGTCGAGGACGCCGAGGAGGCCGGCGACGACGAGCCGCGCCACGGTGTCCTGGTCAGCCTCTACCGGCAGGGCACCCCGCCACCGTCCTGAACGGACCGTCCTTTCGCCCCGGTGTCGGGGATGCGACCTCCGACAACACCGGACGCGCCGGTCGGCCCTGGCGAGCGCACCCACGGGCTGGCTAGGCTGCGGTGGTTTGCCGGGGACCGGTCCGTGCCGTCGAGGTGCCCGCACGGGAGGGAGCCGGAGCGACCGTGTCGCCGCAGGAGCTTGAGCCTTCGCCGGCCAGCGCGCCGTCCAGGGTCGCCGCGGCCGGCCGCGCGGGTCTCCTCGCCGCCGGCTCCGTCGTCCTCCTCGAGGCGTTCTGGCTGGTGGCGGCACTTCCCGGCGCGGCCCTGGTCAGCGATCTCGGCGCGTTGCTGGTGGCCGGTGTGGCCACGGCGGCCTGCCTGGACGCCGCCCATCGGCACCCGCCCTCGCTGCGGCGGTTCTGGGTGCTCCTGGCCGCCACCATGGCGCTCGCCGCGGCCGGCCGGGTGTTGTGGACGGTGCAGCGGGTCGCCGGCGGCGAGCTGCCGCACACCCCGCTGATCGGGGCGGTGTTCACCGCCGGCATCCTCACCGGGACCGCCGCGCTGCTCTGCTCGCTCACCGCGCCCCGCACCGCGGTCGGCCGGGCCCGCACCCTGCTCGACGGGGTGATCGTCGGTCTGGCCCTGGTGCCGATCGGTTGGGTGGTGGTGTTCCGGGACGTCGCCGAGGCCGACCTGGCGGATCCGGTCCGCACCCTGGGACTGCTCTACCCGATGCTCGACCTGATGCAGCTCACCATCCTGGTGGCGGTCGCCGGTCCGGTTCGGCCGATGTGGCGGCCGATGACGCTCATCGCGGCGAGCCTGGCCACCCGGGCGCTGGCCGACACCGCGTACGTGTCGCTCGCCGTGCGCGGCGACTACTTCTCCGGCCACCCCGTCGACGTCTGCTGGCCGCTCAGCTACCTGCTGATCGTCGCGGCCACCCGGTACCCACCCCCGCCGACGTGCCCCGACACGGACGACACCGCGGACGTGCCGCTGCCGCCGTGGTGGCGGGTGGCGCTGCCGTACCTGCCGGTCGGCGGGGCGATCGTGGCCGTGGTACTGGCCAGACAGCCGACCGGGCAGACCCCACAGCTGATCTTCGTCGGCATGATGGCGCTGCTGGCCGCACTCGCGGTGCGGCAGGGGCTGGCCGCCAACGAGAACCTGTGGCTGGTGGCCCGGCTGCGGCGGCTCGCGTACACCGACCAGCTCACCGGGCTGCCGAACCGGCTCCTGTTCACCCGGCGGCTGCGCCGGGCGCTGCGCGGCGACGGCCGGGTGGCCGTGCTGCTGCTCGATTTGGACGGGTTCAAGCAGGTCAACGACCGGTTCGGGCACGCCACCGGCGACACGCTGCTGACCGGGTTGGCGGCTCGGATGCAGACCGCGGTCGACGGCGACGGGACCATCGCGCGGCTCGGTGGCGACGAGTTCGCGGTGCTGGTCGACGGCGTACGGGCGGTGTCGCCGCAGCGGCTGGCCGAACGGCTGCTCGACGCGTTGCAACCCTCCGACGGTGACGAGGACGTCGGGGTGCACCCGTCGGCGAGTATCGGCATCGCCGAGTACGGCCCGCAGCACGCGTCCCACACCGACCTGCTGCGTGACGCGGACATCGCGATGTATGCGGCCAAGGCGGCGGGCAAGTCCGCGTACCGGATCTGCACGCCGCTGCTGCGCGAGTCGGCGGTGTCCCGGGCCGAGCTGATCGCCGACCTGCGCCGGGCCGTCGACGAGCGGCAGCTTCGCCTGGAGTTCCAGCCGATCGTGGACGTCGCGACGGGGACGGTGCGCAGCGCGGAGGCGCTGGTGCGCTGGTGGCATCCACGGCTGGGGGTGCTGACCCCGGCCCGGTTCCTGCCGCTGGCCGAGGAGGCGGGCCTGATCCTGCCGATCGACCGGTGGGTCATCCACGAGGCGTGTCGGGCCGCCGCGACCTGGCGGGGCCGGGCGCCGGACGCGACCGTCGCGGTGAACATCTCCGCCGCGCACCTGCGCCGGCCGGATCTGATCGCCACGGTCACCGCCGCGACCGCGGCCGCCGGCCTGGCGCCCCGCGCGCTCACGCTGGAGCTGACCGAGTCGGCGTTGATCGAGGGGAGCGACACTGTCCTGGACCGGCTGCGGCAGCTGCGCGAGTTGGGGATCGGGATCGCCATCGACGACTTCGGCACCGGCTACTCGTCGCTGAGCTACCTGCACCGCATCCCGGCCACCGAGCTGAAGATCGACCGTTCGTTCGTGGCCCGGCTCGACTCCGCCGACGACCGGGCATACGCGACGGTCGAGATGGTGACCCGGCTCGCCGGCGCGTTCGACCTGTCGGTGGTGGCCGAGGGGGTGGAGACCGAGCGGCAACACGCGGCGATCGCGGCGATCGGCTGCCCACGCGGTCAGGGCTACCTCTACGGGCGGCCGGACCAGCCCGCCGCGGTGGGCCAGAATCGGACTTGACCCTCACGTAGCGGCAGGCGGGAGCCTGGTTTCCGGAAGGGAGGGAACCATGGCGTACACGGTGGGCCAGGTGGCGAAGGTCGCCGGCGTGACGGTACGGACGCTGCACCACTACGACGAGATCGGGTTGCTGTCGCCGAGTGGGCGTACCGCGGCCGGCTACCGCCGCTACGACGACGCGGACCTGGAGCGGTTGCAGCTCATCCGCTACTACCGGGAGCTGGGGTTCCCGTTGGAGGAGATCGCCGCGATCCTCGACGACCCGGCGGCCGATCCGGCCGCGCACCTGCGCCGTCAGCACGAGTTGCTGACGGTACGGGTGAAGCGGTTGCAGGAGATGGTCACGGCGATCGAGTTCGCGATGGAGGCGAGGAAGGTGAACATTCGGCTGACCCCGGAGGAGCGGTTCGAGGTGTTCGGGGACTTCGACCCGGACGCGCACGCCGAGGAGGCGGAGCAGCGGTGGGGCGGGTCCGACGCGTACCGCGAGTCGAACCGCCGCGTGGCCCGGTACGGCAAGGACGACTGGCTGCGGATCAAGGAGGAGAACGAGGACTGGGGCCGGCGGATGGTGGCGGTCATGTCGTCCGGTGCGGCGGCGGACAGCCCGGAGGCGATGGAGTTGGCCGAGGAGCACCGGCAGATCATCAGCCGCTGGTTCTACGAGTGCTCGTACGAGATCCAGACGGGTCTGGCCGACATGTACCTGGCGGATCCGCGGTTCACCGCGCACTACGAGAACATCGCGGCCGGCCTGGCGGCGTACCTCAACGAGGCGATCCACGCCAACGCGATCGGTCGCGCCTGACGGCGCCGACCGGTCCGGCGGGCCGCGCCCGGATGGGCGCGGCCCGCCACCGGGGGGTTACTCCTCGACGGCGCCGGGCAGTGGGCCGTCGAGGTAGTCGTAGACGGTGCGGGCCAGTTGGCGGACTGTCTCGTCGCCGCCGGCCATCGGGCCGGAGGTGAGGAACGCGACCGCGACCTGCGAGCCGGGGATCAGGTAGTAGCCGACGTCGTGCGAGGCGTCCGGCAGGTCGCCGGTCTTGTGGGCCACCGGCACGCCGGGCGGCAGCGCGGCCGGGATCTTGGTGTTCAGGGTCTGCTCGGCCATGAAGCTGATCATCAGGTCCCGGGAGGCCGGGGTGAGGATCTGCGCGTCCCAGACCGCGCCGAGCAGCGCGACCACGTCGTCGGGGCTGGTGTAGTTCTCCTCGCCGCGCATGGCGGCCTCGGTGTCGAGCATCTTGCGCGCGAGGATCGTCGCCCGCTGGTTCATCGAGTCGATCAGGTCGTTGACCGGCGCGAAGCCGCCGAAGTAGTCGATCAGCACGTTCGCGGCCGTGTTGTCGCTGTACTTGATCATGTATTCGGCGAGCCGGTGCAGGGTGACGACCTGCGGGAAGGTCTCGTGTTGCAGCTCGCCGGTGCCGTCGACCACCTGGGCCGGGGTGACCAGGACTCCGTCGTCCAGCGACACCTGGCCGCAGTCCACGCGGCGCAGCAGCTCGACGAGGATCCACAGCTTGATCACGCTGGCGGCCTTCGGGCGGAAGGTGGCGTTCACCGCGACCTGCTGGTCGCCGTACCGGCCGGAGAGGTCTCGGACGGTCACGCCGGCCGGGTTTGCGGTGGAGGCGTCGACCACCTCGCGCAGTTGGCCGGTGAGCGGGAGCAGCCGCCGGCCGGCGATCGGGTCGGTGGGTGGCTGGGGTTCGGTGACCACGTCGCCGACCAGCCCTTCGGGCTCGGCGTCGGGCCGGGTCACCTCGACGATGCCCCGGGTGCGGCCGACCAGCGGGACGTCGTAGGCGTAGGTCGTACCGTCGACGGTGACCTCGCCGCTGGCGATCCGGTGGTCTACGCGCATGTCGGGGTCGGCGATCCGGCCGGTGTCGCCGTCGCAGGCCCGGTAGCGCACGGTGCGTGATTCGCTGTCCACCGAGAACACCCCGCCGGGGAAGGCCAGCCAGGCGAGCGTGCTGGCCGGCGGTCGCGGTGCCGCGGGGCCGCCGCCGTCGGCCGCCGCCGGCTCGGGGGCCAGCAGCGCGAGCGCGAGGCCCGCGGCGGTCAGGCCCGCCAGTCGTACGCGGGACACCGCGCCCCGGGAAGATGAGCGCCTCTTGTCGGTTTTACTCACGTTTGTACGATATGAAGCGCACGGATCGGATGGCGCGCGTGCCGACCGTGTCACCCGTCCGAGGGTGGCGACGGCGCGAAAACGTCACACTGCGGGAGTATCACCGGGTCACCGATATCACCGACCCGGAGGTCCACAGTGCTCATCGTCGCCGGCAGCCTGTACGTCGATCCGGCCGGGCGGGACGCCTACCTGGCCACCTGCCTCGAGACGGTCCGGCAGGCGCGGTCCGCGCCGGGCTGCGTCGACTTCGCGATCAGTCCGGACCCGGTCGAGCCGGGGCGGATCAACGTCTACGAACGCTGGGAGTCCGACGAGCAGTTGCTCGCCTTCCGGGGCTCGGGGCCGGCCGAGGAGCAGACCGTGGCGATCCTCGGCGCCGAGGTGCACCGCTACCGCATCTCCGCCGTCGAGGCGCCCTGACGGCGGGTCACGTCGGCGGTGGGGCGGGGTGCGGTTCCGGGGGCAGGCCCGGCGCCAGCCGGCGCAGTGAGGTGAAGGTGGGCACGAGCGCGTCGAACAGCTCGGCGAACAGCGGCAGCAGCGAGGCGTACGTGGCGGCGGCGGCCGCGTCGGGGCGGATGGTCTCCTCGATGTGGACCAGGTCGGCGGCCACGTCGATGGAGGAGATCAGGCCCAGCGCCTGCATGCCGAGCAGCGCGGCGCCGAAGCTGGAGCCCTCGGGGCCGGTGGGGAAGCTCACCGGCATGCCGAGCGTGTCGGCGAGCATCTGTCGCCACAGGCCGCTGCGGGCGAACCCGCCGCTGGCCCGCACCTCGTGCACCTCGTTGCCGGCGGCGCGGACCGAGGCCAGCACCAGCGCGAGCTGCTGGCACACGCCCTCCAGCGCGGCGCGGATCAGGTGCTCGCGGCGATGTCCGTGGGTCAGTCCCACGTACGCGCCGCGGGGCAGCGCACTCCAGTTCGGCGCGCGTTCGCTGAGCAGGTACGGCAGCATGATCAGCCCGCCGGAGCCGACCGGGGCGCGGGCGGCCAGCGCGGTCAACTCCTTCTCGGAGTGTGCGCCGAGGTCCGGAGCGAGCGCGTCGCCGGCCCACCGGAGCACGACGCCGCCGTTGTTGATCGCGCCGCCGACCACCCAACGGTCCTCGGTCAGCGCATAGCAGAAGACTCCGCCGAGCGGGTCGACGCCGGGGCGTTCCACCATCACCCGCATCGCGCCGCTGGTGCCGATCGAGCAGGCCACCACGCCGGGATGCACCGCGCCGAGCCCGAGGTTGGCCAGCGGGCCGTCGCCGGCCCCGACCACCACGGGGGTGCGCTGGGGCAGTCCGGTGGCCGCCGCGGCCCGCGCGGTGAGCCCGGGCAGCACGGTGGTGGTGGAGACGAGCCGCGGAAGCTGCTCCGCGGTGATGCTGGCGATGGCGAGGGCCTCGGTGTCCCAGTCCAGCCGGTGGATGTCGAACAGCCCGGTGGCCGAGGCGAGTGAATGGTCGGTGACCAGCGTCCCGCACAGGCGCAGCAGCACCCAGTCCTTGATCCCGACCCAGTGCGCGACCCGCTCGAAGAGCCGCGGCTCCTGCTCGGCGAACCACAGCAGCTTCGGCAGTGGGGACATCGGGTGCACCGGCGTGCCGGTGCGGCGGTGCAGCGCCAGCCCGGAGGGGACCGCGCGGAGTCGTTCGGCCTGTCGGCTGGAGCGCGAGTCGGCCCAGGTGATCGACGTGGTGAGCGGATTGCCGTCGGCGTCGAGGCCGATCAGGCTGTGCATCGCGCCGCTGAGCGACAGCCCGGCGACCGGCCGGTCCAGGTCGGCGACCGTCGCGCGGAGCGCGGTCAGGACGGCGTCGAATATCTGCTGCGGGTCCTGTTCGGCGTACCCGGGTTGCGGCTCGTCGAGGGGGTAGCCGGCGGAGTGCGCGGCGAGTTGCGTGCCGCGGGTGTCGTAGGCGACGGCCTTGGTGCTGGTGGTGCCGATGTCGACGCCGATCACCACTTCCGGGGCTGCGCCCGAGTCGGCCACGACGCTCACCCCCTCGCACCGGACCGGTGGGCGACGCCACCCCCGCTGCGGCCGACATTACCGACACACCCGGCACGCCGTACGGGGATCACGCGGCTCGCCCCGGCACGGTCGGCCGGGACGGTCCGGCAACGGCAGGCCGGTTTCGCGAACAGCGTCGGAATGCTTGGTTCTGTTACATCTCGTGGCTTCGGCCGCGCCTTTTCACGTTCCGCGTATTCAAGCGAATAAGACGGATCGGCCGGCCGGGAACGCAGCGGACCTCACGGGGTGCCCGGTGACTGGCGATGCTCATATGCTGCCCGGCAGTCCCCTTCCTCTGTCAATAGAGGAAGTCCAATGTTCTTCCTTCGTCCCAGTCAACGCGGAACGGGAAGTCGGGAATGGGTTCGGCGACCCCCACCGCTCATGCGTTATCGCCGGGGGGATCTGTGGCTGTCGTCGTCGTTCTCGACATTGATGAGACCGTGCCCGAGCGGCAGAGCCTGACGATCGAGGTGCGCTCCGACGACGCGCGGGCTCCCACCGGGATGGCCGCGCTTCGGGACGCGCTCCTTCGACTCGAGGCGATAGGCGTCGGCGGGGAGCTGCTGGGCCCGGCCTTCGTCTCGGCGCCGATCCCCCTGCCCGGCGCGCATCTCCTCCTCGTCGACCTCGGCCCGCTCCCCGCCGAGAACATCCTCGCCGTACCGGAGCTGCTGGCCTGGCAGCTGCGGGACGCGGGGGTGCGAGACGCCGTCGTCTCGGTGGTCCGGCCTGCTCCGGTCGACGCCGTCGAGGAACTCGGCCCGTCGGCCCGCGCCTACCTGCGCGGTCCGCTCGGCATGCCCTTCGGCGACCGGCGCGTGGCCGAGGTCTCGGCCGGCAGCCCGTCGGCGCGGCTACCACTGCCCCTGCTCGACATGGCGCTGCACTGGTGGCACGCCGAGCGCCACCCCACCGACCCGGTGTCTGCCGCCGTGCTCGGGGTCCAGGTGCCGCTGACCGCCGAGACGGCCGGTCCGGCCGCCGCCGCCGTGCTGTCCACCCTGCCGACGGCCACCGCGGTGACGCTGCTCGCCGGCGACGGCGCCGACCGGCTGGCGGCGGCAACGGTCGGCAGCACCCAGCACGGTGCCCCGCCTGCGGCGGCGCTCAGCGTCGTGTCGCCGCGCGGCGACCCCGCCGACCTGACCGGGCGGATGCGCCGACTGCGGGACCTGCTGTGCGCGCACGCGGCGACGCTGCTGTGGGCGGGCGTGGACGTCGAGCCGGACAGCCGGCGGGTGCTCGTGCCGCAGTGGTCGCAGCGGCCCGAGGCCGGCCGGACGCCGGTCAGCCGCCGACCCGGGGTGGAGGTGCTCGCCGACGAGCTGGTCCCCGACGCCATGTGGTTCCAGGTCCTCTCGGCCGGGCATCTCGACCGGCTCGGCGGGCTCCCGCCCGGCGCTACGCCGCTGCCCGAGGGGCGGGCCGAGCTGACCGTCGGGCAGCCGGAGCAGTGGCTTCCCGGGCACCCCGACGCCGCCGCGGTCCGGGCTCGGGGCCGCAAGCTGCTCGCCGGCCTCCTGGTGGACGAGGCGTACGCGTGGAAGATGTCGGCCGACCGGCTGCGCCGCTGCGCGCCGCCGGACAGCCGCTGACCGCACCGGGTCGGACGGTCGGCGCGCCGGGGGTGTACGCCGCGACGCGGCGGCGACGAGAATGCCGACCAACGTGAATGTCCCTCGGGCAACGGCGTTCGAGGGACGCGACGGGGGGAGGACGCGTGAAACCATCCACACGCCTCGGTGCGGCGGTGGCCGCCCTGGGGCTGGTCGTGACCGGGCTCGGCGCCGCACCGGCCGGCGCGCACCAGCGGGACGGGGGCTACTCGGCGGAGATCCGACGCGCGTCGTACGGGGTTCCGCACATCACCGCTGCCAGCTTCGCCGACCTCGGCTTCGGCGTCGGCTACGTGCAGGCCGAGGACAACCTCTGCGTCATCGCCGAGAAGGTGGTGACGGTCAGCGCCGAGCGGTCCCGGTGGTTCGGCGCCACCGGCGCGACGGACCCGAACGTGCGCAGCGACCTGTTCTTCCGCAAGGCGATCGACGACCGGGCCGTCGAGCGGCTTCTCGACGGCCGCCGCGACGGCGTGCACTCGCCGTCCGACGACGTGCGCGACCAGATCCGCGGCTTCGTCGCCGGCTACAACTCCTACCTGCGCCGCACCGGCGCGGCGAACCTGACCGACCCGGCGTGCCGGGCCCGGCCCTGGGTTCGTCCGCTCACCGAACTGGACATCTGGCGTACCACCTGGGCCAGCATGGTCCGGGCCGGCTCGCGGGCGATGCTGGACGGGATCGTCGCCGCCGCCCCGCCCACGGCTACCGGCCCGGCCGCCGTGCAGGACGCGCCCGGCGCGGCCGCGGTCGTCGCCGCCGCCGACGGCGCGCCCGCGGGCGTGGGCAGCAACGCGTACGGGCTGGGCGAGCAGGCGACCGCCAACCGCGGCGGGATGGTGCTGGCCAACCCGCACTTCCCGTGGGACGGCGCGGAGCGCTTCTACCGGATGCACCTCAAGGTCCCGGGCCGCTACGACGTGGAGGGCGCCGCGCTGATCGGTGACCCGATCGTCGAGATCGGACACAACCGCACGCTCGCCTGGAGTCACACCGTCTCCACCGCCCGCCGGTTCGTCTGGCACCGCCTTACCTTGGTCCCCGGCGACCCCACCTCCTACTACGTCGACGGCCGGACCCGGAAGATGACCATCCGCACCGTCACCGTCCAGGTGCCCGGCCCGGCCGGCGGCCTGGTGCCGGTCAGCCGCACCTTCCACGACACCCACTTCGGGCCGGTCGTGGTGGTGCCCGGCACCTTCGACTGGACCGCCGACACCGCGTACGCGATCACCGACGTCAACGCCACCAACAACCGGGCGTTCGACGGGTGGCTCCAGATGGGCCGCGCCTCGACGGTCCGGGAGTTGGAGCGGGTGCTCGACCGCTACCAGTTCCTGCCCTGGGTGAACGTGATCGCCGCCGACTCCCGGGGCGAGGCGCTCTACGCCGACCACTCGGTGGTGCCCCGGGTGACCGACGCGCTCGCCGCCGCCTGCATCCCCGCGCCGTTCCAGCCGCTCTACGCGAGCAGCGGCCAGGCCGTGCTGGACGGTTCCCGGTCGGCCTGCGCGCTCGGCGCCGACCGGGACGCCGTGGTGCCCGGCATCCTCGGCCCGCGGAACCTGCCGGTCCGCTTCCGCGACGACTACGTGACCAACTCCAACGACAGCTACTGGCTGGCCAACCCGCAGTCGCCGCTGCAGGGCTACCCGCGGATCATCGGGGACGAGGGCACGGCGCGCAGCCTGCGGACCCGGCTCGGTCTGGACCAGGTGCGGCAGCGTCTCGCCGGCACCGACGGGCTGCCCGGCCGGGGGTTCACCGCCGAGCGGCTGTGGCGCACGGTGTTCGGCAACCGGGCGTACGGCGGCGAGCTGGTCCGCGACGACCTGGTGGGGCTCTGCACCGCGCAGCCCACGGCGACCGCCTCGAACGGCGCGACCGTGGACCTGCGCGACGCGTGCGCCGCCCTGAGGGGCTGGGATCAGCACGTCGACCTGGACAGCCGCGGCGCCCACCTGTTCACCGAGTTCGTGCTCGCCGGCGGGCTGCGCTTCGCCGATTCCTTCAGCGTCACCGACCCCGTACGCACCCCGAGCCGGCTCGCCACCACCGACCCGCGGGTACGCACCGCGCTCGCCGACGCGGTACAGCGCCTCGCCGGCATCCCCCTCGACGCCCGGCTCGGCGACGTCCAGACCGAACCGCGCGGCGACCGGCGCATCCCCATCCACGGCGGCCGCGCCGAGGCCGGCGTCTTCAACATGATCATCAACAACCGGGTGCCCGGCGTCGGCTACCCGAAGGTGGTGCACGGCTCGTCGTTCGTGATGGCCGTCGAACTGGGCCCGCACGGCCCGTCCGGGCGGCAGATCCTCACCTACTCCCAGTCGACCAACCCGAACTCCCCCTGGTACGCCGACCAGACGGCCCTCTACTCGGGCAAGGGCTGGGACACCATCAAGTACACCGAGGCGCAGATCAAGGCCGACCCGAACCTGCGCACCTACCGGGTGGGGGAGGGCCGCCGCCACTGGCACCGCTGACCCGTCCCGTCCCGTCGCGCCCGCCGGATCGCCCGTCGATCGGCGGGCGCGACGCGACACGCCCGAGGGGCAGAAATCGACGCGGCAATACCGCCCTATCGTCCAACTTGCTCCGCCGATTGGCCAATTCGTCCGGTGCCGGCGTGTCCGCGCCGCACACCGCCGCAGTTGTCCCGAGTGACACCCCGGTTGGTGGCCTGCGCGGCGAAGGAGTCGGCGTGGCAAAGACTGATTCGACGGGTTCCACATGGCGGTACCGGTGGGCGCACCGGCAGAACGAGCGCCGACACCGGACGTACCGCAGCGCCGAGGCCGCCTGGCGGCGGCGCGACGACGAACTGCGCCGGCTGCGGGCCCTCGCCGCCGACTTCCAGGGCTCCGCGGCGGCCGGCGCCGGTCTCCCGCTGGAACTCGCCGCCGACGAGGTGGTCCTCTGGGTGCTGCCCGCCGCGCAACTGGTCGAGGTCCGGCACACCGCGGTGCTGCCCGCGCCGGACCTGACCGTCCAGCCGGAGACGGCGACGTCGCTGCGTCCACGCCGCCCGGACGGGGTCCGGGTCACCGACGCGGGAATGGCCGTGATCACCAGCCGCCGCCTGGTGCTGCTCGGCGGGCGCGGCCGGCGCGACTGGGCGTACGGGAAGATGACCGGGCTCGCCCACGACCCGGCGGCGCCGGTCACCCTCATGCAGGTGTTGGACCGGCGCCGCACCTCCGGGCTGATGGTGCCGGTCGACGCGGCGGCCGACTTCCGGTTCACGCTGACCCTGGCGTTCGCCGACGCCATCGAGCAGCGCCCGGCGGTGCTCGCCCAGCTCGACGAGCTGATCGCCGAACACGCCCAGCTCAAGCCGTTCCGGCCGGCGGTCGCCACCCCGGGGCAGGCCCGGCTGTCCGCGCTGGTGCCCGGCGGCCGGCGGACCGTCGCGGTCGCCGCGGCGATCGCCCTGCTGGTGCCGGCCGCGCTCATCGAATCCAGCCCGTCCGACCCGGCGGGGGAGCGGGCCGTCGCGGCCACCCCCGCGCCGAGCGCCAGTCCGGTCCCGGCGCTGGTCCGCCCGGCGGCCTCGGTCCCGGCCGCCCCGACGGCGAAGCCGACCGAGCCGAAGCCCAAGCGCACCACGCCGTCGCCGACACCGAGCGCCGAGCGGCGCTGCGGGGCGCCGGTCAACCCCATGGGGTACGACTTCTGCGGCGGCTACCGGGTCCGCAAACCCGCCGCCGAGGTCTGCGACTTCTTCGACTGCGCCCAGGAGTTCTGGGCCGGTCGGGGCTACCTGGTGCAGTGCCGCGACGGCGTGGTCAGCCTGACCGGCGGTCAGCGCAGCGCCTGCGCCGGGCACAGCGGCGTGCGCCGCACCGTCTGGACCTGACCGGCGGCCCGGCTCGCCGCCGAGCTGGCCGAGACCGCCACCGACCGGCGGCCTCGCTCGCCCGTTGTGCGCGGGTGAGCGGCCGGGGCGTCGCTGTCGAAGTTGAGCAGTGGTTACGGTCGCCACCGACCGCGGCCCGCACGCACGCTCGTCGGGTGCCCGCCCGGACCATGGCGCCACGTGCGATGCGGGATGCCCACCCGAGCCGGGCGCTGGCGTGAATTCCGCCGTGCGCAACCCAGGAAATGACCCGCACCGTGCGCGGGCCGCTGTCTCGTCCACTGGCCCCGGCGTTCAGCGGCCGTCGTCAGTGAGCGGGTGGCCGCGCAGGGGCAGGAGCCCGGCGAAGATGAGCGCGCCCGCGATCGGCAGCAGGTCGAGGTTGACCGCGATCGCGGCGAAGCCGAGCAGCACCACCGGTGGCGCCCAGCGCGGCAGCCGGCGGGGCCGGACGGTGGCGGCCTGGACGAGCAACGTCAGCAGGCCGAGCTGGAACAGCAGCGGCCCGACGAGGAGCAGCGGATCGGGCAGGGGTGCCGCGTCGGCCAGGCCGGCGACGAGATCACCCAGGATCACCCAGAGGAACGCCGCGGACCCCGACAGCGCCGCCGCCGTGGCCACCTCGGTGAGGACGCGCAGGCGGGGTGTGGCGGCCAGCAGCATCCGCCGCAGACCCACGGCCAGGACGGCGAAGAGCGCGATCGAGGCGAAGAAGAGTGTGTGGCCGACGTTCCACGCCCAGCCCGGCCCGTGGCCGCCGTCCAGGCCGTCGAGCAGCCGCAGGATCCCGTAGAGCAGGAGCAGCACGGGTGCGCCGAGAGAGGCCACCCGGAGCGCGGGAACGATCGGCGCGAAAATGCGCGCATCGGTGGCAATCATTGTCTTAGCCTGACAGCTCCACGAGCGGCCCGGCATCCGGGTCTCCCCGCAGTCGACCCGGAAACGCCACCCCGGAGCAGGTCAGGGGCTGGATGTGAGCTATCCGATCATCACCCGGTTTCAACCCAATTGGTAGCTGATGTCCGAGATGATGACCGGCATGGAGATACGCTCCGACGACGGTGCGCGGCTGAGGATCCGGCCGGTCGGCTACCAGCCGGGCGTCGAGCCGCCGGTCGATCCGGAGGAGGCGGCGGACTGGGACGACTGGCTGCTCATCGAGGCGGACGCCCGCACCGCCGACGGCCAGGCCTGGTCGCACTGCGACCCGAGCCTGACCGTGACCGAGGCGGGGATGCTCGCCGACTGGCTGCGGTGGCAGGCCGAGAGCGCCGCGGGCGCGGGAGCGCCGGCCGCCCTGCTGCGTTTCACCGAGCCGAACCTGGCGTTCCGCACCCAGGTCATCCGCCGCCGGCGGCTGGAGTTGACCGTCGAGTTCTCCTACGAGTCGTTGCCGCCGTGGATGCGCCGTCCGCTGACCGCCGTGTACCGCCTGCCGCTGACCGTCTCCGCCGACGCGCTGGCGCTGGCCGCCGAGCACTGGACGCAGGAGGTCGAGGCGTACCCCCATCGGGTCATCTCCTGATCGGCCACTTCCGGGGACGGGGCCGGCATCGGTGCGGGCCAATTCTCTCTTATCGGGAACAAAGGGAAGCATCGATCCCTGACGCGTGACCTGTCCCGAACACGAGCTGTTGTACCGCGTGTGACCATCACATCACCCGGCAGCACTGCACCGGCGACCGCGCGACCTCCCGCCTGGCGGGTCGCCTGGGCGGAACGCGAGAACGAGCGGCGGCGCGGCGCCCACCGGGCCGAGGTCGAAGCCTGGAGCCGGCGCGCCGACGAGCTGGCGCGGCAGCGGATCGAGGCCGCCGGCTTCCTCGGCGCCACCCAGCCCCGCACCGGCCTTCCGGTGGAACTCGACCACGACGAACTCGTCTACCGGGTCCTGCCCCACGTCGAACTGGTGGAGGCCGTCGCCAGGCACGTACCCGGACTGCCCGCACCCGACCTCACCGTCGGGCCGCCCGACGCGACCGGCCGGGCGCTGCCCAGGGGACTGCGGGTCGTCGACGCCGGCCTGGCCGTGGTCACCAACCACCGCGTGGCCTTCGGCGGCCGCGAGCACCGGCGCGAGTGGCGGTACGCGGACCTGACCGGCCCCGCCCACCACCCCGACGTGCCGCTCACCCTGCTGCACACCAGCGAGGCGGGTCGGCTGGCCGGGCTGCTGGTGCCGGCCACGACCGCCGCGAACACCCGCTTCTACCTCACCCTCGCCGTCGCCCACGACCGTGGGGAACGCGCCTTCGTCGTCGCGGAACTCGACGCGCTCGCCGAGGCCCACCAGCGCCACCGGCCGCCCCCGCCGCCGCTGGCGGGCCCGCACCAGGCGCCCCTGACCGCGATACGTCCCGAGCGGCGCGCGGTCGCCGTCACCGCCGCCGCCGCGATGGCATTCGCGACGCTGAGCGCGACCGCCATCGGCTCGGAGCAGAGCGGACCGCGCTACCAGGTGGAAGCGGGCGCCGCGGACACCGACGGGCCCTGGGCGATCGGAGCCGTCATCCCCACCCTCACCGCCGCACCGACCGCGCCGGACACCGGTGCGACGCCGCCCGGCGGCGACCCGGTGTCACCGCCCACCGTCGGCGATGCGCCGACCGGGCCGGCCGAGACGGCGCCGACCCCGCGCACCGAGCCGACCCGCCGCCCGCAGGCCCCGGGAGCGGGCGGTGGGTCCGGCCCCGGCGTGGCCCCGGCGCCCGGCCCGACCACCGCACCGGCACCGCCCACCGGCGGCACGACGCCGGCCCACCCTGCCCCGACGCCGACTCCGACCACCCCGCCGGCCCCCAGCAGCCCACCGCCGACCGCGGCCCCCGCGCCGACCACGCCGCCCGCATCGCCGGAGGCGCGGCTGCTCACCGTCTGCCTCGACCCGATCCAGCTGCCGCTGTTGGACCCGCTGCTATGCCCTCGCCCGGAGTAGCCCTCGGCGCGGCCCGAGCGTTGACGCGCAGGGCAGCGGCCTGCTCCGCCGGACGCCGGCGGCTGGCCTGCGGCGTCGTGCGCTCGCGCGGGCCGCTGGGCAGGGCTCAGCCGGTGGCGCCGAAGTCGGGGAGGGTCAGCGCGCCGTCCGGGCCGAGCGGGAAGCCGGGATTCCAGGCGATCTCCCAGACGTGACCGTCCGGGTCGGCGAAGCAGCCGGCGTAGCCGCCGTAGAACGTCTCTCGGGCCGGCTGCGTGACCGCCGCGCCGGCCGCGGCGGCCGTTGCCATCAGCTCGTCGACCTCGCCGCGGGACCGGACGTTCTGCGCCAGTGTCATCCCGCCGAACCCGTCGCCGCCCGCGTCGTCGACGCCCGCGTCCGCGGCCAGCTTGGCCCGCCCCCACAGCACCAGCGCCAGACCGCCGGCCTGGAAGAACACCGTCTCCTCGACCTCCTGGCCGCGCCAGCCCAGCTGTTCGTAGAACGCCCGGGACCGGGGCAGGTCGGCGACGCCGAGGGTGACCAGGCTGATCCGCTGCTCCATCGTCACACCCCGATCATTCCTGGCAAGGCCCGCACCGCGTCGCGGACCTGGATGGACAGGTCGATCATCACTGCTCCTCCGGGCTGTCGTCCGCCTCACGGTAGGCCCCGGGTGTGACCTGCGGCGGGATTCGGCCCCGGACCGTCACAGGGCCGGACGCCGCCGCGTCCCGCTGGCATGACACGAATGATCCGTACCATCGCGGTCCTGCTCGGCCTGTCGGCCGTCGCCGTCGGGGTGTGGGCGCTGTTCGCACCGGCCTCGTTCGCCGAGGCCGTCAACTTCCCGCCGCACCGGCACTTCGTGCACGACATCGGCTCGTTCCAACTCGGCATCGGGGCGACCCTGCTGTTGGCCACCGTCTGGGCCGACGCGTTCACCGTGGGCCTCGCCGGCTACCTGGTCGGCAGCGTCGCGCACACGATCGTGCACGTCGCCGACCACGACCTCGGCGGCAGCGCCGGACAGACCCTGATCATCGGGGTGTCGTCGCTACTGGCCGCCGTGGCGCTGGTGGAGCGCTGGCGCGAGCTGGGCTGGGTGCTCGGCCCGGTCGAGCCGGCCGGGTCGCCGCAGTGGGCGTCGTTCATCCGGCAGAAGACCGTCGCGCTCACCACGTTTCGCCGCGACGGCACCCCGGTCGCCACACCGGTGAGCATCGCCGTCGTGGGGGAACAGGCGTACGTGCGAAGCTACGAGCGGGCGTGGAAGTCCCGGCGCATCCGCAACAACCCCGCCGTCGAGGTGGCCCCGTCCACCGGGCGCGGCACGCCGACCGGCCCGGCCGTCCAGGCCACGGCCCGCCCGCTCAGCGGCGAGGAGTACGCGACGGCCCGGCGGGCGCTGCGCCGCAAGTACCCGCTGCTGCACGGCGTGGTGGTGCCGCTCACCCACCGGCTCGGCCGGGGCCGGACCGGCCGCACCGTGCACTTCGCGCTCGTGGCGGTGCCGGCTCGCGTCGACGTGCCGGCGACCAGGGGGCGGCCGTGAACGTCCAAGGAGCCTGACGCTCAGCGGAGGACTCGTCCGCCGGTGACCGGACTGTGCGGCAGCGATGTTGGCCGGCTGCGGTCCGGCGGCCGGTCCCGAGGCGGAGACCCCATCGGCGGCAGGGCTGCGTACGCCTCGCGCCGGCGCGGCTGAGGTCAGTTTCCGGCTTGTACGAGTCGACAACAATCCGGAGACAGGTACGAGTCGATTTCTACGGAAGGAGCGCTCCATGCGCCGACGCCGCACCTGGATGACCATGGGGACGGTCGTCATGTTGGTGATCGCCCTGCCGACCTCGGTGGCCAACGCTGCGACCGCCACGCCCGGCGGCCGGATCCTCTACACACACTCCGTCGGCAGCACCTCCGGCGTTCACGGAGAGTTGCGCAGCGTCCGACCGGACGGGACGGCGATGTACGTCTACAGCCTGCCTCCTGGCGCCTTCGTGTACCCCGACTACTCGCCGGACGGCACCCGGATCGCCTACGTCTCACAATTCAGCGTGCGCACCATGTCGGCGCAGGACGGCTCGGACGACCGGTGGCTGATCGACGGGCCGTGCGCCCCGGCCAGCCCGCGCTGGTCGCCGGACGGCACGCAGGTCGGCTTCGAGTCGTGCGGCGACATCTACGTCGCCAGCAGCGACGGTCCCTCGTTGCGTAACGCGACCGAGAGCGAATTCAATGACCTGCAAACGTCGTGGGCTCCCGGCGGCAAACGTTTCGCGACAGCGACCATGGCTGGCGTGCAGATCTATCGCACGGACGGTTCCCGCTCGCGCACACTCACCGACCTGCCGGGGGCCTGGCACCTCGACTGGAACCCCAACGGCCGCAGCATTGCCGTCCAAGCGGACGGCGACCTGTGGCTCGTCGATGCCGATACCGGCAGCACCAGGCGGCTCACCGATACGCCGGACATCACGGAGCTGAGCCCTACCTGGTCCCCGGACGGGCGCTGGTTGGCGTATGGCCGCGGCCCGAACGACCCCGAGGCCGGGGACCCGAACTCCGCGGCGATCGATCCGCAGATCTGGCTGATGACGCGGACCGGCGGCCGGCCCCACCCGATCGGCGTGCACGGCGTTCCGAGCAGCTGGCGCGCCGCCGGCTGACCTCGAGCGCGGCGGGACCGGCCGCACCGTGCACTTCGCGCTCGTGGAAGTGCACGGTGCGGGCCCACCTGTCGGCAACCGGGGCGCGGCGCTGAACGTCCAAGGGGTATGACGCTCAGCGGAAGGCTCGTACGCCGGTGGCTGGTCTGCGCGACGGCGGCGGTGGCGCTGGCCGGCTGCGGCCCGGCGGCCGGTCCCGAGGTGGAGACTCCCATCGGCGGCGCTCCCGTCGGGGAAAGCATCGAGCAGCTGCGCCAGCAGGCGCGGGAGGCGCTGGCCCGGTACGACACGGCGGTCGCGGGGGCGGGCGACAGCCCACGGTTCGTGCCGGTCGGTGAGCTGACCGGCCAGCTCGGCGACTGGGAACCCGCCCACGAGGACAACAAGCTGAAACTGCTCTCCGGCCAGGTCGTCGCCGCCGGGCCGCTGCCCGACACCCCCCGGCCGACCGGCGAGGTGCGCTGGGTGAGCGGGGAGACGAAGCAGGTCCCGCTGCTCTCGGCCACCGCGACCCTCGACCGGCTGCGGGCCGCCGGGGCCGGCGAGTGCCCGGGCTGCGTACCCATGAAGGTCACCGCGGCCCGCGCCACCACCGTGCGCATCGAGACCTCTCGCGGTCCGGCGACGGTGCCGGCCTGGGAGTACGACCTCGAGGAAACCGCGGTGCGGCTGACCCGGGTCGCCGTCGCCGACTCGGCCACGGTCACCGTCACCCCGCCGTCCTGGGACCCCCACCACGCGCCCGGCGGGCTGGGCATCCAGTCGGCCACCATCACCCGGCCCGGCACGCGGCTGACCGTCGCGTTCACCGGCTCACCCGGGCCGGCGAGCCAACCGTGCGGGGTCGACTACACCGGCGAGGCCGTCGAGTCGGCGAACGCCGTCGTCGTCATCGTCGTCGAGCACCGGAACCGCGACGACCAGGTCTGTCCGGCGATCGGCGCGGGCCGCACCGCCACGCTGGACCTCGCGCGTCCGCTCGGCGAGCGGGCCGTCCTCGAGGTGCAGCAGGGCATGCCGGTCCCGGTGACGATCACCGGTTAGCGGAGGCCGTAGGGCGGGCGGTGCCTGCCGAACCACCGCGACACGCACAGCCGAGAGCTGCGGAGTGTCCACCGAACGCCATAGCATCGATGCTATGGGCTTGAGGGGCGATCGGATCGACTGGAACGACTTGCGCGACCGTCGGATGGCCGAGCCAGGGGCGGCTGAGGCGTACGAGGCCACCCGGATCGCGTTCGAGCTCGGCCAGGAGGTGCGGCAGCTGCGGGAACACCACGGCTGGAGTCAGAGCCGGCTCGCGCGAGCGGCGGGTATGACGCAGTCGGCGGTGGCCCGCTTCGAGGCGGGCGGGACGGTGCCGACCCTTGTGGTGCTGGAGCGGCTGGCGCGAGCCCTCGAGATGACGCTGGATGTCCGATTCGCGCCGAAGTCGGACGCTGCCTGACAACGCCGGCCCTCCGTGGCAGGGACGACTGGTTGCGCTGGCCGTGTTGGCGGACGGCGGTCTGGGCTGCTGAGATGTGCTCCGTGGGGGAGACCGAGGTGCGGCGCACCGTCGAGACGGTGTGGCGGATGGAGGCCGGCCGGGTCGTCGCCGGCATCGCCGGGACCGTCCGGGACGTCGGGCTGGCCGAGGAGTTGGCGCAGGACGCGCTGGTCGCCGCCCTCGAACAGTGGCCCCGCGACGGCGTGCCGGCCAACCCCGGCGCGTGGTTGACGACCGTGGGCAAGCGGCGGGCCGTCGACCTGGTCCGCCGCGAGCAGACCCGCGACCGGGTGGTGGACGCGCTCGGCCGGGACCTCGACGAGCACCACACCCCCGACTTCGACGCTGCCGTCGAGGACCGCATCGAGGACGACCTGCTCCGGCTGATCTTCGTGGCCTGCCACCCGGTGCTCTCCCCGATCGCGCGGGCCGCGCTCACCCTGCGACTGCTCGGTGGCCTGAGCACCGGCGAGATCGCCCGCGCGTTCCTCACCACCGAGCCCACCATCGGCCAGCGGATCACCCGCGCCAAGCAGGCCCTCGCCGCCGCCAGGGTGCCGTACGAGGTGCCCGACCCGGCCGACCGCGCCGAACGCCTCGGCTCGGTGCTGGAGGTCGTCTACCTGATCTTCAACGAGGGGTACGCGGCCACCGCCGGCGACGACTGGACGCGCCCCGCCCTCACCCAGGAGGCGCTGCGCCTGGCCCGGCAGTTGCAGGGTCTGATGCCCGGCGAGCCGGAGGTGCACGGCCTCGCCGCGCTGCTGGAGATCCAGGCGTCCCGGATCCGCGCCCGCACCGGCCCCGACGGTGAGCCGATCCTCCTCAACGACCAGGACCGGGGCCGCTGGGACCAACTGCTGATCCGCCGCGGCCTCGCCGCCCTCGACCGGGCCCGCACCGAGCACCCCGGCCCGTACGCCGTCCAGGCCGAGATCGCCGCCTGCCACGCGCGGGCGCGTACACCCGAGGAGACCGACTGGGCGCGGATCGCGACCCTCTACGCGGAGCTGGCCCGGCTCGTGCCCTCGCCCGTGGTGGAGCTGAACCGGGCCGTCGCGGTCGCCCAGGCCGACGGCCCCGCCGCTGGCCTGGAGATGGCCCGGGCGCTGGCCGACGACCCGGCGCTCGCGCGGTACCACCTGCTGCCCACCGTGCTCGGTGACCTGCTCGCCAAGCTCGGCCGGCGCGACGAGGCGCGGCGCGAGTTCGAGCGGGCGGCGTCGCTGGCCGGCAACGCGCGCGAGCGGGCGCTGCTGCTCGACCGGGCCGCCGCGTGCGGCTAGAGGGGGTCGCCGGGCGGTTCGATCGGGCCCTCGTCGAAAGCTCAGAAAAAATCTTGAAGACGGATGTCGGATCCCGGTGGACCCGATCGACGCGTCAGTGAGAAGTCACCACGGCCCGCCCGCGCGGACCGGTATCTGGAAGGAACCTTGAGATGCGCTACATGCTGATGCACAAGCTCGACGAGGACCAGCCCGGCACCTTCGACCCGAGCCCCGAGTTCATCGAGCGGATGGGCGCCTTCGTCGGCGAGGCGGCGAAGGCGGGTGTGCTGCTCGCGGGCGAGGGGCTCGAGAAGAGCAGCAAGGAGTCGGGCCGGATCACCGCCGAGAAGGGCAAGGTCACTGTCATCGACGGCCCGTTCACCGAGACGAAGGAGCTCATCGCCGGGTTCGCGCTGATGGAGGTGCGATCCAAGGACGAGGCGATGGAGTGGGCGCGGCGGTTCGTGGACCTCTTCATCGAGTCCGGGGTCGACGTCGAGGTCGACGTGCGGCGGGTCTTCGAGGGGCCGGAACCCGCCTGACCCGGCCGGGGAAGACGCCGGGCGCACGCGGGACGAGGGTGCGGACGTGACGGTCCGCGCCCTCGTCCGCGCCGTCACGGCCGTCCGCCACCCGGCCCGACCGGGCTCGGCAGTCTTCGGAGTCCGGCAATCTCGCTGTCAACGTTCGCTCAGTTTCCGTGACCTCGCTGGTCACCTGCGGCCGAAACGATCACTGGGTTTCCGCCTGACCTCCGAGCGAACTGCGAGTCCACTGTGTTTTCCCTGCGCCACGCCCGGCGATGCTCCCTGGGAGTGCTCGCGCTGGCGCTGATCGTGGGGCTCGTCCCGGATCCGGCCTCGGCGCATCCGTTCGGCGCTCCACAGCAGATCGAGGTCGCGGGCGACGGCGAACAGGGCGTGCGGGTCCGCTGGCGCGTCGGCGGCACCGACGACCTGACCCTGCTCGGCATCGACCTCGGGGTGCTGCCGAAGGACCGGGTGATGCTCGACGGCGCGGTGACCTACGAGGACTCCGACGCCGCCGCGATGGCCACGGCTCCGGAGTTCGCGGGCTACCTGACCGAGCGGATCGCCGTGACGCAGGGCGGGCGGGCGTGCGCGGGAAAGGTCGACGTCACCGACGATCTGGCGGCCGACGGCGCCGACGTGCTGTTCAGCTGCCCCGGGCCGGTGAGCACGGTGACCGTGACGTCCCGGATGCTCACCGACCTGCACGAGGCGTACCGGACGCTCGCCCGGGGCCCCGACGGGCAGAAGGCGGTGTACGACGCCAAGCACGAGTCGGCGGACTGGAGCATCGCCGGCGGCACGGACGCCGGTTCCGGCGCCGCGTCGACCCGGACGGTGGCCGCGGTGTCGGCGGACGAGAGCGCCCGGCAGCTCCTGATCATCGGGGGTGTCGTGCTGGCCGCCGCCGCGGCCGGGATCTTCTGGTACCGCCGGCGTCGGCGAGCGGCCTGACCCATGGACGTCGCCACGAGCCTCGGCGCTGCTTCCGGCCTCTTCGACCGCCTCCTCAGCGGCGATTTCTTCGGCGCCGCCGGGTTCGGCGATCGGTTGATCGAGATCGTGCAGTCGCCGGGTTTCGTGCCGGTGGCGTTGGTGATCGCGTTCGTGGCCGGGGCGGCGCACGGGCTCGCGCCCGGCCACGGCAAGAGTCTCGCGGCGGCGTACCTGATCGGCTCCCGCGGCCGGGTCCGCGACGCCGCCTGGCTGGGTCTGTCGGTGGCCGCGATGCACAGCGTCTCGGTGCTGGCCATCGCGGTCGCCTGGACCTTCTTCTCCCTCTCCGATCTGGTCAGCCTCGAGCGACTGACCACCGGCCTGCAGTTCGCGGCCGGCCTGACCGTCGTCGCCGTCGGGCTCTGGCTGCTGCTGCGCCACCTGCGCCGGCGCGGTCATCACCACGCGCACGGCCACAGCCACGACCACAGCCACACTCACGACCACAGCCACGGCCATACCCACACCTCCCGCCCCGGTCTGCTCCTGCTGGGCGTGTCCGGTGGCCTGACGCCGTCGCCGGCGGCCTTCCTCGTGCTGGTGACCGGCATCTTCGCCGGCCGGGCCGGGTTCGCCCTGCTCCTCGTGGCCTGCTTCGGTCTCGGGCTCGCCGCGGTGCTCTTCACCGTCGGCCTCCTGGCCCTCACCGGCCGCTCCCTCGTGGCCCGCGCCGCCTCGTCCCGCGCGCTCCTGCAGTTGGGCGCGCGGGTGGCCCCCGTGCTGGCCGCCGGCGGGATCACCCTCATCGGCGTCGGCATCTCCGCCGCCGCCGTGGCCGGCCTCCCCGGGACCTGACCAGCGACCCAGCCGAACACCAACAGAACACCCCCAACCAAAGGAGATGTCGTGACGACACGACTCCATCCGATCGCCCGAGGGTGGCGCCGCCTCGGCGCGACCGCCCTCGGGCTCGTGGTGGCGGGCGGCACGCTGCTGTTGCCCGCCCAGGACGCGCCGACCCTGGGCGGCGTCAACCCGGTGGCCCTGGCCGTTCCGGCCGCCGACGTGCTCGACGTCGCGTTCACCGGCGGCGCCGCCACCGACCGGGCCCAGAGCCTCGCCGCCACCACCTGGGGCGCCCCCACCTACACCACCGACGCGACGTTCGGCCACGACCTCCTCACCGTGGACGGGGTCGACGACGCCGTCTCCTTCGACTTCGCCGACCAGTGGAGCCGCTTCTCCACCGGCTTCGCCATCGAATGCGTCTTCCGGGTCGACACCGCCATGCCGGTGAGCGGCGAGAAGGACCTCTGCTCCGACAAGGAGGGCGGCGGCTTCTCGGTCTACGTCAACGGCGGCAACCTGGGCACGATGGCCCACATCGGCGGCGGCTACAAGTCGGTGCTGACCCCGATCACCGGCAACCGCTGGTACCACGCCGTCTCGGTCTGGGACGGCCAGGCGCTGCGCCTCTACCTCAACGGCCAACTGGCCGGCTCCAGCGCCGCCAGCGGCGCGCTCGCGCTGCCGGCCGCCACCGCGCGCCGGTTCGTGATCGGCGCCGACGCGGCTCCCTCCGGCATCGGACAGGTCGCCCCGCCGGCCTCCTTCGCCGCCAGCAAGGTCTGGAGCCGGCCGCTGGACGCCGCCCAGGCGGCCGAGCTGGCGTCGGCGTACGGCCTCAAGCCGCCGGTGCCGGTCGCCGACGTCCTCGACGTGGACTTCGACGACAGCACCCCGAAGGACGACGCGCAGAACCTCGCCGTCACCACCGTCGGCGAGCCGGTGATCGCCCAGGACTCCGCGGTGAAGGTGCCGGTGGCGTCCTTCGACGGCGCCAACGACGCGTACGCGTACGCGATGGGCGACACGCAGTGGGCGAAGATCCGCAACCAGGTCTCGATCGAGTGCACGTTCAAGGACAACGGCACCCTGCCCAACTCCGGTGAGCACTCGGTCTGCTCCGAGAAGGAGAGCGGCGGTTACTCGATCGTCGTGTACGGCGACAAGCTGACGTTCGCCGTGTACGCCAACGGCGCGTACCGCAACGCGCAGGTGCCGATCTCCTCCGGGCGCTGGTACCACGCCGTCGGCACGTGGGACGGCGCCACCGCCCGCCTGTACGTCGACGGCGTGCTGGCCGCCTCGGTCGCCGCGCCCGCCCCGCTGGGGCTGCCGGGCGGCGCCGCGCGCAACAACTTCTACGTCGGCGCCGACTCGGTCAACCAGTTCTGGGCGCCGGCGACGGTGCGCAACGCCCGCATCTTCTCCCGGGTGCTCACCCTGGACGAGGTGCAGGCCCTCAACGTCGCCGCGCTCGGTGACGTCCGGGACGCGGGTGTCGCGGTCACCGCGACCGTGCCGGCCGAGGGCGCCCACCTCAGCCGCCCGACCGAGCTGCAGGTCAGCGTGACCAACCAGGGCAACGCCACCGGCTGGCGGTACCTGCTCGACGGCCAGCCCGTCCAGGTCGGCCAGGAGGTCGGCGCCGGCCTGAAGTCCGGCAACCACACCCTGGAGATCTCGGCGACCGACGTGTTCGGCAAGTCGGTCGCCAAGACGGTCCGGTTTACCTCCGACGCCATCCCGACGGGCGGCGGCACCGACGTCGGCCAGGGCAGCGGCCGGGTCACGCTGTCGGCGATCGCCCACAACCCCGACGGCGGTCCGGTGACCACCACCTTCAAGCAGGCCACCCCGAGCGTGCCGATGGGCGGCTTCCAGGGCGTCGTCCCGGTGATGCCGTCCACGCTGGACTTCTCGTACACCGAGGGGAGCCAGATCGGCGCGAGCCCGCGCCCCGACGGCAACCTGGCGAACAGCCCGTCCACGGGCAACATCCCGTTCCAGCGGTTCGACGTCCAGGTCCCGGCGTCGGCCGAGCGCCGCCAGATCCTGTGGAGCGGCGTGGTCGACCCCGAGCGGGCCGTCTCCCTGCACGCGTGGAACACCACCACGCGGGCGTGGACCGAGCTGGCCACCGCGCGCGGCCAGGCCGAGGGTGACACCACGCTGAAGGCCGCCGTACGGCCCGAGTTGGTCGACAACGGCGCGGTCCACGTCCTGGTGCTCGGCGAGGACCCGTTCGCCGACGACCTCGCGCCGCGCGACGGGTCCGCCAACGACCCGGCGAACCGGGACCACTTCGACGACCCGTCGACGTACGACTTCTCGCTCGCCCACTTCACCGACACCCAGTACCTCGCCGAGGGCGCGGCCGGCGGCACGTACGACGACTTCGACGGCGTCGACGAGCCGACCGACAAGATGACGATGGAGGAGCGGGCGCTCTGGCAGAAGTCCTACAAGGACACCACCCAGTGGCTGGCCCAGAACGCCGGCGGCAAGAAGATCGCCTACACCGCGCACACCGGTGACGTCATCGAGAACGACTACTCCGACCCGCTCGCCAAGGACTCCAGCGGCAACCTGCTCTACCCGGGCCTGGACGAGCAGGTGACCCGCGAGTTCCAGTTCACCTCGGAGGCGCAGCGGACCCTCGACGACGCCGGCGTGGTCAACCAGGTCGTCGCGGGCAACCACGACAACCAGGGCGGCAACGAGACCGGCCCGACGTCTCGCTTCAACCAGTACTACGGGCCGGACCGCTACTACGACGGCTCGCAGAAGTGGCCGACCGTGTCCAAGGCGTCGTACCACGCGTGGGACGAGACCACCGACGCGGCGGGCAACACGGTCACCCGGGGCAAGGACAACCAGAACAACTATGTCCTGTTCTCCGCCGGCGGGCTGGACTTCGTCGCGGTGGGCCTGTCGTACGGCGTGACGCAGGCCGAGGCCGACTGGGCCAGCTCGGTGTTCCAGCGGTACCACGACCGCAACGGCATCCTGCTGACCCACGCCTACCTCGCGCCGTCCGGAGCGCCGGACGGCCGGGGCGCCAACTTCTCCACCGACGGCTCCCGGGCCTTCTCGACCATCGTCGCGTCCAACCCGAACGTGTTCCTGGTCCTCGCCGGCCACGAGCACGGCGTCGGCACCAACCTCAAGACCGGGGTCGGCGTGACGGTGGCGCACGACGTGGTCGAGCTGCTCGCGGACTATCAGTTCTACAAGATGACCGCGGGCGAGCTGTGGCCGGAGAAGGTCGACGCCAACGGCAACCTCGACCTCAACGGCGACGGCACCGTCGACCACAAGAAGGACGACCTGCTCCAGTTCGGCGCCAGCTTCCTGCGGCTGCTGCAGATCGACGTCGACCGGTCCGAGATGAGCATCGACACCTACTCGCCGATGCTCAACAACTTCGGGGCCACGGAGTACGACGACCGTCGGCGCTACAACGGCGCCGAGGACAACATGGTGCTGCCGATCGACCTGTCCAGCCGGACCACCAGCTTCGGCACGGACAGCCTGGTCGTGGTCACCCCCACCGACACGGTGATCGGGACGGGCACCGCGAAGTCGGGCTGGCCCGCCAGCGTCGAGTGGAAGGGCCTGACCGAGGGCGAGCTGTACGCCTGGACCAGCACCAGCAGCACCGGCGACGGTGAGCAGGTCGGCTCGGCGGACCAGTTCGGCGGCGTCTTCGTGGCCACCGCGGCCGGCACGGACGTCACCCCGCCGGTGCTGACCGTCCCGGTCTCGACCACCGTCAAGCAGGGCGAGCCCTTCGACCCGCTCGCCGGGGTCACCGCGGTGGACAACACCGCCGGCGACGTCACCGACCGGATCCAGGTGGTCGGCACCGTCGACACCAACACCCCGGCCAGCTACGCGCTCACCTACCTGGTCTCCGACACCAACGGCAACCAGGCGGTCGCCAGCCGCGTGGTCACCGTGACGAAGACCCCCACCGAGGTGCTCATCCCGACGTCGGTCCGCGCCGACGACGTGACGGCGACCTGGCGCAAGAGCGCGAAGCTGACCGCCACGGTCAAGCCCAGCTCGGCGACCGGTCCCGTGCAGTTCCTCATCGGTGAGGACGTGCTGTGCGAGGCCACGCTGAAGAAGGGCGTCGCCAGCTGCACGGTCGACCGGCTGCCCCGGCCCGGCACCCACCGGGTACGGGCGGTCTACGGCGGCGACAAGAAGTACGCGCCGTCGTACGACGACTTCACCCTGAAGGTGGTCGACCGCCGGCACTGATCAAGCGGTACGCGTGAGCGGGGCCGGTCCGATCGGACTGGCCCCGCTCCTCGTCGCGGCAGCGAACCGCTTGCTCCTCACGCGACGTCATGGCACATAGTCGGTGACGTGGAGGAGCACCTGACCGTGGGGCGTGTGGCCGAGCTGGCCGGCATCAGCGTCCGCACGCTGCATCACTATGACGAGATCGGCCTCCTGCAGCCGTCCATGCGGACCGCGGCTGGGCACCGGGCCTACTCCTCGGACGACGTGGAGCGACTCCGGGAGGTGCTCGCCTACCGGCGACTCGGCTTCGGACTGCGGGAGATCGCGGATCTGATCGACGACCCGGCCACCGACGCGGTCGCGCACCTGTGCCGGCTGCGCGGCCTGCTGATGGACCAACGCGACCGCGCCGCTGCCATGGTGACGGCCATCGACCGGGAACTGGAGGCACGAGCAATGGGAATCAGGACGACGCCCGAGGAGCAACTGAAAGTGTTCGGCGCGCAGTTGTACGACGCCATCGGATCCGCATACCCAGCCACGCGGCGCACCGAGCCACGCATCGCCGCGCGCATCTGGGAGGCGCTCGGGGACGCACGAACGGTACTGAACGTCGGAGCCGGCACCGGCTCCTACGAACCACCCGACCGCGACGTCACGGCGGTGGAACCGTCGGCCGTCATGCGGGCGCAGCGTCCCGCGGGCGCGGCGCCGTGCGTGGCCGCCGCCGCGGAGAGCCTGCCGTTCGAGGACCAGTCCTTCGACGCCGCGATGGCGGTCAGCACCGTCCATCACTGGCCGGACCCGGTCGCCGGGCTGCGTGAGATGCGGCGTGTGGCCCGCCGCGTGGTCGTGTTCACGTACGACGCCGATGACACCGGCTGGCGTCAGCGGTTCTGGCTCACCCGCGACTACCTGCCCGAATTCGCGGACCTTCTCATCGGCTGGCCGTCCCTGGCCGACCTGACCCGCGCGATCGGAGGACGCGCGGAACCGGTGCTCGTCCCGTGGGACTGCGCTGACGGCTTCTTCGAGGCGCACTGGCGCCGGCCTGAGGCATACCTGGACGACCATGTACGCCGCGCGGTCTCGGTATGGACCAGAGTCGGACCGCAGGCCGAGCAACGGGCAGTCAGCACACTCCGCGAAGACCTCTCCTCAGGCCGATGGGCCGAGCGCAACCGTGACCTCATCGCCCTCGAAACGGCAGAGCTCGGGCTCCGCCTGCTCGTAGCCTGAACCACACGTCCCGGATCCTTACTGCCGCCCAGATCGCTACCGGTGGCACGCTGTCGGCCATGAATCATGGGGACCGGTCGCAGCGAATAATTGAGGAGCTCCGACGGATGCCTGAGCAGTGCGAGCCCAAGGCCAACCAAGATCCTCGGTACCTCCGGTACTCCACCGCCGTGTCGGCGCTGCGATGGATCATCGACGACTAGCCAAGGAGCAGGCGGCGCAGCCGGCGACGGAACGACATGTCGGGGAGCTTGGAGCGCTCGTCTCGGACGCTGTGACGGTTTGGCAACAGATGCCGTCTGTCGCTCCGGGCTGCGCGTCGTCCGGATGTTTGCCGTCCTGTCGCGTCCCTTGCTTGCCGGCGAGTTTGCTGCCTCCCTCCCGCATGCCCCTGCGGTGCCGTGGCTGGCGACGGAAATCATGTGGATCTCAAGCGCGCCCGTGCTATCGCCGGATCGGTCAACGCATACGGACCAGCTGTCCACAAGTTCCGCCCGCTAGCTGATCTTGGCCCACCGGTATCCGAGGTCTCGCAGCCCCTACGGCCGATATCACGGCGTTGATCTTTCCAACTAATCTCCTGCTGCACTCTGGGCCATCTGGCCAGCACAAACAGTTCCCCCAAGCGCGCAGCACTCGGCACCGAATGGCACCCGTGCGTCGGCGCTGCCTACACCCCCCTCATAGATCAGGAGTACTTCCATGTCTCAGCCGACCGCCTCGCCGCAGCAGCAGCCGATCCTCGTGCAGGTTCGCCAGAAGCAGACCGGTACCGCCTACCTGTTCTGGTTCCTGCTCGGTGTCTTCGGCGGCCACCAGTTCTACCTCGGCAAGACCGGACGTGGCCTGCTGTACCTGTTCACCGTCGGCATCTTCGGCGTGGGTGTCCTAATCGACCTGTTCACGCTGCCGAGCCAGGTGCGTCAGGTCAACACGCAGCTCGCCATCGGGATCCGTTGATCGTTTCCGTACCCGCCCGGGCATGCGGCGTGATTGACCTCCTCGCCAGTCCGTCGGCCGTCGCCGGCGGCCCGCACAGGAGCGGCCTCTAAATCCGTCGCGAAAGCTACAGAGGTTCGAAATCCCCCACCCGCAACCAGGTGCGAGAACGGCCTCTAGCCAGCAGAGATGCGGCTAGGGGCCGATCTTGTTTAGTCCCGCCGAGTCCAGCTGTCACCCATCATCGCCAGTCCTGCGGCGCATCTGGGGACAGGGCTGTGTGTACCGGCCTCAGAAGTACCCAACGGAGTTCCGTGATCTGTGGGGGGCAAAGTCGGCTGCCCGACACGGGGATCATTCATCTGCAACTTGCCCTCAAGCGCGTAGCGATCTCGGTGCTTACTAATGCCGTGTATGACGGCAACGGCCAAAACCGTGCCGGCAAGATCGACAGGCTGAACCTCGTACTGGGTGGCGAGGTGGGTAGCCGCGGCGTCCCGCCGAAGGTTTGTATGGTGACGGCGATGAACGTCCCACACTGTCAATTGATTAGCCGGACATTCGTATGGGCACGGCTACGACCACGGCGGTAGCGATGATGGCCAACAGAACACGCGGCACGCGTAGCCCGCGCCACCACGGCACCAGCCAAAGCAACAGCCACGCCGCGGCGAAGAGCGCCGCGTGCTCGCCCCACATGGCGAGGGTGGTCTCCTCGCACCTGTTGTCAGTCGAGGATGACGCGCAGAGCGCCGGTGGCTTATCGGCACCGAGCACTACGACCATCCCCACACAGCCAGCTATCACTGGGGCTGCCAGGAGCGTGACGAGCGGGGTGAACAACCACCCGGCGAGATCACGACGCCGATCGAGCCTGCCGATGTGCGTCAGTTCGGCGACTTCGACCTCCGGCATGAGGAGGAGGCTACTGCCTACACAGGCCCACCGCAGACCCGGCGGCGGCGCACAGACTGCGCGCTGCCAGAGAGATCAGTGTCGACCGGCTTGGGGAAGCTTCATCGAACCCTGCCTGGCGGCTGCAACTGGAAACAGTCTCGCGACGCTGTCCTCCTCGGCCCAGTGAGGATCGGGCGGTCACTGACGTCAACCGCCTCACCGCTGCTGGCTGGGAACGACCCCCGGCGCGTTCGCCAGGATCGAGTCGGGCAGCGCCGGCCCAGCCGGCAGCGCGACCGGCTCCTTGGCCCGGGTGACCAGCTCCACCACCGTACGGCTCAGCTGCTGAGCCGACGCCGACATCGACTCGTTGGCGGTGACGATCGCGGTGACCACCTCGGCGCGCTTCTGCTGGCCGTACCGGACCGCGTCCTCGATCCCCCGCGCCTGGGCGTCGATCGACTCGGCCACCTCCAGGATCGTCTCCGGCCGGATGGTCGGCGTCTGGATCACCCGCGCGATCTCCGGCACCGCGGTCTGCGACGCCCGCGCGTACGCCGACAGCACGTCGTTGGCGCCGTCTGCCACCGCCTGCTGCATGTCGGCCGCCTGGCTGCTCTGCAACAGCAGCGCCCACTGCGCGATGGTCAGCTTCATGGTGGGAATGGTGAGGTTCATCAGCAGGGCGAGCCGCTGACCCAGGCCGTAGTTGAGGGTGCGAATGTTGCGTACCTGCGGCGAGGTCGACCAGGCCACGAAGAGGCGCTGCTGGAACTCGTTGATGCGTACCTCGATGGCCTGGATGAACTCGGTGACCCGGGACAGCCGCTCCTGCTTGTCGCGTTGATCCACGTCGCCGGGGTTGATGGTGATGGTGGCGGCGTCGGCGACCGCGGCGTCGCGGACCAGCTCCATCACCGCGATCGCCCCGATGAGCTGCGCGATCGACGCCTCGTTGGCCTTGTACAGCTCGTCGCAGAGCACCACGTTGCGCTTGAGCTGCTGCTGCTTGTCGGCCAGCTGGCCGGCGACCCGGTCGAGTTGCCGCTCGACCGACCGCGCCTCCTCGAAGAGCATCTGCAGCATGTCGCGGCCCTTGCGGAAGATGCCGGCCACCGCGTCCATGAACCGGTTGAACGCCTCCCGGACCTTCGGGTCGCTGGGGTCGTACTTGCGGCGGAAGGTGCGCATCCGGTCGTTGAGGTCACGCATGATCGTCGTGAGCTCGGGGATGTTGACCTGCCCGACCTCCCGGAAGATCCGGTTGACCTGGGCGTTGACCTGGTCGATCGCGGTGTTGCCGAACGTGGCGAGCTGCTCGGTGTTGGCGAGCATGGTCGGGTAGAGCTGGGCCGCGGCGGCCTGCGCCTGTTCGCGTTGCGCCGGCGTGAGCAGGTCCTTGCAGACCAGTTGCCGTGGCCCGGTGGCGGCGAGGGCGGTGGAGACGGCGGTGTCCGCGGCGCCGGCCGGCGGGTTGGCCGACCCGCCGACGATGCTGCCGAAGTCGATCTGCAGAGCCGTGGCATCGGTCATGGCTATCTCCGTTCAGGCGCAGGTCTTGGCGTCTTTCAGGCAGTTCAGGAGGGCGAGCGTGACGTCGGCGGCCGGCGCCGGCGTGGTCCGGATCTGCTCGGCGAGCGGCAGGTCCTTGAAGGTCGTCAGGTCGTTGATTCCGACCTGGACGGCGGAACGGAATCCGTACTTCCGCCAGGCGATCGTCTGGATCTCCGGGTCCTTCATCGCGTCGATGAACCGGCCGGCGTCCGCGTCGAGCGCCAGGATCGGGTGGTCGCTGTAGATGGTCGGGTCGGGGTAGAGGATCCGCACGTTCTTGAGCAGGGACGCGCTGGCGTCGCCCGCCGCGACGACCTGCTGGATGAGTTGGTTCTCGTAGCCGGCGTAGAGCGGCGCCTTGAACTCGCCGCCCTGGGTGAGCCACTCCCGGAACCCGGCGTCGGAGCCGCGCGCCTGCAGGCCCTGCGCGTCGTAGAGCGCCCGCATCGTCGGCAACGCCGTGCGCGCCTGCTGAAGGTTGGGCGCGGAGAAGACGTCGGAGGTGGCCAGGATGCTCAGTTCGAGCTGGGCGAGGACGAACCCGCTGTTGGACTTCGCCGGGTCGGTGCTGGACACCGCGATCGGGCCGCGCAGGTCCGCGGCGCCGATCGACTCCCAGGTCTTGCGCTTGATGACGTAGTCCAGCAGCAGCGACTTCACGTCGACCATGTAGTAGCGGCCGTCGCGCTGCTGCACGAGCCCGGCCTTGACCAGGGCATCCGTGCCGCGCGGACCGGCGTAGACCACCTCGGGGGACTGCAGGACGTTCTCCCACCGGTAGTCGGGAAACGCCCCCTGGTGCAGGGACTCGAAGACGCTCTGCGCGCTGGCGCTCGACGGCCACAGGCAGTCGATCTGCCGGGCCCTCAGGTCGTCGGCGGAGAGCTGGACCTGGTCGTACGACCCGAGCGGCTCGAAGTTGACGTCGAGCTGGTGCCGGTCGCGCAGGATCCGCTCGACCTCGGGGTCGGCCATCAGCTCGGACTTCTCCGAGCCGCCGATGCAGGTGACGGTCATGGGCGCGGCGGTGGCGACCGGCCTGAACCGTTGCACCAGGACCGCGGTCGCGACGCAGACCGCGACCACGGTGACCAGGCCGATGAGGAACCGGGCACTTGGCAGTCTCACGCGAACTCCTCTATCCCAGCTCGGGTAGCTTCGGCGGTGCGACGGTCTCCAGGTTCGCGCGGTAGCGCACGATGTCTCCCTGGTTGACCAGCCGCACGCTGTCCAGGGCGAACTCGGCGAAGCGCTGGAACGCCTGTTCGCCGCTCGCCCGCAGGGTGCCCGCGTCCCGGTAGAGCACCGGGTCGCGCTGCACGTCGAGGTACTGCCGGACGGCCCCGTCCAGGCTCTCCAGGTGCCCGCCGATCTGGCTCGCCGTCGAGTAGAGGCTGTCCGGTGCGGTGGCCCGCACCCGCTCCAGCAGCTCCGGCACGTAGCGGCAGGCGTCCTCCAGCGCCGCGCGGGCCGCCGGGGCGTTCACCTCGCGGCTGAGTCGTCGCACGTCCCGGACGGTGCGCAGGGCCGCCTCCACCCGGCGCTGGGCGTCCTCGGCGTAGGTGTCGTCGTCCACCCGCGCCGCGGTGCGGTCGTCGACCATGAGGTAGACCCCGAGCGCGGCGGCGACGGCGAGCAGCGGCGACCACACCAGGCTACCGGTGAACGCGAAGATCCCGACGAAGACCACGACGGCCGTGATCAGCCCGGCCGGAGCGGCCAGCTTGTGTCGCACCGCCGGCTCCTACTTGTATCCGGCGGCCTGGCGCAGCGCCGCCACCAGGTCGTCCTGCTCGAAGAAGGCGCCGCCGGTCGCGTTCGCGACCTCCTTCAGCTGGGACGGGTCGGCGTCCGACCCGAACGCGATCGCCACCACCGGCACCTTCGCCGACTTCAGCGCCGCCAGCGCCGCCTCGCGTCCGTTCCGCTCGGACAGGCCGTCGGTCATCAGCACCAGCAGCCGCTTCCGGTCGCCGGACGGCGATCTGCTCAGCTCGTCGGCGGCCCGGTTCAGGCACTCGTACATGTTCGTGCCGCCGCCCGGCGCGTACTCGTTGATCTTCTCGGTGAGGCCGTGCAGGGCGGTGGCGTCGTTGCCGTTGACCGTCCACGGTCCCGCGGTGATCCCGCGGCTGAAGACCGTCACGGTGGTGGTGTCCTCCGGGTGGGTCTGCAGGAAATTCGCCGCCGCCTGGTCGGCGTCGAAGATCTGGCGGGCGGCCGCCTCGACCCCCGTCCAGCCGTCGTTGTCGCCCATCGAGCCGCTGCCGTCGAGGCAGTAGTGGGCCGCGACGGGGCGGCGGTAGTGGGTCTGGTAACGGTTCAGCGCCGCCTCGATCACCGGCGCCGCCGGGAACTGGATGCCCTGCTCGTTGACGGTCGCCTGGATGCCCCAGTCGGGGTTGAACACCGCGAGGTCGGGCTTGTCGAGGGTCAGCCCGATGCTGCTGGCCGGCCGCCGCCCCAACCCCAGCAGTTTCGCCTGCGCCTCCGGCGAGGTGAGCAGGTAGTCCTGCAGTTCGGTGAGGATCCGCCGCTTCCCGGCGTCGGAGTCGTCGTGGTGCGGCAGGAAGCCCAGCGGGGCGTCGCTGATGGCCAGCGACCCCCGCGGGTACGCCACCACCAGCGGCTCCCGACCGGCCTTGACCAGCTCCTGGTTCTTCTCGATGACCAGGTCCTCGTACGTGAAGAGGGTCTTGCAGTCGTCGGGGCGGGCCACGCACTCGTTCATGAGGGTGCCGGTCGACGGCGGGGTCTGGTCCATGGCCTTGATGAACCGGCTGATTCCGGTGTCGACGGCGGGCAGGTCCAACTGCTCCCGGGTCAGGGTCTTGCCGGGCCCGTTGCCGGCGAAGTGGTTCAGGAACCCGAACAGGACGGTCGCCCCGGAGTTGGACTGGGTGGGATTCGTCGCCCAGACCCGGGTCTTGCCCGACTCCACCGCCGTGAGGATGTCGCTGATCGACACGTCGGTGCGCCCGGCCAGGCCCAGCCGCTGCATCTCGCCGCGCCAACCGGCGTACACGACGGGGGTGAGGAACATCGGCTTGACGTCCTGCAGCGCGTTGGACTTGTCACCCACCTGAAGGAAGACGCTGCTGGCGAACCAGTACGCGTCGAAGGCCTTGTCGCCGGCGGAGAGCAACCGCGCCTGGTCGACGGAGCCCTTGAGGGTGGTCTCGCACCGGTAGCCCTTCGACTCGCACCAGGGCCGGACGATGGTGGCCAGCACCTTCTCCTGCTCCGAGCCGGCGACGATGCGCAATGTCGTGGCACCGTCGCGGCGCTCCGGCGGCCCATCCGACTTCCCACCGGTGGTGCATCCCGCGACCAGTATCAGCGCCGCCGCCCCGACCGCGACCAGTCCTCTGCCCCGCACCCGCGCTCCCCGATCTGCCCGGCCCCGGCCACCGCATCCGGTGGCCGATCTCTTGGTAGCAGGACCAAGCCACAGCACCGGCCGGCGGAAAGAACGCGAGATGAACGGCGGATCTCGATAGGACGGCTAATCGCGGAGTCGCCCCAAAGGGCCCCGGCCGGAGCCGCGCCCGCGCCGCGCGGACCCGCAGCGCCGGCTCAGGCCGGCACCTGCGGTCGCGGCACCGACCGTCCTGGTCAGGCGGTGCGGGGCGGGTCGGCCAGGGGCGTCGGGGTGGTGACGGACCGGGCGCGCGACCGGTTCGGCACCCGGTAAGTGACCGCGCCGGTGCCGCTGGCCGCGACCACGAACGCCAGCACGGCGGTGACCCACTGCCCGGCCGTGATCGTCTCCCAACCGGTGTTCTCGCCCTGCAGCGCGGTCAACAGCGACGACAGGAAGGCGATGATGCCGCTGGCCACCGCCGACCAGACCGCTTTCAGATAGGGGCCCACAGCTTCCTCCCGGTGGCTCGGGTGGATCCGCTCACTACCCACTGTGACGCCCCGGCAGTCGCCGTGTCAATGTCCATCCCCGACGTTTGCGCTGGTCAAGGGCGTCGGCCGTCGACCGGTCGGCGGCGGGCGCCGGCCGTGCGGCACGGCCGGCGCCGACAATCGTCGCTCTTCGCGTTCCTACGACACCGCCGGCGCCCGCTCCACCGGCGGGGCCGCGACCGACCGGCGTGCGGTCCGGGCCAGGCGGCTCGGCCACCAGGTGCGGGAGCCGAGATGCAGCGCCAGCGCCGGCACGAGCAGGGTGCGGACGAGGAACGTGTCGAGCAGCACGCCGACCCCGATGATGACCGCCGTCTGCACGGACGGCACCAGCGGCAGCACGCTCAGCGCACCGAACGTGGCGGCCAGCACCACGCCCGCACTGGTGATCACCCCACCGGTGACGGTCAACGCGTGCAGCACCCCGTTGCGGTGCCCGAGCCGCGCCGCCTCCTCCCGAGCCCGGGTGCTGAGGAAGATGGTGTAGTCCACGCCGAGCGCCACGAGGAACAGGAACGTCTGCAGCGGGATCCCGACGAACAGGTTCGGGTAGCCCATCGCGTCGAGGATCAGCCCGGCCGCGCCCAGCGCGGCGACGTAGGACAGGACCACACTCGCCAGCAACAGCAGCGGCGCGACCAGCGCCCGCAGCAGCAGCACCAGGATGACGAGGACGACCGCCAGCACCAGCGGCACCACCACCCGGTTGTCCCGGTCGACCGTCCGCTCCTCGTCGATCAGGTACGCGGTGTCCCCGCCGACCAGCGCCTGCGCGCCCGGCACGGCGTGCACCGCCGCGCGGAGCCGCTCGACCGTGTCCATCGCCGCGTCGCTGTCCGGCGTGTCGGCCAGCACCGCGGCGATGCGTACCCACCGGCCGTCCGGCGACCGTTCCGGCGCGCCCACCTCGGCGACCCCCGGCACGGTACGGGCGGCGGCCGCCACCTGCTCGGCCGGGCCGGCGGCGGCGACGATCTCGGCGGGCGCGACCGACCCCCGCGGGTAGTGCGCCTCGATCATCCGCTGGCCGGTGACCGAGCCGACCTCCTTGGTGAACGACTCGTCGTGCGGCATGCCGATGCTGAGGTTGACCATGCCGAAGCTCAGCGCGACCAGCGCCACCGCCGTACCCAGCCACACCGCGCGGGGGAGCCGGCCCACGAACCCGGCGATGCGGCGCCACAGCCCATGCTCGGCCGCCACGTCCAGCCCGACCGCGTCGGGCGCGTACCGGGGCACGAACGGCCAGAACAGCCACCGCCCGAAGATGACCAGCACGGCCGGCAGCAGCGTGGTCATGGCCAGCAGCGCCGCCACGATCCCGACCGCGCCGACCGGCCCGAGCCCCCGAGTCGAGGGCAACTGCGCGGCGAGAAGGCACAGCAGGCCGAGCGCGACGGTCGCCGCCGACGCGGCGATCGCGCCGATCGACCGGCGCAGCGCCACGGCCATCGCCGCGTGCCGGTCGGCGTGCCGGCGCAGCTCCTCCCGGTAGCGGGCGATGAGCAGCAGGGCGTAGTCCACGCCGACCCCGAAGACGAGCACGGTCAGGATGCTCTGGCTCTGGAAGTCCACGGCCAGGTCGGCGTACCGGGCCAGCAGGTACACCACCGCGCTGGCGAGCTGGTTGGCCAGCGCTACCGTGATCAGTGGGATCAACCACAACACCGGGCTGCGGTACGTGATGAGCAGCAGCAACGCGACGGTGCCCGCGGTCGCCAGCAGCAGCGCGGTGTCCATGCCGGCGAACGCGTCGAAGACGTCGTCCTCCCCGCCGGCCGGGCCGGTGAGCGCGGTCCGCAAACCGTCGGGCACGTCGGCGGTCAGGCGATCCTTGACGGCGGCCACGGCGTCGGCGCGCTGGTCGGCGTCCCCGGCGACGGGGAAGGAGAGCAGCAGCGCCCGCCCGTCGTCGCTGGGCACCGGCGGGGACACCTGACCGCCGTCGGCGTACGGCGCGAAGGCCGCACGGTCGGCGTCCACCCGGGCGCGGTCGGCGTCGGTGAGCCCGGCCTCGCGGACGTAGACGGCGACGGCGAGGGGCTCCTGCGAGTCCGGGAACGCCTCCTCCGCCCGCTGCACCGCCCGGCTCGCCTCGGCGCTGGCCGGCAGCGCGCCGAGGCTGTCGTTGTCCTGCACCTCGGTCAGCTTGATCGCCAGCGGCCCGGCCGCCGCGACGAGGACAAGCCAGAAGACGAGCATCACATACTTGCTGCGGCGGCCCGACGGCAGACCCGCCAGCCGGTGTCGCGTGGTTTCGTTTTTCCTGGTCATGCCATCGATCCTTCGGCCCGCGCGGCTCGAAGACAGGGGTGGCAGGTCCCGAAAGCGGGTGGTGGTAGCACCACCGATTCCCGTGGACGCCGGGCGGAGAATGACGCCGTGGACAGCTCCGTACGCTCGATCGTCTGGCGGCAGATCCGGCCCGGCGCGCTCGCCGCCGTGCAGGGCCTGGCCGTGGCCCTGCTGACCCTGACCACCAACGTGGCGCTGTTCGCGCTGTCGGTGGTCTCCCTCGCGCTCATTCCCGCGCTCGGCATCGGGTTCGCGCTCTTCCCGGCGGTCACCGTGCTCGTACGGCAGTCGCTGACGCTGCAACGCCGGCTCAGCCGGGCCGCCGGGGTGCCCATCGCCTCGCCGTACGCGCCGGTGCCCGCCGGCGCCCGGCTCGGCACCTGGCAGCGGTTCCGCTGGGTGGTCGCCGACCCGGCGACCTGGCGGGACTTCGCCTGGCTGATCCCGGGCACGGTCACCGGCGGCGTCTGCCTGCTCGCGTTCGTCCTGCCGGCGTACGGGCTGGAGGGCGTCCTGTTCGTGCCGCTGGTGCTCCACCTGACCATCGGCTGGTACGGCTACGGCGTCTTCTGGCCGATGGACACCTTCGCGGAGGCGTGGCTGGCCGCCCCGCAGGGCTGGCTGTTCCTCGCCGGCGGCCTGGCCGCCGCGCACTGGCTGGTGTGGCTGCACTTCCGATTCGCCGGCTTCTTCCTCGCCCCCACCCGCGCGCAGGAGCTGGCGCTGCGGGTCCGGCACCTCGCCGCCACCCGCGCCGACACCATCGACACCCAGGCCGCCGAGCTGCGCCGGATCGAACGCGACCTGCACGACGGGGCACAGGCCCGACTGGTCGCGCTGCGGATGAGCATCGGCCTGGCCGAGAAGCTCATGGCCGACGACCCGGCACGGGCGGCGCGACTGCTCAGCGAGGCGCAGGAAACCAGCGGCCACGCCCTCGCCGAGCTGCGCCACCTCGTCCGCGGCATCTACCCGCCGGTGCTCGCCGAACGCGGCCTCCCCGGCGCGGTGGAAGCCCTCGCCCTGACCGCGCCGCTGCCCGTGGACGTCGACGTGCGGCTACCCGGCAACCCACCTGCGGCGGTCGAATCCGCGGCCTACTTCGCCGTGGCCGAGGCGCTCACCAACGTCGCCAAACACAGCGGCGCCGCGCGCGCCTGGATCTCCGTCGCGCACCGCGACGGCCTGCTGGCGATGGTGGTCGGCGACGACGGCCGCGGCGGCGCCACACCGGACGCGGGGACCGGCCTGGCGGGTGTGCGACGCCGCCTGGCAGCCTTCGATGGCACGATGACCGTGACGAGTCCGCCCGGCGGACCCACCGTCGTGACCATGGAGCTGCCGTGCGCGTTGTCATCGCGGAGGACCTCGCCCTCCTCCGGGACGGGCTGACGCACATCCTCGACGCCTACGGACACCAGGTCGTCGAGGCCGTCGCCGACGGGCCGTCCGTGCTGCCGGCCCTCACCCGCCACCGCCCCGACATCGCCGTCGTCGACGTACGCCTGCCACCCACCTTCACCGACGAAGGCCTGCAGGCCGCCCTCGCGGCCCGGGCCCAGCTGCCGGGGCTGCCGATCCTCGTGCTGTCCCAACACGTCGAGCAGCTGTACGCCCGGGAACTCCTCGCCGATCGCAGCGGGGGAGTCGGCTACCTGCTCAAGGACCGGGTGTCCAACGTCGGCCAGTTCATCGACGCGCTCCGCCGGGTCGCCGGCGGCGGCATGGTGATGGACCCGGAGGTGGTCTCCCAGCTGCTGGCCCGCAACACCGGCGCGCAGCGGCTGGGGGAGCTGACCGCCCGGGAACGGGAGGTGCTGGGGCTGATGGCCGAAGGACGGTCGAACGCGGCGATCGCCGGGCGGCTGTTCGTCACCGAAAAGGCCGTCAGCAAGCACATCAACAACATCCTCAGCAAACTTGGGATGCCACCGTCCGATGACGACAACCGGCGGGTACTCGCGGTGCTCGCGTACCTGAACGGCTGAGGCAGCCACCGACATCGTTCGCGGCCGGACTGGTCAACGCCCGGCACTCGCTGCGTCTTTTGCGCCCGGCTCGGCGATGCCGGCGCGGGCAGGCTCTGCTCGCTCACCGCGCCGCCAGCCAGGACTGCTGACCAGGGAACGCGGAGGGCCGGTCGCTCCCGACCGGCCCTCCCAGACATCGCATGGGGATTGGCGGCGCTAATTGTCGCTTCGGTAGCCCGTGCGGTGGCCTGTCACTGCAGATGGAACCGTTCATCGACGGCGAGGGCCGCCAGCTGCGGCACGGAGAACGGCAGCGTGGTCAGCCCCGGCCGGTCGTCGCCCAGCTTCGCGCGCTGCGCGACGTAGACCACCACACCGTCCGGGTGCCGGTACGCCGCCCACTGGTCGAACCGGTCGTCACGGCCCGGTCGGACCACCACCCCGACCTGTGCCGCGCCGACGGTCACCGGCTGACATTCGCCCTGCATGCCCCAGAACTGCCGGGCCAGCGCGCACGGCTCGGTCGGCAGCTGGTTGCCCACGGTGTGCACCTCGACCAGCAAGAGCCCCATCCGTTCGCCCTGCGCCAGGGCGGCCGAGGACATGTAACTCCACGCCTCCACGCCGTTCACCTTGGCGTCGAACTGCGCCTGGTGGGCCCGCAACAGCATCTCGTCAGCGGGCTGGTCCGGCGGGTTCTCCGGCACGGTGTAACCGGCGGGCACGATCGAGACGATCTCGTCGAGCAGCCGGACCCCCTGGTCGTACCGCGAACCCGCCCGCGCGGTCCGGTCCTCCTGGGGCCGGCCGTCCGCTCCGGTCGGCCACGGCTCCTTCGTCTGCGACGACGGTTGCGGCGTGGCCAGCGGCCCGGGACCCGCCGGGCTCACGCCATTGGACCCGTCGACGCCCGGTGCCCCGATGGCCGCGATGCCCGTGACCGCGAGAACCACGGCCGCGGATCCGGCGCAGGCCCAGGCGGCACGGCGGCGGACGACGGCCCGTCGCGCGGCGGCGAGCGTGGCGGCCGTGTCCAACGGTGGCGGCGGGGTGGTGACTGCCATCTCGCTGCGCAGGGCATCGCGCAGCTGTTCTCCGTTCATAGTTCCCCCTTCTCGATCCCGACGTGCGCGGGCGACAGGAGGCCGCGCAGCGTATCCAGGCCGCGGGCTGCCTGGCTCTTCACCGTCCCAGGTGAGCAGCCCAGGAGCGCCGCGGTTTCCTCAACAGACAGGTCCTCCCAGTACCGGAGAACCAGGACGGCCCGCTGGCGTGGCGGCACGGCGGCCAGCGCCTGCAGCAGCACCAACCGGTTCTCCGGAGAGTCGGGCGGTGTCGGCCGCTCGGTGTCCTCCCCGCCCACTCGCTCTCGGCGCCACCAGCCGCGGCGCCGCTCATCGAGGAAGGTCCGGATCAGGATCTGTCGCACGTAGGCGTCGAGCACCTCGTGCCGGGAGACCCGGTTCCAGACCAGGTAGAGCTTCGTGAACGCGGTCTGGACCAGGTCCTCCGCCCGATGCCAGTCACCACAGAGCAGGTACGCGGTGCCCCGCATCGCGCCCGACCTCGCCGCGAAGTACTCCGCGAACGCCGCATCGCGGTCGCCCATTCAAGCCTCCGATCCCCGGTTCGGGATAGTCACGCGGGGTGGGTCTGCGGGGGTTGCTCCGCAGAACGAAATCTTCGGAGCACCAGGCGCGCGTGATGCCCGCGGTCCGATGACGACAACCGGCGGGTGCTCGCGGTGCTCGCGTATGTGAACAGCTGAAACTCGCGCAGCCCTCGGAGCCCAAGCATCCGAGAAGGAGTGCCACGCGACGGTATTCTGCACGACGGGTAGCGAAGGATGCCGGCAGAGTGACGAGGCCGGTGCGCGGGGCGCTCCAGGCCCCAGACGTCGATGGTGCCGAACACGCGGGGGAAACCATGTTCGAGCGGCTGGGCAGATTCGTCGTAGGCAGAGCGTGGTGGGTGATCGCCGGGTGGGTGGTCGCCGCGATCGCCATCATCGCCACCACACCGTCGCTGAGCGACATCACCTCCGCCGACCAGGAAAGCTTCCTGCCCCGCTCCTACGAGTCGGTGCAGGCCACCGAGCTCGGGCAGAAGGCGTTCCCGCAGCAGGCCACCGCGACAGCGATCATCGTCGTCAAGCGCGCCGACGGGCAGAAGCTCACGCCGGCCGACGAAGCGAGGGTCGGCCAGCTCGCCCAGGCGCTCAAGGCCAAGAACATCCCGCACACCTCCGGCTACCTGACCGGGCCGCAGGCGGTGGCGCCGGACAAGTCGGTGCAGGTGGTCAACGTCGGCCTCGATGCCCCCACCCCGGACGACCCGGCGCTGCTCGACGCCGTACGCGACCTGCGGGCGGACATCGGCCCGGAACTGGCGAACAGTGGGCTGACCGCGGGCGTGGCCGGCGACGTGGCGAGCTTCGTCGACAACGAGGACACCTTCAACGACGCCTTCGCCGTGGTCGGCATCGCCACGATCATCCTGATCATCGGCCTGATCCTGATCATCTTCCGCAGCCCCATCGCCGCGCTGCTGCCCGTGGTGGTCGTCGGCGTCGTCCTCAGCATCACGACCGGTCTCGTCGCCGCCGCCGGCAAGGCCTTCGACCTCAGCGTCAGCCAGGATCTGCAGACGATCCTGCTGATCGTGCTGTTCGGCATCGGCACCGACTACATCCTGTTCCTGCTCTTCCGCTACCGAGAGCGGCTACGCGCCGGTGACGACAAGCGCACCGCGATGATCGTCTCCGTCCAGCGGGTCGGCGAGGTCATCACGTCGGCCGCCGGAGCGGTCATCGTCGCGTTCCTCGTGCTGCTCCTCGCCTCCCTGGGCTTCTTCGGCTCGCTCGGCCCGGCGCTCGCGATCGCGGTCGCCGTCATGCTGGTCACCTCGCTCACCCTCATCCCGGCGGTCGTCTCGCTGCTCGGCCGGTACGTCTTCTGGCCGTCGAAGGCGTGGCAGCGTACGCCCAAGGCCACCGTGTCGCACCGGCTCGGCACCGCCGTCGGGCGCCGGCCGGCCCTCGTCGCGGCGGCCTCCGGCGTCCTGCTGGTCGCGCTCGCCGCGGGCGCGCTGTTCTACAAGGCGGACTACGACTTCAGCGCCGGCTTCCCGCAGGACACCGAGTCGGCGAAGGCCGCGGCAGACCTGCAGCGCGGCTTCGCCGCCGGCGCGCTCGCCCCCACCGAGGTCTACCTGAAGACGGATAACGGGTCGCCGCTGACCGACCAGCAGGTCAACGACTTCGCGGCGGCCGTGGCGAAAGCCCCGGGAGTGGGCCAGGCGCAGCCCCCGGAACGCAGCACCGACCCGAGCGTCGCCCGGGTCAACCTGCTGCTCAACGAGAACCCGGTCTCCAACGAGGCGATCACCCTCGTCCGCGAGGACCTGCGCGGCGCCGTGCACACGGCGGCCCCGCCCGGCACCCGGGCGCTGGTCGGCGGGTCCACCGCGATCTTCGCGGACATCAACTCGGCGAACAACCGCGACCTGTCGGTGATCCTGCCCGTCGCGGCCGGCCTGATCGCGCTCATCCTCGCGCTACTGCTGCGCAGCCTGGTCGCGCCGATCTACCTCGTGATCGCGGTGCTGCTCAACTTCGCCGCCACGCTGGGCGCCACGGTCTACCTCTTCCAGAGCATCCAGGGCGAGCCGGGCGTCACCTTCCAGCTGCCGATCATCCTCTACCTCTTCGTGGTGGCGATCGGCACCGACTACAACATCCTGATGATCGCCCGGCTGCGCGAGGAGGCGCGGGAAGGCAACGAGCCACACGAGGCAGCCGCCATCGGCGTGGAACACGCCGGCCCGACGGTCGCCGCGGCCGGACTGATCCTGGCCGGGACGTTCGCGGTGCTGATCCTCGCGCCCATCTCGTTCCTGCAGCAGATGGGCTTCGCCGTGGCGATCGGCATCGTGCTGTCGGCGTTCGTCATGTCGATGTTCTTCGTCCCCGCCCTGACCGCGCTGATCGGACACAAGGCGTGGTGGCCGGGCCACGGCGACGAACGGCCGACCACCGGGCGGCACGCCCGGCCCGTCAACCAGCCGGGATAGCCGGTCGAGGCCGTCGGGCCGGCGCGGTTGACCGCGGCGGCGGCCGCACAGGCGTACGCTCGGTGCCGTGGTCGCGACGGGGCGTCGATACCGGTACGTCGGCCCGGCGGACGTGCGGGCGTCGGTCGGCGACGCCCCCGCGGGCGCGCCCATCCGATCAGCGGTCGACCTCGACGCCTACCTGGCGGCCGCGGATCCGCGCGACCGTGACGAGCCGTTCACCTACGTCATCGACCCCGACGGCACGCTGCGGCTCGCGCCGCGACGCAGCGAGCACGTCGCCTGCGCCGGCGGCGGGGACGTCCTCGGCGCGGGGGAGATCGCCTTCGCCCGCGAGCGGGACGGCTGGGTCGTGACCGAGGTGAGCAACCAGTCCACCGGCTACTGCCCCGACCCCGCCTCCTGGGCGGCGGTGGCGGACGCCCTCGACCGGGCCGGTGTCGGCCGCCCGGAAGGCTTCACCGCGGCGGTCGTCTTCCGGCGCTGCCTCGCCTGCGGCGAGCGCAACGTCGTCCGCGACGACGACTACATATGCGCGCTCTGCGGCGCCGAGCTGCCCGAGGATGTGGAACCCCGGCTGACGGCCCAGCCGCCGACCGTCCCGCGGTCGCGCTGACAACCAACCCCCCGCGTAGTTGTTTCAACGAGCTGACTGGCTCGTCGCGGCCCACTCGCAGATCGCCGTGAGAGGTTTCTCCAGCGTGTGCCCGAGGTCGGTGAGCTCGTACTCGACGTGTTGCGGCGCGCTCGCCTTGACCACACGGCGCCGCACGAGCCCGTCGGCCTCCATCCCGCGCAACGTCTCGGTCAGCACCTTCTGGCTGATCCCCGGCAGGCGGCGGCGCAGCTGCGCGTGCCGCTGCGGACCGGCCAGCAGCGCGTAGATCAGCAGGACCCGCCACTTCGCCGCGAACCGCTCCAACGCCTGCCGCGTCGAGCAGCTTTCCTCGAGTACGTCGGGAATGACGAGAACCATCGGATCTCCCGGTCGTTCGGCGCTGCTGTCGATAGCCGGTCGCGGCGTCGGCGCCGTACCGTCCGGGCGCGCACAACTCGCGCAGTTCCCGGCCGTGGCATGGGCACCGCGAAGTGCCTTCTGGTCCGTGCCGGCTCCGCCGCCCTACCGTCAGGCCCAACCCTAATTCGCCGAAGCCGATCGGACGTAGTCGTGACCGAGTTCCGGACCAACACCCACACCGCCGCCGAACGCGTCACGTTCACCAGCGACGGCATCGACCTGGTCGGCGAGCTGCGGCTGCCGCCCGGCGACGGGCCGGCGCCGGCGCTCGCCCTCACCGGGCCGTTCACCGGCGTCAAGGACCAGGTCGCCGGGGCGTACGCCGAACGGCTCGCCCGGGCCGGGTTCGTCACCCTCGCCTTCGACCATCGCGGCTTCGGCGAGAGCGGAGGTCGCCGGGGGCACGAGGACAGCCAGGGCAAGCTCGCCGACCTGCGGGCCGCGGTCGAGCTGCTGCGGTTCCGGCCCGAGGTGGATCCAGACCGGATCGGACTGGTCGGCGTCTGTCTCGGCGGCGGCTACGCGGTACGGGCGGCGGCGGAGAACCCGCGGGTCAAGGCGGTCGTCGGCATCGGCGGCGGCTACAACAGCCCGGCCTGGTTCGCCTCGCGGATGGGGATCGACACCTACCGCTCAGCCCTCGCCGGGTTCCTCGACGCGTACGACGGTGTCCTTCCCGCCGTGGCACCCGGCGGCGCGGAAGCGGCGATGGGCGGCGACGAACCCTACGCCTACTACGGCACCAGCCGGTCCGCCTCACCACACTGGGTCAACCAGGTGACCCGCGGCTCCCTGCACACGCTGATGACGTTCGACGCGCTCGGCGCGGCCCCGCTGCTCGCCGCGACTCCGCTGCTGGTCGTGCACGGCACGGTCGACGCCTACTGCGCGCCCGAACTCGCCGCCGAACTGCACGACCGGGCCGCCGGCGAGACGGAGATCGTATGGCTCGACGCTACCCGGCACATCGACCTCTACGACGAGGAGCCGTACGTGACCGACGCGGCGGACGCCGCAGCCGCGTTCCTGCACCGGCACCTTGGCTGAGGCGGCTGCGCGCCGCGACCGTCAGGGCGTGTCGTGGGTCGGCCTTGGCCGCCGGGACCGGCCCGGCGGCCAGGGCCGCAACGCTCTTCGACGGTGCCCTGCGCGCCATTTTCTACCGCAGTGGCACGATGACCGTGATGAGTCCGCCCGGCGGACCCACCGTCGTGACCATGGAGCTGATCCGCTGACCGAATAGTTCTCAGCTGTTCACGTAGCTGGCCATGGCTGCTCGCCGACGGCCTGGCGCCTTGGCTCACTATTGGCCATCGCAGTCGCGCATCACAATGCCGTTTGCGTCGTAGGAGTGGACATCTGCCACCGAAACGCCGTAGGCAGGTCGGTCCCCGAGCGGAGTTACAGACTTCACCTCGGCTGTGCAGGGCTTTCGATAAAAGCCACGCCTCATGTCCCGAGTAGCCTCCGTCCAGGATTCGGCCTTGCGGCGGTCAAGAAAGCCTACTTCCCGTATGAAACGGGCGGCGTTGGCGCCCGTGATGATGAGCCGGTAGGAGGCCTGGGAGGCGTAACCGTGAAAGCTTTCACGGCCTGCGGGATGGCAATCACGGATAACCGAACGGACGCCGAGGCGGGCGAGCATCCGCTGAACCGCCCGCAGCCCGTCCAGGTCAATCCAGGTCAGCCTTATGGAGACGCCGCTCCCGGTTGACTGACCTTCGATGTGACCATCCGTATCGAACAATGCACGTAGAAAGCCGCGATAGAAGTCAGAGGAGCTCCGCTCCACATGACTCGTCACGGTCTTGTTGCCTCGCACGATGCCGAAGTCCCGAGCTAGGGCCGCAAGCCCTTTGGTGCCGATCCGTCGTTGGTTACTGGTGCTGAACCAGCCCTTGAAAGTAGGACCCACACCAAGATCGCGTATCGCACGCTCGATGTACTCCGAGACCGGTTGATCGCCATCGTTGTCCCAAATTGCACAGTAGGCGCGGCCGCCAGGGCCGAAGGTTCCATCCCCGACCAGGTGGCCGATCAGGTAGCCGTTGGCTTCTGAGCCCTCACCGTTCCAAGGGGCGACATCGTCGTGATCCGACAAGACGACCTTATCACCAGCTCGAAGTTTCTGTGCGGTCAACCAAGAAGTTGCCGTTCTGACCACCTGGTCCGCCCCGATGTTTGCCCTATAGCCATCCCGTGTAATCAGCTCCACAGTAGGTTTGGGTCCAGCCGGAAAGAAGCCTTCGGACAATGTCATGTGAGGCTTTCCGTCCAGGATCGCTAAAAACGGAACGTTGATCAAATCACGTGCTGGACGCGCGCCGCCCGAAGTCATGACCCAGGTATCAGAGTCGATACCCGCGTTGGAAGCGGTTATCTTCCGCTCCTTTCGATAAATTCGGACAGGGGTGATTTATGTATTGGTTACCGCCAAGCGGTTCCACAGCAATCGTCTGTGCTAAGTCCTGCAGCCCGCGGCACTCGATCGTACGGGGCGCGTCGTCCATGAAGGCTGATGGAGTTTGAGTGAGGCAAGTCTGGCCCACGACATCCAGTAGGGCCGAGTCATGCGGCGATTGCTCGGGCGGCGGCGTACATCTCGGCGGGCAGCGCGTGCTGCATACGCCACAGGATGCGCATCGGACGGTCGCCCGTGTGCGACTCATACGTCATGGGGCCGGCATAGAGGTAGACGGGCGCGCCCAGGTCGCCGTCGCCGATCTTGGTTTCCCGGACGAACAGGTGCACCGTCGAGCCGCGCTCGGCGTGCTGGATGTAGCGCTGCCCGGTCGCCGAGGCAGCCGACGTGGTGCTCTGTGACTCCCACTGGAAGAGCCTTTCGGTGATGGCCCGGTCGGCGTACATCGTGGTCGGGGAGTAGTGCGTCTCGGACTTGACCAGGGTGACGAAGAAGAGGTCAGCCTGGGCGTCCGGCAGCCACTTCACCCCCTCGCGCAGCGAGCCCGGGTTCGGCATCCCGAACGCGGCGCACGCCTCGTTCCGGCTGTACCGGGCGTGCACCCGCAGCGGCACCTCTTTGAGACCGACCGGCTCGGTGACCCGGTGGATTCGGTCCCGCAGCACCTCCGCCACCTGCCGCAGCTCGGTGCACCGTGCCGGGTCGGCCCAGACCCGCGCCAGCCGCTCGTCCCGCGAGGTCAGCGGAGCGTGCGGCCCCCACAGGTCGAAGTGCAGCAGGTCCCATAGGCGCCCCGCCTCGGGCCGCTCACCGCCTGTGACCCGGATCAGCAGGTCCAGCCGGTCGGGGTCGTCAATGTGCAGCATTCGCCCGATGGCCCGGCTCAGCTCGCGGTCGTCCGGCCCGGGCGCCGAGCTGTCCAAGCCGGCGAGCCGCCGCAACCCGGTCCATCCGCCGATGCCCGCCGACCGGTAGACGTCCTCGATCTCCAAACCGCTCTCCCGCAGGTACTCCGCCAGACTCACATCACCGAGCTGCCGCAGCTCGGCGGTGAGTCCGGGCTTCGAGGTCGGCAGCGCCGACTTCAGGTTGCTAAGCACGATCTCCTTCGCCACCCGGTCCAGCTGTACGTGGCAGCCGCTCGGCAGCGACGGAAAGTCCTGCTCGACGGTCTCCCGGATCACCCGCCGGCTTACCCCGGCTAGGGCCCGCCAGCGCAGGTCGAAGCGGAAGTTCGCGTGCTGCCCGCCGATGAAATCGAGCACGGTCAGGCAGGGCTTGTCGTCGTCCAGGCGCAGCCCACGGCCGAGCTGCTGAAGGAAGATCGTCGCGCTCTCGGTAGGCCGCAGCATCAGGATCGTGTCGACCATCGGCAGGTCGACGCCCTCGTTGAACAGGTCGACCGTGAAGAGAACTCGCAGCGCCCCGCTCTTGAAGTCCCTGAGCAGGGCTTGCCGACCAGCAGGATCGACCCGCGAGGTCACCGCCGCCGACGGTACGCCGTTGCGAGTGAACCACCCCGCCATGAACTCGGCATGCCCGATGCTGACGCAGAAGCCCAACGCCCGCATCCGCGCTACGTCGACCAGGTCCCGAGCCGCCCGCAGCACTGCCCGCGCCCGCGCGTCGTTGCCGGTGTAGAGGTTGTCCAGCTCCGTCGGGTCGTACCCCTGCCCGCGCTTCCACCGGAGCTGCGACAGGTCCACGTCGTCGTGCAGCCCGAAGTACTGGAACGGCGCCAGCAATTGCCGTTCGAGTGCCTCCCACAGATGCAGCTCCACGGCCGCATGGCCGTCGAACCACCGGCGCACGTCGCCGCCATCGGCCCGGTCGGGGGTCGCGGTGAGTCCCAGCAGTACGCGCGGCCGCAGCCGCTCCAACAAGCGGGCGTACGTCGGTGCCTCGGCGTGATGGAACTCGTCCACGATCACCATGTCGTACGCCTCGGGGTTGATTTCCCGCCGATGCAGCGACTGAATCGAGGCGAAGACGTGCTTCCAGTGCTGTGGCTCCCGGCCGCCGACCAGCGTCTCACCGAAGCTGCCGTCCCCCATCACCTGCCGGAACGTCGACAGGCTCTGCCGCAGGATCTGCTCCTGATGGGCGACGAAGAGCAGCGAGTCGACCGTGCCTGCGCGGTGTAGCCGCCGGTAATCCAGCGCCGAAACCACGGTCTTCCCGGTGCCGGTGGCCATGACAACCAGGTTTCGGTGCCGGCCGTGGACCTGACGCTCGGCGTCCAGGTCCGCCAGGATCTCCGCCTGATACCCGTACGGCCGCACGTCCAGGTTCGCTATCTCGGTCGGTGCGTCGCCGGGACGCTCCCCACTGAGGGCGTGCCGGAGCCGGTCGGCATCCCTGGCCGGGTCATACGCCTCGAAGGCCGGATCGTTCCAGTAATCCTCGAAGGTCGCGGTGAACGTGTCGATGACGTACGGCTGCTCCAGGTTGGATACGCGGACGTTCCACTCCACCCCGTCGATCAGGGCGGTCCTCGACAGGTTCGACGATCCGACGTACGCGGTGCTGGTGCCGTTGTTACGGCGGAACAGCCACGCCTTGGCATGCAGCCGCGTGGTCCGGGTCTCGTAGGAGACCTTGATGTCGGCGCCGAGTTCCGCAAGTCGGTCGAGGGCCCGCTGATCGGTCGCACCCAGGTACGTCGTGGTGATGATTCGCAGCCGGCCACCGCGGGCGATCAGCTCGCGGATGGCCGACTCAACGATGCGCAGGCCGTGCCACTTGATGAACGCGCAGAGCAGGTCGACCTGGTCGGCCGAGGCCATCTCGCGCGTGACCTCGTGCCCAATCCGCGGCTGGTGCCGGCCGTTGACCAGGAGGGCGCCGCTGGAGAGCGGGGTGGTTGGGCGCGGCGGAAAGACGGGCTGAGCGGGTGGGATGGGGGGTGCGGCGATGGCGTGCAGGAGTTGCTCGGCGTCGGCAATCTGATCCTGCTGATTTGCCGCCTGCGGGCTTAACGCACCGATGGCGTCGGCCATACGGTTTGCCAGCTCAATTTGGCGCCGGAACCTGTCGTCGCCACCACCGACGGCCTGGAGGGCACGCCGGGCCAGGGCGGCGACGTGATGCGCGAGAGTGTCGGGCGCATCGGCAGAGTCGAGGCCACCGCGCTGGATACGCGCGGCATCCATCGTGCTAAGCCGCTGAGCCAGATTCTCCGTGATCAGGTGTTCATAGATGCCCCGCTCAAGATCCGTCACTCGGTGACGTTAACCAGCCGGCCGCTCGTCCATCACCCCATCGACGGCCAAGATGCGGACCCGCTCGTCGTCATGCGCCCGACCGTGTACGGAGGCGACCTCCGCGATCGGTCGGCCGGCGGCGACCATCCGCCTCGAAATGCGCCCATCTGGAGGGTTCGGCAACCGTCTCAAGTAGCCCGCCATATGACTGGCAGCTCTGCATAATGGAGACGTCAACTCGCAAGCCGCCCAATCGCTTCAGCAATAGGGGCCCAAGGCGCCAGACCAGCGGGGGCAGGTTTCTGCGCTTCCGCCCCCTGATAGAGCGTCACTCCACTGGTCACAAGAAGCTCGGCACTTCGGGCATGAGCCGGGTGTGTGGTTAAAGCTTGTTTCAGATGCGGCGCGGCCAGGACCGGAAGGTGGAGCCCCAGCGCCTCGTTGAGGATGCCGAGGGCGAGGTTGTCGCTGATGCCGAGCGCCCACTTGTTGATCGTGTTGAAGGTGGCGGGGGCGACGACTACGGCATCCGCCTTGGGCAGCACGTCCGGCTCGCCCGGCCGCCGCCACTCCGAGCGGACCGGGTAGCCGGTCTGCGCGGACAGGGCCTCCGTGTCGATCCAGGTCGCCGCTGTCGGTGTCGCGATCACGCAGACGGTCCAGCCGTCTGCCAGCAGCAGTTCGATGAGTTCGCCTATTTGGAGGGCCGGCGGCGCGGCGCAGACGACGAGGTACATGACCCTCTCGTCGGTCATGTGAGCAGCCCGGCGCGTACCGCCATCGGTCGCAGGCCGGGTGTCGCCGATCGGCGTTCCTTGGACAGCAGGTTGAGCAGCAGCGATCGTGCCTGGACGTTGGCGCCGAGCACCTCAGGCGCGACGCGCTCAGCCTCCAGGAGGTGGAGGACGGCGAGCGAGCTGCCGTCGCTGCCCGTCGCGCTTGCCTCTGCGAGGTCGAGGTGAACCTGTGCCCGTCGCCCGACCAAAGCGATTGGCAGCCGGGAGGTATCCAGCCGACTACCGATGTCGATGGCACGTTCGGCATTGCCGGCCGCCACGGCTGCGGACACCGCGTGGATCGTGACGTTGGTTGGCCCGAATCCGGTCCACAATCGGTTCTGGTCGGATCCGAGGTCGTTGGCGACTGTTTGTGCCTGCGAGAGGTGACGTCCAGCCCGCTTCGTGTCACCCCGTCGCGCCGCGATGATGGCGGCCAGAAGCAGAAGCGCGCCCTGCGCGGATATCAGGTCCGGGTGGGGCGACGACCGCAGTCGCGCCAAGTGGTCGATGTTGGCGTCGGTGACCGCCTCAGCCTCGGCGATGCGATCCGGGAACCGGAGTAGGGCGCACGCGGCCTGGTAGGCGGCGACCGCCGCCAGTGCCTGATCGTCGGCGAGCTGCGCCGAGGTCGCGGCCCGGTCGGCGGCGAGGAGCGCCGTCTCACCGTCACCGACCTTGCATCCGATCTTGGAGGCGGCGACGTATGCGGCGGCGAGCATCTTGAAGGCCGTCGCCCGATGGATGCCTGATCCGGATCGGGTTAGCCCGGTCGCGACACGGAGGACATCCGTGATGTGGCGCGAGGCGGGGACGTAGCTGGCTCGCTGATACAGCCCGTGCACCCGGGCAACGGCGCGTCGCACTTCGGGCAGTGAGGCGGAGGGGCTTCCGGCGGTGTGGTTCGGCAGGTAGCGCGTGAGGAAGGCGCGCAGGTCAGCGAGTAGGTCGGCGCGGGTTGCGGGCGGGGTATGACCGGTGCTGTCTCCCATGATGCTTCCTCGGGGCGTCGCGACGGAGACATCATCGAGGATCTCCTGAAGCTGGTCTAGGGGCATCTGGAGGGCATCGGCGATCCGGATCCGGTGCCACGGTTGGGGGTCGTTCTCGGCCCGCTCCCACCGCACGACGGTGGACCGCTCCACGCCCAGGGCCTCGGCCAGTCGCTCCTGGCTGAATCCGAGCATCTTGCGTCGCTGCACCAGCCGGTAACGCTTGAGAGCCACTCGTCCATCCTCCCGGGATGACGTCACTCTAGTGAGAGTGCGTCGCCGTCCACGTGACGGGCAGTGCCTCAGTTTTGCCTCATTTGAGCGCCGCTAGCGCTGTAGTTCCTGCTCACGGCCGGTTTCAGAGTGGGGGTCACAGGCCCGGGGCGGGTGCTGGGCTCCGGGCGGTACGGGCGCGCGGCCGTACCGGGCGACCCCACCCGCCTCGGCGCCACCTGACAAAGAAACGGCGCTGCCGACCGACCAAGGAGGGCCATGGACTCGATTGACGAGATCCTCGGCGAGCTACCCCTGCCGCCCTACGTGACCGCCGAGGACGTTGGCTTCGCCATCAGGGCGGTCACCGTGCACGCCGCCGAGCAGTGGCCCGACGGCCTACGGTGCCGTAACGATCGTGCCCCGCATCCGTGCCGGCTGCACCGCTGGGGCTGGCGGGTCTTGGACCAGCGCGGCCTCACGGACCGCCAGGTCGAGCTGCTGGTCGCCGAGCAGACGGCACCGCGGCGATGATCTATCTGACCGGCGAGCGCCTGCACCCGCACGACGTTCGAGTCGCCACCTTCGACAGCCGGTGGCGCGGGCTCGACCCGGACCAGGTGCACGACCATCTCTACCGGGTGGCCGACGAGCTGGAGCGACTGCACCGCGAGCTGACCACGGCGAACACCGAGGCCGAGCGCATCCGCCAGGCGTTGCGTCAGTGGCAGTCGCGGCACACCACCTGTCGCCATCAGGAGCCAGGAGCGGGCAACAGCCGGTGGCCGCGATGACCGCACCCCGCTGGATCATTCACCTGCCCACCACGCTGACCAGCCTCGACGGCGCAACCATCCTGGCGGCGGCGCTGCGTGACTCGCTCGCGCACGTCAACGCCATCGACTTCGGCGAGACCACGCTTAGCGAGGAGGACCGTCAGTTCGTGCGTACCCGGATTTGGTGTGACGCGATGCTCGGCGGCGGCGGCGGCCGCTGCGGGCGGCGCAACGACCACGACGGCCCGTGCGGGGTCACGGATGAGGAACCACCCCGGTAACAGTCGTGGAAAGGGCCAGGGCACCTGCCCCCCGGTGCGGTGACAGGTGCCCTGGCGGTCGGAGCGGTTCAGGTCAGGAGGCGCCGCCCGGCTGGACGACGCCGTTGACCTTCAGGGTGTACGGCGCGTACTGGTTGACCTGCTCGGTCGGTTCGTCGTAGGCGACCACGGCCACGACCTTCGGGAACAGGCTCAGCACGGCCAGTTGCGCCCGGTTGAGGGTGAGGCTGGACTTGCCGTTGAACTCGAACTGCCAGGCGAGCGAGTGCTGCTCGTCGAGGCCGATCAGGCGTACGTTCCAGTTGTTGACGCTGATCGGCTTGATCTCGGTGGGGGAGTCGAACGGGGTGAGGCTGCTGCCGTCGCTGACCGTGGTGCCGCCGACGGTGATGTCGTCGATGAGCCAGCCGCCTTCGTTGACGCCGCCGTCGCTGACGTAGCGGAAGCCGAGCAGGACGGACTTGCCGGCGTACGCGGACAGGTCGTAGCTGTGCGCCTCGAACCCGTCGGTGGTGCCGTTGACCGCGGGGCCGAGCGGCCCGTCGACCGTCTTGTCGCCGGGGATGGCGGTGTAGGTGACGCCGCCGTCGGTGGAGACGGTGACGTAGCCGTAGTCGAAGCCGAGTTCCGCGCCGTATTTGGCGACGAAGCGCAGCGTCGGGTCGGTCGTCGGCACGGTGACCGGGGTGACGGCGCCGGCGTCGGTGTTGTTGCCGTTGCCGGAGAACAGGACGGGGTTGCCGGCGCGGTCCGGGTCGTTGGTCACCACGGTCCAGGCCAGCGGCAGCGCCGGCAGGGTCTTGCCGCCCTGGAACGACAGCGACCGCAGGTCACGGCCGCGTAGCAGCTGCCCGTCGGCCTTCTGCAGCGGCACGTAGTCGGCGCCGTTCGGGGCCGCGCCCGGGGTGGCGTTCGCGGCCGGGTTGGCCAGGTTGACCGTGGAGCGCAGGCTCTTGCTGGTCACCCGGCTCTTCGACACGCCGAGCATGACCCCGAGGCGGGAGTCCCCGACGATTTTGTCGACCAGCGTCATCGTCTGGTAGTCGTGGATCACCTGGTACATGTCCTTGGCGCCCTCGGCCTTCAGCGCCGCGCCGAGGCTGGCCAGGCCCTGCAGGTCACCGTCGTTGTGCAGGCGGTGGACGATGTCCGTGCCGTAGCGGTCGTAGAGGAACTGGATGAACGAGTACGCGTTGCCGTAGTCGGCGAGCACCGCGTTCGCGTTGGGGCTCTCGTCCCAGAGGTTCAGCGAGTTCTCCGGGCCGCCGCAGTCGCGCGGGTTGGCGTTGTACGGCGTCTGCACGGTGCCGAAGCCCTGGTAGCAGAAGAGGTGGCTGTCGGCGCCCCGGTCGAAGACGGTCGCCGTGGTGTCGACGTAGCCGGTCAGCGTCTGGGCGAAGTCGGACAGGCCCTCGTTGAGCCAGGTCCCCTCGAACGGGTCGGTGTAGTAGTGCGCCAGGTGCTGCCACTCGTGGGCGAAGGTGCCCTCGTAGCTGAACGGGCGGGCCGGGCGGCTGGTGCACAGGTCGCCGGTCGGCTCGTCCGGCGGGTTCGCCCCGGTGCGGTGCAGCCAGTCGTACGCGTCGACGGTCATCACGTTGCGGTCGAACAGCTCGTTGAGCTGCGCGGAGAAGAAGCCGGCGATGTAGGTCGGCGCGGCCGGGAACTGGTAGTAGTTGTCGTCGCGGACGTTGTCGATCAGGGTGACCGTCTTGTTGCCGCCGCCGGTGTAGACGCCGCCGTTGCCGTTGGCGTCCGGCCCGATGAGGGTGTTGGTGCCGTCGCGGTCCGGTGGCCGGCTGAACGCGGCCGTCTCCTTGGGGTACATGTTGGTGTCGAACTCGTGGACGAAGTTCTGTACCTGCGCGTCGGTGATCTGCGTCGACGAGGCGACCTGGTTGCGGCAGTCGTTCGCCGGGAACGCGAGGTCGTTGGCGACCCACACCTCGATGTTGTCGCCGACGCCGCGCAGCGTGTAGTCCTTGCGGTAGTAGCTGCCCTGGATGTCGTCGAGCCCGAGCCACTGCCGGACCGTGCCGACCGCCGGGGTCTCCGGCGCCGCCTGCGCCTTCGACCGGGCCTGCGCGCGCGGCTGGTAGCGGGCCGGCGTCTGGACCTTGCGGCCGTCGAGCGTGAAGTCCTTGCGGGTGAGCTCGCGGGTGTCGTCGCTGGGCCGGCCGTTCGCTGCGGCCGGCTGGGCGGGCGCGGCCGCGGCGCCGGTCGCGGGAAGGACACTCAGGAGCGGTACGACGAGTGAGATGGCTGCGGCACCGGCGATCCGGCTGCGTGCCATTGGCCCCCCTTGGGTCTGGTGAGTCCGGTGGACGGGGTCTCCGTCGAGATCCACCGGAATGACATCCACGTTCGTACGCCAGATAGTTGCCTTTGGCAATGACCTGGCCGCAAGATCCGCCGCACCGGCCGCGTCGTCCACCGGGGCGAACCGGACCCGGCGGGGCCGCCGAGGCAGGCCCAGGGGAGGGGCGTCGGGCAGTAAGGCCAGGTCAACCGACCCGCAGGGCGGCGGCTGGCGGCCAGGTGCGGTCGGCGAGCGTCATGCCCTTGCGTCGACCCGGTCAACTGTCCGGCGGCCGGTCCCGCAGGGCGGTGACCGGGATCGGGCCGCGCGCCTGGCGGGCGACCGCCGCGAACCAGCCGAGGTGGAACCGGTCCTCGTCCGCGACGAACGCGCGGCGCAGTTGGTGCCACGGCAGCCCGGGGTGGCGATGGTGCACGCTGTGCAGGTTGAACGCCAGCACGAACGTCTCCAGCGGACGCGGCAGGGCCAGGTTCATCGCCTCCAGCGGCGCGTCCAGCCGGGTGCCGTAGTGGTAGGCGTTGTCGGCGAGCGAGACCAGCACGGCCCGCCCGGCGACCGCCGCGACAAGCAGCCAGGCGTGCCGGCCGTACGCGACCGCCGACGCGGTGTACAGCGCGACGGTCGCGGCGGCGTCGACCCGGAACTCCCGCAGATGCCGCCGTCGCACGGTGGTCAACAGCATCCCGGTGACCGTGTCGGGAGCGTCGAGCCGGCGGGCGACCCGGCGCCAGCCCGCGGCCGGTACGGCCGCGAGCCCCACGGTGGCGACCTCGGCGAGGTAGAGCCCGCCGAACAGCCGCAGGTAGTAGCCGGGCGCCCGGGCCAGCCACGTGGTGTGGGACGGGTCGAAGATCTCGGTCCGCTCCCGCTGCGTGCGGCTGTAGCGGTGGTGCAGCAGGTGCCCGGTCTTCAACAGGATGAACGGCGCGCCGTACCCGACGGCGAGCATCCGGCCGAGCCGGTCGTTGGATCGGCGGTCGGCCAGCAGCGAGCCGTGGATCGCCTCGTGCAGCACCGACCACAGTGGAATCGACAGCGCGACGAGCGGGACCAGCAGCCACGCGGCGACGCCCGTGCGCGGCAGCAGCCACAGCGGCAACACGAAGAGCTGGAGCATCAGGCAGCCGGCCGCCGCGGTGACGAGGGTCAGCGACGTGGTGGTGTGCGGCCGGGCCCGGAGTGGCGCGGGGGTCTGCACGGCTCGTACCGTCCGCCTGGAAGGCGACGGCCGCGCAACCGCCGCGCGACAGCTCGATGTACGGCCGCGGACGAACGCGGTGCGGTCGGCAAGCCCGCTTGAACTGGCAGATGCCGAAGCCCCGCCGCCGATGACGGACAGCTACCCCAGCCGTAGCGCCAACGCGCCGGCCCTCGACAGCGACACTCGTTCGCTGCCGGGGGCCGGCGCGGGCGGCCGTCCCGGGCGGGGGGTGCCAGGGAGGGGTCGGGACGGACCGCCCGCGGAAGGGCGGGCGGGTCAGCCGGCCCGCAGGGCGGTGGCGGCCTGCGGCCAGGTGCGGTCGTCGCTGACGTCGGCGAGCGTGATGCCCTTCAGGATCTTGACCATCTCCGCGTCGGAGAGCCGGCCGCCGCTGGCCACCTGGATGGTGGTCTTGCCGTCGGGGCTCCACGCGTTGCGGAAGCCGTTGCCGCACTTCGGCTCGGCCGGCGGCTTCTCGCCGTTCTTCAGCGCCTGGTTCGAGTTGGCGTTGGGACTGACGAAGATCTGGAAGCTGCCGGGCGGGTCCTCGCACTCGGCGCCGCCGTACGGCGCGGTCAGCCCGGTGTGAGCCGCAGTCGCGGCCTGCAGGTGGGAGGGTCAGCGCGGTGCCCTGCTATTTCGTCTGCTGCGCCTCTGTGGCGGCTTGGACGAAGGCGCGTACCAGAGCGGTCTCCCCGTCGTTGCGCCACACCGGCGCGTAGTGCAACACCGGTCCGTCGGTGATGGGCAGGAAGGTGATGTCGCCTCGCTGCCGGGTGGATGCCACGTCCGATCCGATCGGAGACACGACGCTGCCGCCGGCGATCGCCCGGAAGGCCTCCTCGAGGGTGACGACGCCCAGCCCGCGCCGGATGGGCCGTCCGGCCGGTGTCGTGGACGGTGTGTGCGCCTGCCACACATAGTCGGGAATGGCTCCCTCGGGGTAGATAACCGGATGATCGCCGAGATCCTCCAGCTCGACCCTGCCCTGGTCGGCCAGCGGGTGGTCAGCGGCGACCGCCAGTACCAGATCCTCGCTGTGCAGGACCGGCCCGACCGCGAGGTCGGGCTCGCGGATGGGTAGCCAGAGGATCCCGATGTCGACCGAACCGGCCCGCAGTGCCCCGAGCGGGTCGGTAGGCAAGATCTCGCGCAGGCGCAGCTCGCATTGCGGGTGCCGCTGCCGGAACAGGTCGAGGGCGGCCTCAACCGACCGGTAGTGGGTGGCCATCGTGCCGACGGTCAGCGTGCCGGCCTGGCCGCGGGCCGTGGCGGCGGCCTCCTCGATGCCGGAAATGATCTCGCTGTAGCCGGCGCGGAGGCGGTCGCGCAGCCGCTCGCCGAGCGGAGTAAGCCGAACGGCACGGCTCGTACGCTCGAACAGGCCCCCGCCGATCCGGCGTTCCTGCTGTTTGATCGACTGACTGACCCGCGACTGGGACACGTGCAGGCGTTCAGCCGTGCGACCGAAGTGGAGCTCTTCGGTCAGCGTCAGGAAGATCTCGATATCACGCAGTTCCACCGGCGGCCCTATCTCCGATCATCGCGCCCTTGAGTGGGGCAGTCTACGGCCGCGACAGCGGCTCGTTGCGCGAGCGTGACCCGGACCATCGGCCGTCGCAGGGTCTGCTGTCGATCGATTACCGGTGACTAATGCGGCGGTGCGATCTTTTGCGTTGTTCGGCAGGGACGGCCGGACGATGGTGGACGCATGAGCGAACGCTTGATCGACGTCGTGGCGGAGCCGGATCACCTCGGGACCCCACGGTGGCACGCTGTGACGCCCCCCGGCTTGGTGGCCGGGGTCGCCGGCCTGCGTCCGGTCATGCCGTTCGAGTACGAATTGCCGCTGCCGACGGCCCTGCAGCCGGGCACCCTCGAGCTGAGCCTGTGCGTGGAGCCGCAATGGCGCCGACGCGGGATTGGATCGCGGCTACTGGCCGCCGTCAGTGCACACGCCGTAGGGCAGCGGCTGACCGTGGAGGTCGCCGCGGGTTCCGCCGCGGAGTCGTTCTGTGTGCGGCACGGTTTCCGGCGCACCGGATCCAGGGGCCATGACCTGCTCAGCTACTGCGATGTTCACCATGCCTGGCTGGGTGAGCTGGTCGACATCGAGCACCCCGGATACCGGCTGCGCTACTGGAGCGGCGACCTGTCCGGCACGACCAGGGTCGAGCAACTGCTCCGGCGCCCGAGCCGTCGCGGTGACGCGGTGGTGAGCGCCGCGGAAGCGGACGGCGGCTTGGTCGCCTACGCCCTGGCGACGATGGGTGCGCTGCCGCAGCGCCGCGCCCGCCAATACGGGCCTGCCGTGCTTGTCGGCCATCGCGGACGGCGGCTGGGCCTCTGGGTCAACGCCGCTCTGATCCAGCGACTACGCGAGATCCACCCACACGTCGAGGAGATCGAGACCCGAACCGCCCAAGACGACCCCGGCCAGCTCGCCCTGCGTCGGCACCTGGGCTTCCACCCCCTCGGGCGGAGCCTTCTCTACGAGCTGACCCTGCCGTAACCGCCGGCCCCGACCCGCTAGTCCAGCGGCACACGCAGCCAACGCGCGCCGCCGAGGAGAGGTTTGTCATGAAAGGTCTTGTCCGCCAGCGAAAGTGCGCCCTCCCAGCCGGAGGCAGGGACCCCCCGAATGATCGCGGCTTGCCCCTCGGTGACCGCAACCTCCATTGAATCCGACTGACGTGAACCGCGAAGGAGTTCATCACTATGTCCGTCACCCTCTCTGCCCACGACAAACTCACGCTCCGAACAGCCGCATACGGTGCCGTTACGCTGCTGTCGGCCGCCGGCGTCGCCGGCGGCTCACCCCACAAGATCGCCACCGATGGGTCCATCGCCCTGGCCTCGGCAACCGGCCTGGTCGGGCACGTGCTCGCGGAGAAGTCCACAGGAGTGGACCTGAGCGGCAGGTCGGTGGCCGAGATCGCCGACCGCGTGCTGCCCGCACTGACCGAGGCGATGCGCCTGCTCGCCGAGCAGGCTCCGTCCGAGGCCGACAACTTCCGCCGCACCGTCGTCGTCGCCCTGGACGCGGCCGTCCGGACTCGGCGGGGCGAGCCCAGCCCCACCGTCGCCGACATGACCAACAAGATCATCGCGGCGCTCGATGCCGCTGCGGCCACCTCTCAGGTGACCACATGACGACCGCAGCGATCTCGGTCTCCGGCCTGCGCAAGGCGTACAAGGACAAGGCCGTCCTCGACGGCATCGACTTCGAAGTCCTCGCAGGCACGGTGTTCTCCCTGCTCGGCCCCAACGGCGCGGGCAAGACGACGACGGTGAACGTGCTCACCACCCTGATGCAGGCCGACGGCGGCACGGTCCGTGTCGCCGGCCACGACCTTGCCACCGACGCCAAGGCGGTCCGCGCGGCCATCGGCGTCACCGGCCAGTTCGCGGCCGTCGACGAGCTGCTGACCGGCCGGGAGAACCTCCAGCTGATGGCGGACCTCAACCGCAAGGTCGCCGGCAGCGGCGAGCGGATCGTCGCGGACCTGCTGGACCGGTTCGAGCTGACCGCTTCGGCGGACAAGCCGACCTCCACCTACTCCGGGGGCATGCGCCGCAAGCTCGACCTGGCGATGACGCTGGTCGGCAACCCGCAGATCATCTTTCTCGACGAGCCGACGACGGGCCTGGACCCGCGCAGCCGCCGCACCATGTGGTCGATCGTGCGTGACCTGGTCGCCGACGGCGTGACCGTCTTCCTCACCACGCAGTACCTGGAGGAGGCCGACCAGTTGGCCGACCGCGTCGCGGTGCTCGACCGGGGCCGCCTGGTCGCCCAGGGTACGCCTGAGGAGCTCAAGCGCCTCATCCCCGGAACCCACGTGCGGCTGCGGTTCACCACCGCCGCCGAACTCGACGCCGCCGCGGGGGTCTTCCCCGAGGCGACCCGCGACGACGATGCGCTGGCCCTGCGGGTGCCCGCCGACGGCGGCACGAAGTCGCTGCGAGCCCTGCTGGACCGGCTCGACGAGCACTCCCTCAGCGCCGAGGAGTGCTCCGTGCACACCCCCGACCTCGACGATGTCTTCCTCGCCCTGACGGGCCACACCACGGAGGTGGACGCGAAATGAGCGCCCAGTCCCACTCGCTGGTCATGCTGCGCCGCAACGTCAAGCACCTCATCCGGAACCCGACGTCGGTGTTCAACGCGGTCCTGATGCCGATCATCATCATGCTGATGTTCGTGTACGTGTTCGGCGACGCCTTCAGCGTCGGGGTCGACTACATCGACTACGCGACGCCGGGCCTGATCCTGCTGGCTGTCTGCTACGGGCTGGGCGGCACCGCGACGGCGGTGAATTCCGATATGACCAAGGGCATCATCAACCGGTTCAAGGTCATGGACGTCTCCCGCGGCGCGGTGCTGACCGGCCACGTCATCACCAGCGTGCTGACCAACGTGATGGCCATCGCGGCGCTCGTCGGGGTGGCCTTCCTGCTGGGGTTCAGCCCGAAGGCGAGCCTGACCGACTGGCTCGGTGTGGGCGGCGTCGCGGTGCTGCTCGCGTCTGCGGCGGGCTGGTTCACCGTCGCGCTGGGGCTGTCGGCGAAGTCGCCGGAGACAGCGGGTATGGCCGCCGTGCCGCTGGTCATGCTGCCGTTCTTCAGCAGCGCGATCGTTCCGGCGGAGAAGATGGGCCCGGGCCTGCGGCAGTTCGCCGAGTACCAGCCCTTCACGCCGATCATCGAGACCATGCGTGGGCTGCTCGACGGCGCGCCCGACACCACCGACGCGGCCGTCGCCGTCGCCTGGTGCGTGGCGATCGCGCTCGTCGGCTACCTATGGGCGCGTTTCACCTTCACGAAGCGAGCGTGATCCCGGCCGGTGTGGGGGTTTTTGCGGCGCCGCCTCGGAGAACTAGCCCGACGAGGCGGTGCCGTGACCTATGGGCACCACCGATGGCTCAGAGAACACTGCGGGGTTGAAGATGCCCAGCGCATCGAGAGCGCGCCTGGGCTCGGCACCCCTTCAATCATCACCGCGCACAGATATAGCGCTCAGAGGCACACCGACCGCCAGGCGAACAACCACCCCACCTGAGCAACACCTGGCCCTCGCGGCCAGACGGCCGGTATGGCGGCGGACGTTCCGATCAGCCTGCGAGATGAGGGCCGTTTTGCTTACGTCGCAACTTTCGCTGCACAACATCATCCGCCGCTACGACGAGCGCGTCGTGCTGGACGCAGTGTCCTTCAGCGTCAAACCGGGCGAGAAAGCCGGCATCATCGGCGACAACGGCGCCGGCAAATCGAGCTCGATGAGCCGACCAATGACCTGGATGATCAGGCCGTGGGCTGGCTGGAGGCGCGCCTGCGGCAGCACCGCGGCACAGTGCTCGCGGTCACCCATGACCGGGAGTTTCTCAGCCGAGTCACCGATACGATCTTGGAAGTCGGTGACGGCGTGGTGACACGCCACGGCGACGGTTACGACGGGTACTTGATGGCCAAGGCCGCCGAACGCCGGCGTCGGCTGCAGGAATACGAAGCCTGGCGCGATGAGCTTGTCCGTACCCCACAAGCTCGCTGCCGCCAACGCGTTCCGTCTGGAAGCGATCCCGCGGAAGGCGCCTATGGCCAAGTTCGGGCACGGCGCCTTCCGGGCCCGCGGCCGTGATCACGGTGCGATGGGACGCATCCGCAACGCCAAGGAGTGCATCGAGCGTCTCACGGGTAACCCGGTCGCGCCGCCGCCCGACCCGCTGGTGTTCGCGGCCAGCATCACCGGCGACGACAACGACGCCCCGGAGACGGTTGCCGAGCTCACCGAGGTCCGCGTCACCGACCGGCTGTATGTGCCGTCCCTGCGGATCGGGGGCACAGGCCGGCTTCTGGTCACCGGGCCCAACGGGGCGGGCAAGTCCACCCTCATCCGTGTCCTGGCAGGAGAACTGCGCCCGGACGAGGGAACGGTGCGCACCCGAGGCCGGATCGGTCACCTGCGGCAGGAGATGACGCCGTGGCCGCCGAACCTGACGGTGTTGGAGGCGTTCGCCGACGGGCAGGCTGCTGACCCGGACGAGTTGCTGTCGCTGGGCCTGTTCCGGCCGGCTGACCTGCGGTTGCGGGTGAGGGAGCTGTCGTACGGACAACTTCGCAGGCTCGAATTGGCCCGCCTGGTCAGCAGGCCGGTCGACCTGCTGCTACTGGACGAGCCGACCAACCACCTCAGCCCGGCTCTGGTCGAGGAGTTGGAGCAGGCGCTGGTCGATTACCCGGGTGCGGTGGTCGTCGTCACCCACGACCGCCGCACGCGGGCTCGGTTCACCGGCGCTCACCTGCAGCTACGTGCCGGCCACGTCGTGCCTGGGTCGCGGCACATAGTCAGGCGGCATCCCCATGCCGGTGGGTGATCTCCTGCCGGGGAGCCCGCTCGGCGGCATCTCCCGCCCCGGGGCCCCGGAATCTGGTGCGACGCCGAGCGCGACGGCACCGGCGGGCGGTGCTGATCGTTGAAACCGGTGCCCGATCTGCGTGAAGGAGGACAGGGTGGCGGAGTATCCGAAGGCGATCACCCCGGTCGACCACATCGAGCCGGTGCCCCGCCGGGTCCGCGCCTTCCTCGCCGGCGAGCAGGTGTTGGACACCAGCCGGGCGTGGTACGTGTGGGAATGGCCGTTCTACCCCCAGTACTACATCCCGATCGCCGACGTGAATCACGGCCTGCTGGTTGACGAGCAGCGCACGGAGGAGTCGCGGCGCGGCCCCGGGCGGCTGCACGGGCTGCGAGTGAGCGAGACGACCCGTTCCTCGTGCGCTTGATGGTACGGCGACGACGCGTTGCCAGGGCTGGCCGACACGATCCGGTTCGACTGGGCCGCCCTGGACAACTGGTTCGAGGAGGACGAGGAGGTCTACGTGCACCCCCGGAACCCGTATGCGCGGGTGGACGCGCTGCGGTCGACCCGCAGCGTACGGGTGGAGCTGGAGGGTGTCGTCCTGGCCGAGTCGACGTCGCCGGTGCTGGCCTTCGAGACCGGTCTTCCGACCCGCTACTACCTCAACCGCACCGACGTGAACTTCGGCCACCTTGTGCCGTCCGAGACGACGACCGCCTGTCCGTACAAGGGCCGGACCAGCAACTACTGGTCCGTCCGCGTCGACGGCGCCGTGCATCCGGACCTGGCCTGGTCGTACGCCTTCCCCACCGCGGCGCTGCTGCCGATCGCCGGCCTGATCACCTTCTACAACGAGAAGGTCGATCTGATCGTCGACGGCGAGCGGCTCAGCCGACCGAGGACGCACTTCTCCTGACCTGGCCGTGCCGTCGCGGTGGGGCGGCTCAGATCAGCGACGGCGCAGGGCAGGTGCCCTGGAGTCGGTGGCTCGGCTCTGATCCTTGGGCTTCCATTGACCCCTTCATGGGGCGTGGGGCCGGTCAGCTTGGGGTGTCGGCGAGCTGGGTGATGAGGAAGTCGAGCCGCTCCTCCTGAGTGTCCGGGGGGATACGGCCGCTGCCCGACAGGGTGGCTATGCCGTGCAACGCGCTCCAGATGACTTCGGCGACCAGTTCGCGTCGCGCGTTGTCCGGGCGGAAGCAGCTGACGAATTCGTCGAAGCCCGCGCGCAGTGGGGGTGGTGTCTCGGCGTGCGCGAACTTCACGTCGGTCGGCATGACGAACATGGCCTGGTAGAGGGCGGGCCGCTCGGTAGCGAACTCCAGGTAGGCGCGGCAGACGGCGTGCAGGGCCTGCCGTGGCTCGGGGTTGGCCAGCCGGGCACGGCGCAGGTGGGCGGCGAGTTCGACGAACCCGTCGATCGCGACGGCGCGGACGATGGCGTCCTTGCCGCTGAAGTGGCTGTACAGCACGGGCTGGCTGTACTCGACGTGTTCAGCGAGCCTTCGCGTCGTCACCGCCTCCCAGCCTTCGGCCTCGGCGAGTTCGCGGGCTGCTGTGATGATCAGCTGGTGGCGTTGGGCGCGTTCACGTTCGCGGCGCTCTCTGATGACGGACACGACCCATCCTAGCAGCGCTAGACATCCTGCCGAAGGTAACTCTATCATCGGCACGACTGCTAGCGCCGCTAGGAATCTAGTGGGCCGCCGCTACCGAGAGGAACCAACCATGCTCACCACCGTCGCCACCGTGCTCGCCGGACTGATCGGCGTGGGCATCATCTTCGTCGGCGCCCGTGCCTTCTGGGCGCCGCAGGCCGCGGTCGGTTTCGGCATCCCCGGCACACCGACCGGGGACCGCAGCTTCCACGCATGGCTGGCCGTCAAGGCCGTGCGCGACATAGCCTCCGGGCTCTTCATCTTCATCCTGGTGGCCAACGCGTCACCCCACCTGCTGGGCTGGTTCATGCTGGCCGCCACCGGCATACCCGTGGGCGACGCGTTGATCGTGCTGCGCAGCAACGGGCCCAAGGCGGCCGTCTACGGCATCCACGGCGCCACCGCGGTGGTGATGCTGGCGATCAGCGTGCTCCTCCTCGTCGCGTAACCGCTCGTCACGCGTCTCGGCGGGGTCTTGCGTCCACTGACGGATGGGTGAATCGGATGCGAAATCCCGCTTCGGCTCGGCGCGGGCGTCGTGCCGGCGGACGTAGGCGGCGATGAGCGCGTTCTGCTCGTCGTGGCTGTGATGATCGGTGCCGTTGAGCGCGAAGTACCGCACCCACGACCACCTTGAAGATCAGACCCTGGAGGCAGTCTGCTGGTCGCGCGCAGCGTGTCGACTACCCGGCACGACTGCGTGACGAGCCTCCAGAAGAGCCGGTCAGCGGATATCGACCCGCGCCCGGGGCCAGGAGTTGTTGCCGTACCCCATGGGATTCCACATGCTGGCGGGGGACTCGGGCTGCGACTCGCCCGCGTCGTCCCACGCCCGGGCGGTGATCTCTGTGTGGCCGGCTGCGAGGTCCAGGGTGGCGTGCCAGTGCTGCCACGCCCACGGGCCGGCCGCGTCGTCGACGGAGGCCTGGATCCAGGTCCGCCCTCCGTCGGGTGAGACATCGACGCGGACGACGGTCCGGCCGTCACCGGCGAAGGCGTAGCCGGTGACGTTGGTGGGGCCGGCGGCCAGGCTGGCGCCATCGTCGGGGGCGAGGATCGCGGAGGTCACGGCGACCGGGCCGAGTGCGAAGCCCTGCCCAGGCCGGGTGGGGTCGGCGTCGGGGGGCAGAAGTCGGTAGTCCACCGCCTGGAAGTAGTTGTCCGACGGCTGTGCCAGGGCGGTGATGCTCTGCACCCACTTGACGCTGCGGGCGCCGATGTAGCCGGGCACTACGACGCGCAGCGGCCCGCCGTGCGCGGCGGGCAGCGGTTGCCCGTTCATCGACCAGGCCAGCAGCACCTCGTCGGAGAGGGCTTTGCGTAGCGGGATGGAGCCGCCGAACGGTTGCGGCGGATCCGCGGCCTGGGCGACGTCCGGGGCGGTGAAGGCGATGTGCGCCGCATCGGAGGCGGGTCCGGCCGCGGCGAGCACGTCGGCGAGACGCACGCCGGTCCAGTCGGCCGTCGAGATGGCGGCGGACCCCCATGGGGTCTGGCCCGGGATGTCCCGTACGGCCATCAGCGCGGCTCGCCGGTTGCCCGCGCACGCGAGCGTGGCCACCTCGGTGCGGGGCGGGAACCGCTCCTGCAGATCCGCCAGGGACAGGTCCAGCTCCCGGTCGACGAGGCCATCGACGCGCAGCTGCCAGGTCGACGGGTCGATCTGCGGTATCGATCCATGGTTGCGGCTGTAGAAGGCGTCGGCCGGGGTCAGCAACCCGGCAAGCGCGGCCGGCGGTGGCTCGGCGTTGAACGGCTCCGTCTGGTGGACGACCATGTCGTCCCGCTTGCCCCACATGCGCGTCCCTTCATCGCCCAGGCCGACCGCGTTGACCACGCTGCGACCCCGCGCAAACGGCGGGTGGGCCCGAGCTGTGACCGCGACCAGGCCGTCGGCCCGCTTACTCCTGGTGCTCATCGTGGCGTGCGAGGTCGCGCTCCGGCGCCCGTTCGGCCAGCCCGGCGTGGTGGGCCGCGGGCATTGGCGAGGTAACAGCGCCAGCACCGAGCCCGGGAACTCCGCTCCTCATCTCCTGATCAACACGCCCGTGACAGCCAGCACGCCGCCAGCAAGCGGCGTTGGGACCGGCCCGGGCTCGTCGGTCACGTTACGTCGGTGCTACCGATGCCGGCCGCGGATGATCCAACTACCGTTCCAGCGGTCAACACCATCTCTGGAAAGCAGCGTCTGACGTGCGAAAACTGACGTACTACATCGCCACCAGCCTGGATGGGTTCATCGCTGGGCCGGACGGCGAGTTCGACTTCTTCGCGTTCGAGGGGGATCTGGCCGCGGCCATCCTGGCCGACTACCCGGAGACCATGCCGGTCCACGCGCGGGAGCCACTCGGGATTGCCGAAGCGGCCAACGCGAGGTTCGACACCGTCCTGATGGGCCGCGCCACCTACGAACCGGCCCTGGCCCTCGGCATCACCAGCCCGTACGCCCATCTCCGGCAGTACGTGTTCTCCCGGACGCTGAAACAGCGCGATCCGGCGGTGGAGATCGTCGACGGCGATCCGGTGGAGTTCGTCCGCGAGCTCAAGCGCCAGGACGGGATGGGCATCTGGCTCTGCGGTGGCGCGACGCTCGCCGGGCAGCTGGTCGACGAGATCGACGAACTGGTCCTCAAGCGCTACCCGGTGGTCCTCGGCTCCGGCATCCCCCTGTTCCACGCGCCCTTCACCGTGACGAACTTCGCCCTGACCGACAGCCGGGTGTTCAACACCGGCGCCACGATCTCCACCTATGTCCAGCGCTGAAGGAGTGCCGATGCTGTTCCGAGCCATCACCGGGGCCGATCTCAACCAGGTCACCGGCTTCCCCGTCGACGACCCAGTCGGCTCGATCGACGCCGACCGCTACCTGAACGAGCTGGGCCAGGGGATGTACCGCCCCGAGTGGACCTGGATCGCCGAGCACGACCAGCGGGTGGTGGGCCGCGCCCTGTGGTGGGGGCAGGCGTCCAGCGCGCACCCCATCGCCCTGGACTGCCTGCACCTGGCGGCGTCGGTCACCGACCGTGCGGCCGTCGCGGCCGCCTTGCTGACCGCGGGGCTGCGGGCCTTCGCCGCCCAAGGCGCGCCGAAGCCGCCGCTGTACAACCTGACGCTGCCCAACGGTTGGCGCGACGAGCCGTCTGTCTCGGCGGCCGTGGCCTGGCGGCGGAGCGCCGCGCTGGCGGCCGGGCTCACCGCGGAGGTGGAGCGGCTGCAGCTGGAGTGGACACCGGCAGTCGGTATGCCCGATTCCCGGGGCAGGCTCGTCTTCACCGAGGCATCCGACGAGGAGTTCCTTCACGTGTTCCAGCGGATCGCGGAGGGCAGCCTGGACGGCCAAACCCGCCGGAACCTGGCGGTCAAGGGCCCGGAGACCACCGCCCGGGAGGAAATGGACTTCTACCTGAGCTGCCCGGGCGATCGGGCATGGTGGCGGCTGGCCCACACCAGCGATGGGACGCTCGCCGGGCTGGCGATCCCGTCCGCGACGCCGTACAACCGCAACGTCGGCTATCTGGGCGTCGTCCCCGAGCTGCGGGGGCGTGGCTACATCGACGACGTGCTCGCCGAGATCACCCGATTCCACGCCGAGCAGGGTGCCGAGCTGGTCACGGCCACCACCGACACCACGAACGTGCCGATGGCCGCAGCGTTCGCCCGGGCGGGGTACCGCACCGCGCAGATCCGGCTGCGCTACTCGGCACCGGAGTCATGAGGCGAGCAGCGTGGCCAGCTCGGTGCGGGAGGTGACTCCCAGCTTGGGAAACGCCCGGTAGAGGTGGTGCCCCACGGTCCGTGGGCTCAGGAACAGCCGCGCGGCGATCTCCCGGTTCGTCGCGCCGTCGGCGGCCAGCCGGACGACCTCGCGTTCCTGCGGGCTGAGTCGGCTGATCGGTCCGCTGACGGACGGTTCCGCCACCTCGCCGCTGGCCCGCAGCTCGGCCGCGGCCCGGCGGGCCCACGGCTCGGCGCCGAGCGCCGCGAAGGCGTCGAGTGCCGTACGCAGGTGGCCGCGCGCTTCGAGTTTCCGTCGCGCGCGGCGCAGCCACTCCCCGTACAGCAGCTCAGTGCGGGCCAGGTCGAAGCCGCTGCCCCCGCGATGCCACCGCACGGCCGCCGCGAAATGCTCCTCCGCCTGGCCGTCGGCCATGGTCAGGGCCCGGCTACGACGGGCCAGCGCGGCGAGTGCCGGGCGACCGATCGCGGTCGCCCACTCGTCGAGCAGACGCACCGGTTCCGCGGCGCGCTCGGGCCTACCGGCACGCACGGCCGCTTCGACGAGATCGGGCAGCAGGACCACGGCGAGCCGACGATGACCCGAAGCTTCCCGGGCCGCCTCGAACCGCTCCAGCGCCGCGTCCGCGCGCCCGAGGCCGAGGTCGAGCAGACCCCACGCCCACAGCGCGTCCGCCGTACCATGGCCGATGCCGCGCGGCCGCGTGTACTCCATGGCGTCGCACGCCAGGTGCCGAACCTGCTCCTCCGCGCCCCGCACGGCGGCCACCGTCGCCAGCACGGCACGCAGGTACGCGGCCCGGTGTGCCAGGTCGTAGCCCTCGGCCAGCCGAAGTCCCTCGGCGGCGTGCGCGTACGCCGCATCGTGGCGGCCGAGCGTCAGCTCCACCCGGGCGAGCAGGTGCAGCGCGGTGGGCAGCCATCCACCCATGCCGCTGTCCCGGCAGCGCTCGACCGCCTCGACGGCGATCTCGTGCGCGGCCACGTCGTCAGCGACCAGGTGGCAGTAGATCCCGGTCATCAGCCGGTCCATGAACCCGGTGCTGGGTCGAGCACGCTGCGCCACCAGTGTCCGCAGCGCGCGCAGGGCCCCGGGCACGTCGTCGGCGAGCAGGCGGGTGGGCACGGCCAGCACCGCCTCGGCCGGGGACCGCGCCCCGATCGCCGCGATCAGCTCGGCATCGCCCGCGGAGAACGCGGCATGCAGGGCGTCCACCAGCAGCGCCGGGAGTTTGTCCGGCCGGACGGCGCCGATCGTGTCGGCGCAGTCGAGGAGCATCCGGCCCGCGGCATCCGGTCTGCCGTACCCCAGCTCCACCACCGCCCGCACCCGGGCGAGGTCCGCGGCCATGCCGGGGTCGTGCGAAGGCACCTCGACCCTGGCCACGAGCCGGCCGCCCCGATCGTCCTGCCCCGCGTCGGCGGCCGCCTGTGCCGCGGCGATGAATCGACGGGCCCGGGTCTCCGGCTCGGCCGTAAGCTGGGCCGCCCGCTCGTACGCCGCAGAAGCCGACGCCAACGCCTGCCTACCGCCGGCCCAGACCGCGACCCGCTCCAACTCGTCGGCGACCCGCTCGTCCGGCCCGGTCGCCGCGGCGGCCAGCTGCCAGGCCCGCCGATGCGCGTGCTCGGGCGCGACCAGCACCTGCGCTAGGGCCCGGTGCGCGGCGACCCGACCGGCGAACGGGCTGGCCTGATAGGCCGCGTACCTGATCAGCGGGTGCCGGAAGCGCAGCGTGTCGCCGGTCAGCACGACGAGGCCGGCGCGCTCCGCGGGCACCAGGTCCCCGACCGTCGCGTCCGCGGCTCGCAGCACCAGTGCCAGCGTTCCGGTGTCGTCCGCAGCGGCCACGAGCAGCGTCGCCCGGGTGGCTTCAGGGAGCCGGTGGATCTGGTCCAGGAAGGCGCCCTGGACCCTGTTCGACGGTGGGGACAGCGCCAACGGGCTCAGCTGACCGGCGCGCTGCGCCGGGGTCAGAGCGGCGGAGAGTTCCCGGAGCGCGAGCGGGTTGCCCTGCGCCTCTTTCATGATCCTCTCCTGAACGTACGGCGGCAGGTCCGGAACCAGCGCGGAGGCCGACTCCTGGTCGAGCCCTGCGAGGTGCAGTACCGAAAGCCCCTTGAACCCGGCCAGGCCGTCAGCGTCCCGGGCGGCGAACATCATCACCACACCCTCGACCTGCAGCCGGCGGGCGGCGAACGTCAGCGCGTCCACCGAGGCCCGGTCGAGCCACTGCACGTCGTCCACCAGGCAGAGCAGCGTCCCCTCGCCGGCAGCCTCGGACAGCATGCTGAGCACGGCCAGGCCGATGATGAACCGGTCGCGCACCGTGTCGTCAGTGAGTCCGAAGACGGCACGCAGGGTCGCGGCCTGGGGCCCGGGCAACCGGTCGACGAGGTCCATGACCGGCAGGAACAACTGGTGCAGGCCGGCGAAGGCGAGTTCGGTCTCCGACTCCAGTCCCTCGATCCGCAGCACCCGCATCCCGGACGCGCGCGCGGCGGCGTGGTCGAGCAGCGCGGTCTTGCCGATTCCCGCATCGCCGTGGATCAGCAGGACGCTGCTCGCGCCCGCACGGGCGTCGCCCAGCATCCGGTCGATGCGTTCGCACTCCGCTGCCCGGCCCTGCACCACGTCCCCCGTCGTCGCCGGTCCCGGGGATGCCGTCCGGAGACAAAGCGACGCCGCGCAGCCGCAGGTCAGTTGCCCCAAGGACTCGAACCACGAACCTAGCTCAGCGTCGGCGAAGGCCGGGACGGGGCCCTGGGCCGACTCGGCCGGGGGCACCGTCGGCTCGCCCCCGGCCAGCCGCTCGGCCGCGTAGAGCCGCACCAGCCCGGTCAGCCGGTACCGGGACCAGCGTTGGGGCTAGCGGGTGGCGCAGGGGTCGATGCCGGGGGTGCCGGGGCGGGCGATGTGACGCTGGCGGAGGATCCGCTCCAGCAGGGTCGGGAACGACGACATCAGCCCGTCCGCGCAGGCGTCGATGAGCCGGTTGTAGGTCGGCTCGTCCTCCGGGGCGGTGCCGCTGAACCAGACGTGGACGGCGTACCCGTCGGCGTGCGCGCGGGCGATGAACTCCGGGGTGGCGACCGGCAGGCCCTGGAACGTCACCGGCACCTGGAGGGCGACCGTGCCGTCGATCGGGCGTACGCCGGCGAGGAAGTAGTTGGTCAGCCCCGTCATGCCCGGCGCCAGCGCGACCTCCGGCGCGAGCCGGTGGAACTCGGCGACGGCGAGGTCGTTGAACGAGGTCACGATGATGTTCCGGGTCCGGTGGGTCTGCTTCAGCTCGGTGGCGAGCAGCCGCGCGTTGTGCAGGAACGACTCGGTGTCCGCGTCGGTGGTGCCCTTGATCTCGATGGTGATCGGCACGTTGCGGAACCTGGTGAGCACCTGGCGCAGCGACGGGATCGCGAAGTCGCTGGCCTGGTAGCCCCGAGGCGCCTTCCGGTCGTAGGTCCGGATTCCGCGCAGCGGGTACGACGCCGGGGGCAGCCCGGGCACCGCGTTCTGGCCCGGCACGAAGTGGTAGGCCGCGTCCAGCTTGCGTACCTCGCGGTACGTCTTGTCCCGGATCAGGCCGGTGCCGTTGGTGGTGCGGTCGACGGACGCGTCGTGGATCGCCACGAGCACGTCGTCGGCGGTGGAGTGCACGTCCAGCTCCAGCATGTCGGCGCCGCGGTCGACCGCGCGCCGGTACGCGTACATGGTGTTCGACGGCGCCTCGCTCTCGCCGCCCTGGTGCGCGATGTGCAGGACCCGCGCCTTCAGCCAGGGGTTCTGGGAGTGACCGGGTCGCGGTTTGCCGCCGGCCTGGGCCGGGCTGGCGGGGGCGACGGCGAGGGCCAGCACGGCCAGCGCGGCCGTCGTGGCGGCGGCGATGCGCCTGAATCTTCCGGAGGTCATGCGTCGCACCCTCGTGAGGCCGGGGAAACTCCCGGGTCCGGGACTGGTGATGCGCAGACTAAATGCCGGTTAACGCCCCCGTAAAGAAGGACATCGACGAATGCGGCCAGCTCTGCGAACGTCCACAGAGCTGGCCGCACCGGTGCGGCGGGACGGTCAGCCGACGCGCGGCACCATGATCAGCGCGCAGAGGCGCCAGTAGTTTCCGGCGTCGTTGCTGATCACAAGGTCGACCGTCCGGCCGGTCGCGCCGCCGTCGAGGGTGAACCGTTCCCAGGCGAACTCGCCCGCGGCGAGGTTGCCGCCGGCGGGCACCAGGGTCTGCCCGTCCGCCTGCACCACCGTCGCTCCCGAGGTGCCGGTGGCGTCACCGCGCAGCAGCGCGAGGTCGTGCACGCCGGCCGGAACCGCGACGCGCAGCGTGCCGGTCCGTCCCCGGGCGAGCGTGAAGTCGCTGCGCAGCGGATCCAGCGTGCCCCGGTCCCGGGACTCCGGGGGCGTACCGACCCAGCCGGCGGCGGCCCCGTCCCGCCAGCTGTCCGAGGGTGCGAGCCGCGTCCAGCCGTCGAGCACCGGGCTGGTCTCGACACCGCTGTCCAGCGCGAACGTGGCGCCGCCCGGGTTCGGCGTCACCCAGGTGGTGGCCGTCGGCCGGCCGTCCGTACGGCCCTTCGTCGTGGTCGCCGCCGCGGTGAGCGTGACCGCGGGGGCGGGGCCGGCGGCCGGCAGACCGGCGGGCGGGGTGACCGTCACCGGGACGGCCACCTGGCCGTTCGGCGGCACCGTCGCCCGGGCCGGGGCGGTGGCGGTCCAGCCGGCCGGCACGTCCACCGAGGCGGTGGCGTCGACCGGCTGCGCGGTCCAGTTGCGGACGGTGACCTTGACCGGCGTCGCGGTGCCGGCGGCCATCGTGGCCGGGGCGTCGAGGCCGGTGGCGGTGGCCACCGGCACGTCGACCGGCACACCGAGCTGGACGAGTTCGGCCACGGCGGCGAGGTTGTTGTGCCCGGCGGTGGCCTCCAGGCGCAGGGCCCGGACCCCGCGAGCGGTGAACCGGGCCGCCTTCTGGGTGGCGTCGTTCGCCCACACCCCGCTGGTCACCGGCGTGAACTGCGTGCCGTCGGTGCTGGCGGCGATCGTGTAGCCGGTGATGTTGCCGGTGAGGTTGCCGTCGGCGCGGGGCCGGTAGCGCAGCTCGGTGAGGTCGTAGACGCCGCCGAGGTCCAGGGTGATCGACTGGGGCAGCGGCTGCGGCGGGCTGAACGTGGAGTGCCAGAAGGTGGCCGGGTCGCCGTCGATGGCCTTCTCCGGCCCGTAGTTGGCCTGCCCGTTCGTCGCCGTCGCGACCATCCGCTGGCCCGGCACGCACTGCCGGTCCGCCGGCGCGGAGACCCGCACGGTGACCCGGTGCCGCTTCGCCGCCGAGTCGCCGGTCTCGTAGTCCAGCTTGTAGTCGCCGGGCTTGATGTCCGGCGGCACCGACACCTTCAGCGGCACGGTCATCCGGTACCCGGCGGGCAGGTAGGTGGAGACCCCGTCGCGGGAGACCCGCAGCGGCGGTTGCGCCTTCACGAACACGTCGGTGTACGTCGGCACCGTCGACGGGTTCTCGATGGTCAGCTGCACCGGCTCGTAGCCGACGCAGCGCAGGATGTCGAGGCGCTCCACATCGCTGGAGAGCTCGACCCGCCTGCCGTGGCCGTGATCGCCGGTCGACGACGCGATGGCGATGCCGGTGCTGCCGGCGAGCGCCAGGACCGCCACCGCGACGAAGGCGATCCGGCTCGCGGCCGGTCCACGGAAGCGGCGGGGCAGGATCCGCACGGCGAAGCTCCTCTTGTCCGGGGCGGTCATCACAGGGCCTCCATCCGCGGGTTGCCGTCGGTGAGGACGAAGCTGGCCCGGGTGGAGACCGGGGCGCCGGGGGTGGTCACGTACGGGACCACGCGGTAGTCGGCCCGCCACTGCTGCGGCGTCAGGGTGCACCGGACGTAGCCGCGCTCGTTGTTCACCATCCGCAGGTGCGGGTTGGCCGCCAGCAGGTTGGCGCCGTTGCTGGGCAGGTCCTGGCCGTTGCCGCCGGAGGTGACGGACGTGCCGACGAACTCGGCGCCGAGCGTCGTCGAGTCCGGGTTGGTGAAGTCTTCCTTGAGGTCGAAGGCGTAGTTGCGGTGCACGTCGCCGGTGAGCACCACCGGGTTGCTGACCTGACGGTCACGGATGCCGGTGAGCAGTCGCTCCCGGGGCGCCACGTAGCCGTCCCAGCTGTCCGTGCTGATGTTCACCGGCGCCTGCCGGTTGAAGTCGAGCTGGGCCATCACCACCTGCTGCGCCAGGACGTTCCAGCGGGCGCGGGAGTTGCCGAGGCCGTCGAGCAGCCACCGCTCCTGCTCGGTGCCGAGGAACGTGCGGGACGGGTCGAACCGCTCGTCGCAGTCGTCGTGCATCCCGCCGCCGCACGGCTGGTCCGAGCGGTACTGCCGGGTGTCCAGCACGTTGAACTCGGCGAGGTTGCCGTAGGTCAGCCGGCGGTACAGCCGCATGTCCGGGCCGTACGGCTGCTGCAGCGGGCGCAGCGGCATGTTCTCCCAGTACGCGCGGTAGCCGTTGGCCCGGCGGATCAGGAAGTCGGCGGGCGCGACGCTGTTCTCCGGGATGTCGTCGGCGTAGTTGTTCTCGACCTCGTGGTCGTCCCACGTCACGGCGAACGGGAACGCGGCATGCGCCGCCTGCAGGTCCGGGTCCGTCTTGTAGAGCGCGTACTGCATGCGGTAGCGGTCCAGCGTGTCGATCTCGCTCTGGTACGGCTCGGGCACGGCCGTGGCCCGCACCTTGCCGTCGGCCGGGATCCCGTACTCGTAGATGTAGTCACCGAGGTGCACGACGAGGTCGAGGTCCTCGGCGGCCAGGTGCCGGTAGGCGGTGAAGAAGCCGTCGTCCCAGCGCTGGCAGGACACGAACGCGAACGCCATCGCGGAGGTCTGCAGCCTCGGGTCGGGCGCGGTCTTCGTCCGCCCGACCGGGCTCTCGTGCCGGCCGACCCGGAAGCGGTAGTAGTAGTGCCGGCCGGGCTTCAACCCGCGCACGTCGACGTGGACGGAGTGCCCGTACTCGGGGCGGGCCAGCGCGGTGCCCCGGCGCACCGGCCGGTGGAAGCGCTCGTTGTCCGCCACCTCCCAGTCGACCTGCACCGACCGGTACGACATGCCGCTGAACCGCTCAAGCGGCTTCGGCGCCAGGCGCGTCCAGATCACCACCGCGTCGGGCAACGGGTCACCCGAGGCCACGCCCAGCGTGAACGGGTAGTCGGCCGGCGACGACCCGTGCGCCGACGCGCTCTCCGAGCCCGGCAGCCGCGTGGCGAACGCCAACGCGGCGGCGGCGCCGGTGAGGGTGAGAAATCGCCGGCGGGTGGCCGCCAGCTTCGCCGGGCTCGCCGACTCCAACTCGTCCATCTCCATGCGGACCCTTCACTTGTCGCGGCGAGGATCGGGTTCGTCGCCACGTCAAGATCGGATTCGACCAGCGGGAGGTTGCTGACCCCTCACGCCGAGGTGGACGGTCACTTAAGCCGTTCCTTACGCCACAATTCGACTCGACGTCAGATGCTCGTTCTGTGGCGCCGAGAGGGTGACGGGCATGACTGTTTCCCAGCCTGGCCTGTCCGGCTTCCGCCGCGCCGGCGCGCTCGCCGCCGCCGCCCTGGCCGCGGTCGCCCTCGGCGTCGCTCCCGGGGCCCGCGCCGAGGCCGCCGCCGGCACCCTGCCGATCGGCGACGCCGACCTGACCGAGGTCCGCACCAGCAGCACCCTGGCCGCCGGCGTCTCCCTGACCCGCATCGTGCGGGGCACCGAGCCGGCGCCGGCCGACCAGATCAACACCACCACGCGGGGCCCGTGGGTGGTCAACGTGCTGACCATCGACCCGCGCCGCGCGCGGGGTCACCTGAAGGCGACGTACGGCCCGGACCTCAGCCAGGTCGAGAAGACCACCGACCTGGTCCGCGCCTCCGGCGCCCTGGCCGGCGTCAACGCCTCCTTCTTTACCTTCACCGCCAGCCAGCAGTACCCGGGCGACCCGGTGGGGCTGGGCCTGTTCGGCGGGAAGCTGCTCAGCGAGCCCACCGCCGACCCGGCCGAGGTCAACTTCCTCGTCGACGCCAACACCAACCGGGCCACCGCCGGGAAGCTGAGCTGGTCGGGCAGCGTACGGAACCGGCAGACCGGGGCCACCCTGCCGCTGGAGTTCATCAACCACCCGCCGGTCGTCCCGGCCGCGTGCGCCGCCCTCGCCGACCAGACGCAGTGCACCGTCCCCGGCGACGTCACGCAGTTCACGCCCGAGTTCGCGGCGGCCACCCCGTCCGGCGCCGGCGTCGAGGTCGTGCTCAACCGGCTCGGCTGCGTGGTGCGTACCTCGACCACCCGCGGCACCGCGCTGGCGGCCGGCCAGACCTCGCTGCAGGCCACCGGCCAGGAGACCGCCGCCCTGCTGGCGGTGGCCTCGCGCGGCTGCCTGCAGCGCACCTCGACCCTCGTCGACCCGGACGGCGAGAAGTTCGCCGTGCGCCCCGGCCTGTTCGGTGTGAACGGCCGCTACCGGCTGACCGCCGACGGCCAGATCGTCGTGCCCGCCGGCGCCCCCGGTGACAGCTTCTTCGCCCGCAACCCCCGGACCATCGCCGGCACCACCCGGGACGGGAAGATCGTGCTGGCCACCATCGACGGCCGGCAGACCACCAGCGTCGGCACCACCATGGCCGAGACGGCCGCCGTCGCCCAGGCGCTGGGCCTGCACAACGCGGTGAACCTCGACGGCGGCGGCTCCACCACGATGGCCGTCGGCGGCGCCCTGGTGAACCACCCGAGCGGAGCCGAGCGGGCCGTCGGCGACGCGCTCGTCTACGTGGCCGGCCGGTACCGCAACGGGAACTGACCCCCGCCGCTGACGGCTGGTCACGACCGGGTGCGGGAGCGCGCCGGTTGACCGAAGGGTGGGTGCGGGCCGGTGGCGTGTGCCAGCGGCCCGCACCCGGCTCGTACGGTGGCGGGACCGCCGGGGCAGGCGGCAGCCGGGTTCGGAAGCGGCCGCGAACCCCGGGGCCAGCTACTCATGGCCGGATGCACTGGCGGCGTCGTCAGGTCGCGGCTCGCCGTGAGCCGATCGGAGCGCAGACACGGACGGGTAGCCGAGTTGACGCTCGCAGAGCGTGTCCGTAGCCTCTACTCATAGGGGAGATGGTGGCTGGCGATGATGAGCTGAAACGTAGTCATCGTCCGATCCGTCTCAATACCCGGCCCCAGCCTTCGCGCTGGGGCTTTCACTTTTCCCGCCGCTCCGGCGGCCTTCGCGTGATCGCGTCCGGGTGCGGTCAGAGCGTCCCCGGCTCGTGCCCCTCCACGTAGTGCCAGGCGCCGAGCCCTCGCGGGTCGAAGAGCGCCGTTGTCCGACGAGGGTTCGCGAAGACGTCGACATACTCGAGATCAAGCCAGTAGGCGATGTTCGGCCCGGCGTCCTGCGCCGTCACCGAACGGAGCGCCTCCGGCAGCGGTCGTCCGTCGGCCCGGATCATGGCCGCCATCACGCCGGTCCGGCCCACCCCCAGGGCCGGCACACCGGCCACCGGGCCGTAGCGTCCGTCCGAACACCACAACGTCCCTCGAATGCGCAGCGCCGGCCCCTCACCGACATTCTCCACCGGCACGAGGAACCTGTCCTTCGCGATCGCGATGAACGCGTACGCCGGGGCGGGCGTGGAGGTCAGCGCGAAGCGCTCCTGGGCCGGTGGATGCTGCGCCAGCATCCCGCCGGAGTCCGGGAACGCCACTGACTCGTGGATCGGCAGCAGGAGCGGATACCTGCTCAGCACCAGGGATCGGTGTGTTTCCGCGAGTTGCCGGTCCGTCCGGGACAACGCCTGCCGGGAGAAGTAGATCGCGGCCAGCACACCGATGGTGGACGCGATGGCGGCGAACGAGCCGGCGACCGCGGCCGCCCGCTCGTTCTGCCAGGTGAAGGCCACCACCAAGGCGGTGCCGGCGGCGACTACCGCCACCAGCCCGGCGAGCGCCAGCCCGTACCTGCCGGCGCCACGCAGCAGGCTCCTCGTCCAGCGCGGCACGGGAGCTCCTAGGCGAAGGACGAACCGGCGTCGCCCCATCGCGTCTGGGGGATCGTGACCTTCTCGCTCCGCCAGGTGATGGCCCGGGACTGTGCCAGGATGCGCAGGATCCGGTGCCGGTCACGCGGGTCGTAACCGAACACCGGCTCTGCCCGCGTCCGATCCTTGACCGCCATGAACTCGAGGATCTCGCTCTCCGGGATCGGGCTCGGAGCCCGCCCGACGAAGGCGCGGTAGAGCTCGTGATAGGCGTCCTCGATCGGACGGGCGAACGGTGAGTTCGTGGGCAGCGCGTGGCGGGCGCCGCCGACCGCCACGGCGTCCACGACGCCTGCCGCGCTGGCGTACTTCATGACCCGGTTGATCAGGCCGGCGGCGAACTTCTCCGGCCCCTGCCCGACACCGGTCGCGCTGAGCAGTCCGGGAAGGCGCCGGAACGGGATGGTCCGGCTCTGCGTCCGGAAGCACTCCATGGTCAGGCCGGCATGGACCCGCCACAACGGTTCCAGGTACCCGAGGCCGAGGTCGTTCACGGTCACCGCGTACGTGTCGTCCGCGCCCTTGCGAACGAGCTGCACGGCGGTCAGCGCGTCGAGCACCCGCAGCAGCCGGGCACCGTTGTCCGCCTGAAGGGGGCCGGCGCGCAGCTCCGTGACCGTCAGGCCCTTGGGTCGTGCGGCGAGCCGTCGGACCAGGTAGTCGATGGCGACGATGTCGCCGAACCGGCCGGAGCCGACGTCGAGGTAGGTGCGGGTGGCGTTGCGTGGAAGGAACTGCTCCTTGGCCCGGACCGCGGCGTCGGTACGGACCACCTTGTGACCGAGGGACTCGATGAGCGCCCAGTACTGACTCTCGTCTTCGTTCTCGAGGATGGCCCAGCGGGCCAGGGTCGCGGTGCGGTCGGCCTGCTCCTTGCCGCCCAGGATGATGCCGCGACGCTGCAGCTCGAGCAGGCCGAGCAGCGCTCGGCAGGTGACCGGTGGAGGCTTCTTCAGGGTGTAGATGTCGTCGATGCAGATGGAGTCGAGCCCGGGCAGGGTGAGAATGCCGCGGAACTGGGGGGAGAGCCGGTCCTTGTCGCCGTACACGACCGTGACCCGGCAACCGTCGCGCAGCAGGCGCCGGATCAGCGGGATGAAGTCCTGGTCGCCGGTGACCAGGACGAACTGGCCGCAGTCCTGGTAGAGGTAGTCCATCGCCAGCACGGTCAGATGGATGTCGGCCTGCTCCTTGGTGCTGCCCACCACCTCGTCGTCGATGAGGTGCTCCGTCATCGCCGTCGAGATGCTCCGGTCGAACTTCGCCGCCGCCATGTGCTTGTACTGAAGGTGGCCGCCGCACCGGGTTGTCGCGTCGCTCCAGAGGGCATCGACGATGCCCCGCTCCACAACGTGGCCGCGGCCGATGATCGCGCCGGCCAGGTTGTCCCAGTCGACAAGCAGGACACCTTTGTTCCCGACGGCCATCTGCGGGTCCTCCGTGAACTCATCGAGGCGCGATTGATTTCCGAATTCTGCCTCCGTGTCCCCACGCTGCTTCGTCATCCGTTCGGCCACGATGTCCGTCACTTGTGCGAGCGGGCGGGGGCGATCGGTTCGCTGTGCGTGACATCCAGATGACCGATCGTCCAAGGAAGTCCACAAGTCCGGTGGAGAGCGGACAGGCCTCGAGCGAGCAGACAATGTGGACTCTTGCGTCGTCACCACAGTCGTCGAACAACCCGTGTTGGGGAGGCGGACTTGGCGCGCTTCTATCCGAAGCATCTGCGAGCGAACGCCACTCGCGGGGAACGGATCGTCTTCGACAAGCTCCGGTCGCTCAACGACTCGTGGTTCGTGCTGCACAGCCTCTCGTACTTCGACCCCGGCCAGCCGAGGTGGCGGATGGGAGAAGCGGACTTCGTCCTGCTGCACCCCGGACGTGGCCTGCTGATCATGGAGGTCAAGGACGGGCTCTACCGGGTCGCGGGCCGGCAGTGGTTCGCGCAGCGCCGCGGCGGCGACGTGCCACTGAACGTCGAACCGTTCGATCAGGCCGTTCGGAACAAGTACGCCCTGGCAGGGTGGCTGCGCGATACCGCCGGCATCCGGCACGTCCCGGCCGGGCACTGCGTCGTCTTCGCCGACGGCCGGCCCTCGGGCAATCTCGGCCCTCACGCGCCGGACACGATCGTGCTGACCGCGGCGGCGTTGGAGCACGCGCCGGTGCTCGTGGAACGCGTCATGGCCCACTGGGACCAGCATGGGTGGGCCAGCCAGGCGGACTTCGAGAAGGCCCTCGCGGCGCTCGCGCCGACCGCGGTCGTCGCTCGCACCCTCCGGTACGACGTCGATCTGGCCTTCGACGACCTCGCACGCCTGACCCAGCGCCAGATCCGCCTGACCAGCCGCCAACTGGAGGTGCTGGAAGGGACCTCCAGGAAGCGGGCGTCACTGGTCCTCGGCGCGGCCGGCACGGGCAAGACGGTCCTCGCGCAGGAGCGGGCGCGCGAGTTGGCCGCCAGAGGGCTGCGGGTCGCGGTGATCGGGCAGCAGCGCAACCTGCGCCTGGAGATCCGCCGTCGGTTGCGGGTGGAAGGTGTGAGTTCCGGTGACCCGGAGGACGTGCTGTGCGACCTCTACGGCGCCGATCGGCTGCGCGACTACGAGGGTGAGCAGCTGTGGGTCACCGTGCTGGGCCTCGCCGAGGCGTACGGCAAGCCGCTGGACTGCCTCATCGTCGACGAGGCGCAGAGCCATGACGAGGATCTCCTGGACGCGCTACGCGAACTCGTCCGTCCCGACGGTTCGGTGGTGCTGTTCGCCGACCCGTACCAGCGCGACTCCTCCGGAACCTGGCGCCCACGCCCCGACGGCTCGTACAACGAGTTCTGGTTGACCGAGAACTGCCGCAACGTCCTGCCGATCGCGAAGCTCGTCGCGCGAATCTCGGGAGCGCACACGCCCGTCACCGGTCCGGCCGGGCGGGCGCCGCGGTTCAGCGGGGGCGCCACGGACCTCCCGTCGGCGTGCGCGGACGCCGTCCTCGCGATCCTGAAGGATCTGCCGGCCTCCCAGCTCGTGGTGGTGACGTCGACACGGGCGCACCATGCCGCGATCCGCCGGACGCTGGCGGAGCGGGGCGTGCGGACGACGAGTGGGCTTCGCGGCGACGAGCTGGCTGTCTGCACGGTGCGGCAGTTCCACGGCTGTGAGGCGCCGGCCGTGGTCTACGCGGACGACGGCGAGGAGGACTGGACGACCAGCTACATCGCGGTCAGCCGCGCCTGCGCCTACCTCCACGTTGTTGGCCGGCCGGACCGCTGGCAGCCCTTTCGATTCCTGATGGAGGATGGTTCATGACGCTGTATGACGAGGCTGTGACTTTCCTCGAGTCGGAAGGCTGGTCGGTTCCCGGAGAGTCGCGGGGTGAAGTTGTCCGGGCGAGGCGGGCGGCATACGCGGACAACAGCGAGCACATGACGGTGTGGTGCCCGGCCGCCCCGGACGCCGACGAACTGCATCGCCGCGAGGCCACCCTCCTGCAACGCTTCGCGGAGGAAGCGCGCACTCCCGGCGCGAAGTTTCTGCTGGTCGAGTCCACCCAGGGGCTGTCGACGGATTTCCGGAGACTCGCCAAGCACGAGTACAACGTCGACATCCGGGTTCCGATCCAGTTCTTCGACGCGCGATTCAAATGGGACGACACAGCCGTGTCGGCCTTGGCGGGAACCGCCGCGCAGCAGCTACGCCGCGACGGAGAGGTGGAGGCGCTCAGACGCACACCCCAACCCTTCGAGGCGGTGGGAACCGGGGTGGTGGGCAGTGACCTCCTGACCGAGCTCGCTCGCCGCTTCGACAGCCCCGGCGACTGGGACCGCCCTATCGTGCTGGTGACCGCGCCGGCGGGCTACGGCAAGAGCGTCCTGTTCGAGTCGCTGTTCGCGACGCTGTACACGAACTTCCAGAAGGCCAAGAAGCAGCTACGGCGGGCGTACCGTCCGCTGCCACTCCTGCCCGACTATGCTGCCCTGGCGAGTGCCCCCGCACTGGGCCCCATGGTCGACGCCCTGCTGCAGACCGAGGTCGCGCGGCCGGTCAAGCAACCGACCTTCCAGTGGATGCTCACGCGGGGCTTCGCGAGCTGGCTGCTGGACGGGCTCGACGAGGTCATCGCCCAGGACCCCGGCTTCTTCGAGTACATCCACGAGATCGTCGCCCGACCGGACAACCCGACCACCCCGCGCCTCCTGCTCTGTGTCCGAGATTCGCTGCTGAGCTCCAACCAGGCGCTGCGCGACTTCCTCACGGTGGCCCACGAGTACGTCGAGGAGTTCCGCCTGCTCCCGTGGCGGCCCGAGTCGATCACGACGTTCGCGCGCATCCGCCTTCAGGACAAGGACCGAGAGCTTCTCTCGATCCTCGACGCGAAGCCGCAGCTGATGAAGCTCTGCGGCACCCCGTACTACGCCGAGCTGCTCGCCGAGCGCGTTGCCGAGGGCAAGACCGACGGGATACCGAACGATTACTCCGAGATGGACCTGGTCCGGGACGCCGTGGACGCGATCATGGATCGCGAGTACAAGAAGGAGCAGTTGCAGGAGAACCTGGTCTCCCGGCATGACCTGCTCGACGTCATCAGTCACGTCGCGGTCGCCGAGCTGGAGAACGACAATCGCGGTGTGCCGATCGATGAGATCGGCCAGCTCGCCGAGTTCGTGATGCCCTCGGACCTGTCCGACCCCGAGCGCGAACGGTGCACCGCCGCCATCTGCCGCCTACCGGTCTTCCGTGCCGCCTCCGAGCGACAGCGGGTGCGCTTCGCTCAAGATGTGATCTTCGAGCACCAGATCGGAATCCGCGCCGCCCAGTATTTCGCCGTCAACCCGGTGCGATTCGCGCAACTGCTGGATTGTCGCCCCTTCCCGCCCGACTCCTTCGCACTCCGGGTGCTGTGCGCCCGAATCAGGGAACTCGCCGCCGGTGAGGAACTGCTCACCCGGCTGTCCAGCGCTACCGCGACCCCCAACGCCTTTCGCAACATCCTCCAGGTGCTCCTCGGGCTGCCCGACTGCGCCCGGCTGCTGATCCACGCTCCGCTGGAACGCCAGGATCTTTCCGGGCTCACCTTCGCAGGCCTGTCGCTGGCCGGCGTCAGCTTCCGCGGAGCGAACCTGGAGTCGACGCGCTTCAACAGCTGTGACATGACCGGCTGCGACCTGTCCGACGCGACGTTGCACGGGACACGATTCGACGCCTGTCTGCCCACCCTCGCCGAGGCCGACTTCGGGCATCTCACCGGCTTCGTCTCCGTCGAAATCGACTCGCGAACCGCCATCGAAGACGTCGCGGACTTCGTCAAGCTGCTCGGAGCGGACGGGCGTCGGGAGCACCCCTTCGTCGGCCCTTGCCCCACCGCCCTTCAACTGCGATTCCTGTTCCTGAAGTTCGTGCGGCCGGACGGCCACTATCGTCGGGACTCGCTCGACGAAAAGGGTCTGCTGTCGGGGCGGCGCATCGTCGATCCCGCTTCCGTGCTCAGTGGTGCGGTGCGCGCCGGCTTCCTCACCGCCATTCCCAAGCGCCGCCGGTACGAGCGCACGCACAGCCAGCTCTACGCAGACATGGTCGGCTTCGCCCAGAACCTCAGAGTGACCCCGGCTATCCGGTCACTTCTCGAGGACACCTGCCGGGTGGAGGGATGTTCGCACGTCGTTCAGGAGAACCTGACCTCCGCGACCTTCGACTGATTGTCCATCGCCGGCAACGCCAGGCATCGAGTCCCGAACCGGTTCTTTCACCGCGTCCACGCCGCAGACCGGTCGACCTTCGGGCCGCCTTGGCCAGCCTCGCGGAGCGGCTAGCGCAGCGGGCACTGACCGCCGCCACGGAAGCGGCATTTCCCCACCTCAATCCCTTGGGGCGGCCGGCTCCGTAAGACCGGCGCCGGCCGCACCATTCTCATGGTTTGGTTCGCCGAGGCGAAGGCCTGTGCCCGCCGTAGCGAGGTCGCAGGTCGCGCGGCGGGTTGACCGCGTGGAGCCGTTCGTTGCCGCCGAGCCGTACCGCGTCAGGTGGTTGTGGGATGTTGGCTCCGCAGGTGGCCGGCCAGCAGGGTCAGCCAGAGCAGGCCGACGACGATGGTGAGGCGCTGGTAGAGCCCGGCGAGGTCGACCAGGCCGGCGGTCTGGGCGAAGCCGGCGCTGGAGAGGACGAAGCCGGCCAGGAAGGCGAGGCCGGTGAGGGCCGAGTAGATCGCCCACCCACGCCGGCGTAGCCCGACGAACCTGCGGGTGAAGACGAAGAACGCGACGGTCAACGCCGGGAACGCGACCAGCGCGGCACCGTCGTGCAGCGCGCCGCTTGTGGTGTACGCGGTCGGCGCGTCCGGGGTGCCGGCCGGATAGCCGCTGACTGGGTCGGTGGTGAAGGCGCCTGCGACGAGCAGGCCGACCGCCCAGACTCCGATGAGCAGCGGCCCCCAGGTCGCGTGCGCCGGCCGCAGTGCCCGCCGGAGCCCGATGGCGAGGGCCAGGGTGAGCAGCCCGCACACGAGGAAGTTGACCGTCTGGGTCCAGCCGTGCGCGCCGAGGGCGAGGGAACTGACCGGATGCCGCAGCGGGTCGTAGCTGTCGCGGGTGGCGCCGTCGACCAGGAACGTCAGGACGAAGAGCGGGCCTGCGACGATCCCGCAGAGGAGGAGTCTCCGCGTCCGGTCCGGTCGTGGGGCGGGAGGTGTGGCGGCGGCTAGGAGAGTAGTGGTCGTGGTCATCGCCGGACTCCTTCCAGTGATGATCGCCGCTGCGGCTCGGCGTACGGGACGAGGCTTCGCCCTGTTCGCCGATGGCCGTCTGCGGTCATCGTGGCCGTCAACCTACATTGACACCGCGGGGGTGTCAACCACAGTTGACGCGGGCGGTTGTTACCGCCATATGCCGATGCCGGCCGGCGCGCCGTCACTCACGTCGATAGCCGTCCGGCCAGCCGGTTCCGCTTTCGACGGAGTAGCCGGTAGACGGACAGGAAGAGGAATCCGTGACCGAGTCGAACGCTGTCGCGCTGGCCGGCGAGCCCGCGGCCGTCACCGCCCATCTCAGCCGGTGGCGCGAGGTGCTGCCCTGAGGCTCGCGCCGAGGCCGCTGGCGGCGCCCTGCCGAGCGGCGACGCCGACCTGACCGAGGTCCGCACCAGCAGCACCCTGGCCGCCGGCGCCACCGTCCCGAAAGTACGTGACCGTCGCCTTTGTTGAGCTTCATCGAGCCCGTCGCCCGTATTCTGATGGGCGGCGGGCCCTGTTTGGTGATTGTGGGTTGACTCCACCCGTGTCGCCGGGGCGTACTGGAGGGACGTTGCCCGTACCGCCGGCCCGCCCGTGTCAAAGAACGCCAGCAGGCACCCCGGAGTTGGAATGCCTGCTCTTGTTCCTGGCGGCACCGGGGACGCTGAGAGACGGGAGGGACCCACATGAAGGACCTTCTGCCGGCGAGCTGAGCCGCCCCAGCACACTGGCGCCGTGGCGCTGTCGGTGCTGATCCGGACCCCTCGCTCGGCTTGACCGTCCGCCCGGTGTCCGCTGCTGACCACCGCCTCCTGCGGCAGGTTCGCGGCGAGCCTGCCGCCCCCACCGACCCCTGCATGAGGTCCGGCTCATCAGTCGAATCGCCCACACGCCGGTACGGGCCCTATCAGGGGTCGGCGGGGCCGCCGCCTGGGTCGCGCCTACCCGGGTGACGGGCAAGCGGGGTCTGCGCCGATTTCTTCGTCGCCGCACCTTCAACCACTGGAAGCCAACCTAGGGAGCACAAGCATGACGTCACCCGAGATCAACCCGGCGACGCCACAGGTTACGGCGATCGCATCTGCCCCGCCGTTCCGCACCGGCCCGACCGTGCACATCGAGGCCCCAGACCGACTATCTGCAAACGGATGGTGGGCTGTTGGCGACACCTGAGCGTCGACCCCACAACCTGTCCGGCGAGATCCACTCACGGCGCGAGCGACTAGAGAACCAGGTCCAGGTACTGATCATGCTGGTAATCGGCGGCGCGGCCGGCGCCGCTTCCTTCCGCCATGTTCACGACGTGGCCGCCGCGCACGGCCAGCCAGGCTGGCTGGCCTGGGCTGACGCCGTCGTACTCGAGCTGACCTCGATCGCCGCCGGCCTCGAACTGCGCCGAAACAGACGCCACGGCAAGAGCATCGCCTTCCCGGCGACCATGTTGACCGTGGCAGTGTTCCTGTCCCTCGCGGCGCAGGTGGTGGAGGCGCAGGCATCGGTAATCGGCTGGATCGCCGCCGCGCTGCCAGCACTCGGCTTCCTGGCGATGGTGAAGATCGCCCTCGGCCGCGCCGACGCCGCACCACCGGACCGGACGGCCCGGCCCGGCCCGATCGTGTCCCGACCGCTGCCCGCTACCCACACCGCGGCCCGGGGCAGCCGAGAGCCGGTCCCCGGACCGCGTGTGCCGGTCCGCGCTGACCCGGCCGCGGTCCGGGACCGCACCGCCGCAGTCCCCGCATCGGCTCACAGGCGTGCGCCCGTCCGGGGTCATCAGTCCGGCGACGCGCCGAAGGCGGACCGCCGGTCCGGTGACGCGTCGGTCCGGGACCGCCGCTCCGGCGATGCGCCGGTCCGGGACGGCCGCCCGGCACTCGTCGAGCTGGTACCGGCAGCCCGGACCGCCGCTTACATGTTGGCCGCCCACGGTGTCCCGCTGTCCCGCAAGGCACTCGCCCAACAGTTACGCACCGACGGGCACCCGCTGTCCAACGCCACCGCGTCGGCGCTCGTGCGCCTCCTCCGCACCGAGACCACCACGCCCCCGCCGGCTACGTCAGGGCCGGACGCGGCGTGACGGGACGACGCCTGCGAGGTCCCTCAGGTCACAGACAGACTCTGTCAGCCCTACGGGCGCTCTCGTTGGAATGCCCGCGTCTGACAGCACCTGACCCGACCTCACACCGCCCGCATCCCACCGCCCACGCCGAGCCGACACCCGCATGTCGGGGGGCCACCCGGCATAGCCAAGGCCAGCGGATCATCCGCGACGACCCGCCCATCGGGAGGACGGTACGACCACGGGCGCCGGGCAGGCGACCAGATCATCGCCGCACCGCCCTCGCGAAGATCAGCCACCCCAGCAGCGGAAGACGCGCACGGCAACGAAACAGCAAGTGATCATAAAAGCGCCATCCCCTATGCCAGCCCTGCACATCTTGTCCGGGCGCGTGCGGGGGCTCGGCTGGGTACGGCATGGGGGGCTCGTTTGGGGGTGTCCTCGAAACGAGCCCCCACACGAGTCACTCGGCCTGTCCTGTCAGGTGTGTGGCCTGCCCAAACCACGCCGGGTGGCATCGGCTCTGCATGATCAACCTAGCCCTACTCCCTACGGGATTCTCTCTCCAAGGGGGACCACTGAGGATTACCGATACATACGCAATCGTGTCCCCGCCTGCTGACCGCCTCTGTACTGTGCCGGCCCTGGACTTCGCCCACCGCCGACCGCGAGGAGTGGCTCGCCGGTCTGCGGCGGCCAGCGGAGCAGGCGCATGCGGGGCGCCGAGCCGAACGCGCGGCGATGGCGGTCGGGGCAGGTACCTGCGCGGCTCTGGCAGGAAGTCGACCGGCCTCGGGCGGAAACGCGACGGCAGCAGAATGAGCGGATTCATGCCGCCGTTGATCGCTGACATTCATGTCGGGGTGCCGATAGAACGGTGATTCTTTCGATCAATGCCCGTCGATAGCGTGTCGGGGCAAAGGCCGTCACGGAAAGGCGGACGATGACCGACACGATCCCTGCACTGTCCCGGCGGCGCGTCCTCGTGGGCGCCGCCGCGGCCTCGGCGGCGGCCACGGTCGCCGGCGCGAGCGCCGCACACGCCGCACCACCCACCGCACGCCCCGCGCAGCCCCTGGTCACCCGGGACCGGGTCGCGGGCGCGCGGCTCACCGGAGGGCCGGTCCGCGTCGCGGCGGACTTCGCCGACCGGCTCGACGACTGGCTGGCGTTCTGGTCCGCCAACTCACCCCGACGGTGGAGCAGCCCGGTGGAGGTGGACGCGGAGGTCGGCTCGGCCGGTGCCGCGTTCACGCTGCGCGCCATCCGGGTCGTCCGCGACGACGAACAGGTCGAGGCGTTCACCGCGGGCCGGGTCGACGCCGCGCACCTGGCCACCCTCGCCAGCCTCTACCACCACTTCCCGCTGGTCGGCGTCGTGGCCGGCGGCGGGCTGCGGGTGACCGACGGGCTCGCCGGGTTCACCGGCGCGACCGAGCAGGTGGCGTTCGCGGTCGCCGCCTGCAGTGAGCTGTGGGGTGTGCGTACGGCCAACGCCGGCGCCTGGCGTGACCAGGTCGGCGGGCGGCGGGCCGACGCGTGGGCGGCCTTCACCAGGGCGAGTCTGCGGCGCGGGCTGCGGACCGAAGCGTACTGATCATCGGAGGTAGGACATGGCACGCAGCGAGTTCCGGTTCGTGGTCGACGGCGTCGAGCTGACCACCGAGCAGCAGAGCCTCATCGCGGGTGAGATCCAGAAGGCGGGGCTGAACGCCCTCGCCGTGGCCGGCACGAGGCTTACCAACCCGCTCTCCGTCGGGCACGCCAACCTGAAGCTGCGCCCCGAGTGGTACGGGCTCTGGGTGCTCGACGGCCCGTTCGCCGACGACCTCGGCAAGAGGATCAACGACATCGGTTTCTGGGTGCAGCGGTGACCGACACGGTCTCCCGGCCGGCCTCGCCGGAGCGGATGTGCCCGAGTACGCCCGCGGCCAACGCCACGGTCTTCCTCGGCATGATCACTCCGGCGGGTCGGGTCGCCTATGTCACGCCGCAGCTGCCGGCCGACGTCGCCCTCGCCACGGCCGGCACGGACCGGCCGGTGGAGTCGCAGTTCCGCCTCGCCGGCCCCTGCGTCACCACCTCGTGCGGCTTCTGGACGGGCTCCCACTGCGGCCTCGGCGAACGCCTCGCCGCCTCGTACCAGGAGACCACCGGCGAGACCGAGGCCGACCTGCCGCGCTGCGCCATCCGGCGCAGCTGCCGCTGGTACGCCGAGCAGGGCCGCTCGGCCTGCGCCGCCTGCTCCCACGTCGTCACCGACGCCCGCTGACACCCGACCCCGGGGGGAGCCGCCGGAGGGGTCAGGCGCTCACCGGCCCGGCGCCTCATAGGCGATCTTCCGCCGGGTCGCCGCGTCGACCTCGTCCGCCGTCAGCACGGGGACGACCCGCGTGTCGACGCCGCCGGCGGCCCGGATGTCGATGGCGAGCCGGGCCGCCGTCTTGTGGTCCGGCAGCTCACACAGCACGTACGTGTCGTGGTCGCCGAAGCCGAAGTACATCGACTCCATCCGCCCGCCGGCGTCCTCGACCATCTTCCGGACGACGTCGACACGCTTCGTGCCACCGTCGTTGACCAGCCCCTTGACCCCATCGATCGTGTAGGTCGACTTGAGCAGGAACATCGCCACCGTGACGTCACCCTCCCCGACGATGCGGCACCCGCGCCGCGGGCGCGGGTGCCGGCACGGACTACTCGTGGCGTACCACGATCGTGGTCAGCGGCTGCCCTGGCGCTGGATGCGTTCGCTGCCCTCGACCTTGGCCCGTCCGTGGTCACGTTCGCTGCCGGACGTCCCGGTCGCGGCCCGCAGGTGCCGACGGTCCGGCGAGTGCTCGACCTCCGAGCCCTGCCGACCCCGGGCGCCACTGCCCGGATGTCGCCGTCCACGCGCCGATTCGCCGCCGGGATCATGCTTGTTCGGCTTCTGGCTACCCATGAGCGGCGCGTACCCGGCCAGCCGGCGCCTAGTCATCGGGCGGCCGACCGGGCGCCCGCGGAAACGGCGGGAGCCCCGCCCGACGGTGGCCGGGCGAGGCTCCCGCGCTGATCGACCGGTCGGTCAGTCGCGGCCCACGAAGATGCCGATGCCGTTGGCGACCGCGCGCTCCGTACCGTCGGAGGGGTTGTTGCGGGCGGTCGCCGCCGTCTGGCCCGGCTCCCGGACGGCGATCGTGGTCGAGCCGCCGCCGTCCAGGTTCACCGCGGCGTCCGCTCCGAGCGACCGCATCAGGTCGGCCAGCTCGGCGATCGTGAAGCCCGCGCTGGCGGGGGCGCGGCCGGCCAGCGCGACGAGGTACACCGTTCTGCCGTCGGCGCTGACCCCGGCCGAGCTGCGGACGGCGGCGGTCTTCGTGTCCAGGCCCGCGAGGGGCTGCCCGTCACGCAGGATCGGCGCGCCGCCGACCGCGAACGTCAGCTTCGGCTTGCCCACCGAGACGAGCTTCTCGTCCACCTTGACCCGGTCGCCGACGACGAGGTCGTCGAGCGCGTCCGCGCCGCCCTCGCGGCCGACCAGCACCTGCGTGTCGCTCGGGATGGCGCCCGCGCCCGGCGTCGGGCTCACCGAGGTCACCACACCCCGGCGGACGGTCACCTCGTAGGTGTGGGTGCTACACGGATCGTTGCGGCTGGTGTCGCTGCCGCAGGTCGACCGGACCCGGGAGGCGGTGCCCCAGTCGGCGGTGAACATGCCCACGCCGCCGACCGGCAGCGCGTACTGGTTGAGGCCGCCGAGGGCGATCGTGCCCTTGGCGCTGCGCACCTCGCCGGCCAGGGACAGGGTGTCGACGCGCGCCTTGCCGTTCACGCCCACACCGAACACGTCACGGGTCGAGGTGCCGGGGGCGAGGCCCGGGCCGAAGCGCTGCGCGGTCGGCACGGCGAACTTCAGGTCCTCGCCGTCGGCGATCTCCGGGCCCGACGCCGAGCCGGTCGGCGCGACTCCGGCGTGGGTCTCGCTGATGTTGAAGAAGTCGCCGTTCACGCCGGCGACGGCGCCCTGGCCGTTGGTCATGGCCGAGACGACCTGGCGCTGCGCGACGCTGCCGGGGTGCAGCAGGTCCAGGGAGACCTTGTTCTTGTGCAGGTCGGCGGTGAGCAGGTAACCGACGGTCGCGCCACGCGGCGTGTCCACCTGGAACGACCCGTAAGTGACGCCCGGGGCGAGTTTCTCAGTCGCGGTGAAGGTGATCGAGGTGTCCGCAGTGGACACCGACGTCGCGGGGCCGGTCGCGGCCTGGGCGGTGCCGGTGGGCGTCACGAGGGTGCTCAGCCCCGTGGCGAGCAGCAGCGCCAGAGTCGGGCGCACGAGGTGTGATGACCTCATCGCCGCTCCTTTCTCCGTGCGATCCCGGGCGCGTGCCCGGGGTCGATCCGGCCGAGGAGGCGGCCGGACCAGCGAAAAGGTTCCCGACGAGCCGATCATGCGGGGATGAACGGGGGAGATGATCGACATGAACCGCCCGTGCTCTCTTGATCATCTGGCCGGTCTCCGCCGTGTGGCGGAGGACGCCGTCGCCCGGGCGCCACCGCCGCTTGGCGGGCGACGCCGTCGCACCCGACGCCGCTCGCGGCTTGGTGGGCACGCCTTCGCGTCCGGCGCCACCCGCACGGTCAGGACGACTCGCCGCCACGGTCGAGCCTGCGGCGGTGCCGCTCCACCGCCCGGCCGTGCGCGTGTGCGAGCAGCCGATCCACCTCGGCCCGGCTCCGGGGGCCGGGGTTGAGGACGCACGCCCAGGCGGCGGTGCCGTAGACCGGATGCGGCAGCACCTCGTCCAGCGCGGCGACGTCGACCGACGCCCGATGGTCGGCGGACTGCGCCGGCGGGTAGCCGAACAGCCGCTCGAACTCGTGGCGGCCCAGGTCCAGGTTGAGCCGGTAGACGTCCGGCCGGTCGAGCCGCGATTCCTCGTCGAAGCCGGGCATGTCGCGTACGACGATGGTGGCGAACGGCATCCGGCGGTCCGGGCCGACGAAGAAGAACCAGTTGCCCCAGTTCGATTCCGGAGCGCCCGACGCCTCGTCGGCCCGCAGAACCTCGACCTCGGGCAGGGCGAGAATCCGTCCGGCGAGGGCGTCCACGCTCAAGGCGGGCTCGTGAGGGTCGGGGGAGGGTACCTGAGAAGAAGCCATGACCTTCACCGTATCGTTGAACCACCTATTGAGACCTTCCCCGCGGTTGAGCCCGAGGAGCACGCCTGAACCCTCAAACCGGAGGACAGGTCTACCGGCCGGTGGACCTCGCCCGCGAGCACGGCATCTCCACCCAGGCCGTCCGCAACTACGAGCGCGACGGCGTCCTCCCGGCCGCCGATCGCACCCCCAGCGGCTACCGCGCCTACACCGACCTGCACGCCGCGGCGCTCCGCGCGTACCTCGCGCTCGTCCCGGCGTACGGCTACGGAGTCGCCGCCGAGATCATGCGGGCGGCGACCCGCGGCGATCTCGACGCCGCCCTGCGCGCCGTCGACGGCGGCCACGCGCAGCTGCTCCGCGACCGGGAGACCCTCGACGCCGTCGAGACGACGATCGGGGTGCTCACCGCGGCGCCGCCCCCGGACCGACCCGACCGGCCGCTGACCGTCGGCGCCCTCGCCCACCGGCTCGGCGTGACGCCCGCGACCCTGCGCAAGTGGGAACGGGCCGGCATCCTCACCCCGGCCCGCGACCGCGCCAGTCACCAACGCCTCTACGGCCCCGACGACGTCCGCGACGCCGACCTCGCGCACCTGCTGCGCCGCGGCGGCTACCTGCTCGACCACATCGCGACGGTCATGGCGCAGGTCCGCACCGCCTCCGGACCCGGGCCGCTGGCCGAGTCCCTCGACGCCTGGCGGCAACGCCTGGCCGCCCGTGGCCGCGCGATGCTGGTGGCCGGCGGCCACCTCGCCGCCTACCTGACGGCGGCCGGCCGCTGACCGACCCTCGGAACGATGTCGTCCTCGGCCCGGGCCGACGAGCTCGGCGGTCCAGCGACCCGACGCTCCGGGCGACCGGTCGCCGAAGCGTCATCGATCGGTCGTCGGAGGGTGCCGGTAGGGTGCCGACAGCGGCGAGGGGAGGGGCACGTGCTGGCTGGGCTGGAGTTGCCACCCGCGGTGGAGGCCGAGCGCGTCATCACGGCCGTGCTCGCCGACGTCCGCTCCGGTGACCACCGCGGCGTGGTGGTCGACTCGCCACCCGGGGCCGGCAAGTCGACCCTGGTGGTCCGCGCCGCCGTCGAGCTGGCCGCCGCCGACGAGCCGCTGATCGTCATCGCGCAGACCAACGAGCAGGTCGACGACCTCATCGACCGCCTCGCCCGCAAGGCACCCGAGCTGCGCATCGGCCGGCTCTCCGCCACCGACTACCAGCCGTCCGCGCGGGTCCGGGGCCACGACACGGTCCAGGTCGCCGCGAAGGTCACCGACCTCGGCAGCGCGGCCGTCATCATCGGTACGGCCGCCAAGTGGGCCACAGTCACCGAGGGCTCCTGGCCGTGGGCGATCGTCGACGAGGCGTACCAGATGCGCTCGGACGCCCTGCTGCGCGTGGCCGGCAGATTCGAACGGGCCCTGTTCGTCGGCGACCCCGGGCAGCTCGACCCGTTCTCCACCGTCGACACCGCGCGCTGGACCGGCCTCACCTGGGACCCGATGCAGTCCGCGGTCGCGGTGCTCCTGCGGCACAACCCCGATCTGCCTGTTCACCGGCTACCCGTCTCGTGGCGGCTGCCGGCCTCCGCCGCGCCCCTGGTGGCCGCCGCGTTCTACCCGTTCACCGGCTTCCGCGCCGGCACCGGGCGCGACGAGCGGGCGCTGTCGCTCACCGGGCCCGGCCCGGGCGACGCGGTCGACGCCGCGATCGAAACGGCCGCCCGCACCGGCTGGGCGCTCTACGCGCTGCCGGAGCGGCACACCCTACGTACCGATGTGGAAGCCGCGGCGGCGTGCGTGGCCCTCGCGGTGCGGGTGCTGGAGCGGGGCGCGGTCGCCGTCTCCGAGCAGGCGCCCACGGGAGCGCCGGTGACCGCGGACCGCCTCGCGATCGGCGCCGCCCACCGCGACCAGGTCGCCGTCATCCGCGCGCAGCTCGGCGCAGCCGGAGCCGGCATCACCGTCGACACCGCCAACCGGCTCCAGGGCCGCGAGTACGACCTGACGATCGTGCTGCACCCGCTGTCCGGGCGGCGGGACGCGACGGCGTTCCACCTGGAGTCGGGGCGGCTGTGCGTGCTGGCGTCACGCCACCGGCACGCGTGCGTCGTGGTGGCGCGGGACGGCATCGGCGACCTGCTCGACGCCCACCCGTCCACCGAGCCGATGCACCTCGACGTGCCGGTGAAGTTCCCCGACGGCTGGGAGGCGAACCAGTCGACGCTGACCCACCTGCGCCCGCACCGTGTCGCCGCCGGCTGACCCAGCCGGCACCCTCGCGGTCGCCGGCCGTTGCTCCACCTTGCTCCTTCGGGGTCGCGGGCCGTTGACCCAGCCGGCTCCTTCCGGGCCGCCGCCGTTGTCCGGCCCGGTCCGTTCGGGGTCGCCGGCCTGCGTGATTCCCGGTAGGTTTCGAGGCCGAGCATCTCCACCGTCGTCGATTGAGGTACGTGACCCCGTGACGCAGGTCGAGACGATCACCGGTGAACTCCAGGCGCTGGCCAACGGCGCGGAGCGAGCGCAGGGGCTGACGGCCGCGGCCGACAACCAGGCCCAGGAGATCGCCCTGAAGGCCGCCGGCGCCGGGTTCGCCGCCGTCGCGGCGGGCATGACCCGGGTACGCGCCGCGATCGGCGACATCCGGGGCGGCCTGAGCGGCCTCGGCACCGCGATCGACGAGGCCAGCAAGGCCACCGCCGCGGTTCCGCGCGAGGCGACACCCCAGGACACCGTCGCCGCACTGGCCCCCGTACAGCAGGGCATCATCGGTGCCCGCGAGGCGTCGGCGGCCACGATCACCCAGATCGGCACGGTGCAGCAACTCGTCACCACGGTCCTGCACGGCGGGCAGCCCGGCCCGCTGCTCCAGGCGCTGGACGGCATCAAGCAGGTCCTCGCCCTGTTGGCACAACGCGCCAGCGCCGCCGAACAAGCCGTGGAGGCGGCGATCGCCGAAGCGCGGCGGCTGGGGTCGGCGGGAAACTGACCGGGGCTGGCGGCCCGGCACCGACCAGCCCTGCCCCCGATCGCGCCGCAGCAACTCGTGCTACCGATGTCAGCAAGGCGGATACGCCTTGGACAAGACGACCGACGGGTGCGCCCGGAGGCAGACCGACCGGACCGCGAACCCGGATCAGACCCAGGGAAGACGACGTGGTGCGGCGCTCGCTGCAACTCGAGAACGAAGGCGCTGACAAGATCGCCGACAAGGGCTACCAGATCCACCAGAACCCGACACGGCTTGAGGTTGCGGAGGCTCGGCTTCGCACCGGAGACGTCGGCGACGCGCAGACGGATCCGGATTACCTGATCGAAGGGCACGTCTTTGATTGCTACTCTCCCACCCCGAGCAGGCCGGTCAGAGGCGTCTGGAGTGGGATCGCCGACAAGATCGACAGTGGACAGACCGAACGGGTGGTGCTGAATCTCAAGGACTGGCGCGGAGATGTGTCAGCCCTGCGTCACCAATTCGACGACTGGCCCATAGAGCGGCTGAAGGAACTGGTCGCGCTGACACCAAGCGGCGCGATCGTGCAGATCGTACGGCGAGACTGACGAGAGGTTGCGACATGGCTTTGGAGTTTCGGCTCACGCTGGCCGGCGACATTGCTCTGGAGGACATAGCCGAACTCGCAGCCGCCGACCCCTCCGAGAAGCCCACGCCGACGGCTCTCCCGCGAGTGCTCAGCGCGCGGCTTTACGAACAGCGTGGCTATGCCCTGAGCGTCTACACGGGCGATCACGGTTACTTCGATGCCGAGGACGACGACGGGTCGCTCTGGGAGTGGGAACTGACCGACTACGTCAACGTCGGCTTCTCGATGCGCGGCGACGAGATCGCGGAGAAGGGCATCCCGAACATGGCCGCCACTGTCGCACGGGTGCTGGCCGGCCGGCCCGAAGACGCAGCGCTTGTCCAGACCGACGGATACCTGCTCCTCACCCGCGTCGGCGGAGTGCTCCGCAAACACCGACCGGTTTTCTGGAGCCACTACGGCCTTGAGGGCGTCCCGTGAGTCGGCGCTCGCGGCGACCTTCGCTTTCACGGTGTCCGGTCTTGGTCGGGTCGTCACGTCGACGACATCCGCCTAGCCCAGGTTCGCGGGGTGTATCCCCGCCCTGCCGTACTGTGCCGCCCCGATGATCTGCACGTAGCACAATCTTCACGCTTGTGGATCGTCACCAGTCGCATGAGTGATGTGGCGCGATGGGCACGCGCAGTGGCCGACGGCCCTGTGGAGAACTGTGGCTGGCCGGCCGAGTACCTCCACCAGGCGAGGCAGATCCCGTTGGGCCCGATCGCCGATCCGCTGGACTCCGAGCAGCCGCTTCTGCCGGTCGACCCGAACTACCTGTTCTTCGCCGGCATTGACCGGCTGACCCGACACCTGGTGGCCGGCTTGACGGTCGCCAGTTCCAACGGGGTCAGCGAGGTCGGCGGTGCCGTCCACCGCGACTACCGCGCGCAGGGTTACGGCAACGAGATGCTGGACATGGTGTGCGCCTTGGTGCACCGGCACTTCGGCATCGCGCGCCTCGTTGCCGGCTGCGAGGCGACGAACGTAGCCAGCCAGCGCTGGTTGGCCAAGTCAGGGTTCGTGCCGGCCTCCGGGCCGCCGACGCACACGCTACCTAACGGGCGGGTCATCCAGGCGTTGTGGTGGGACCGGGTCGACCACGATCCCGAGCTGCGGTGCCGGCGACCGCGACCGCGTCCCCGACGGCGGCTGTTCAACCGGCGCTAGCCGTTCCGATGATCGTGGCGGCCGTCGGCCTTTGATGTCGGAAACGACTCAGCTCCGAAGCGTCCGAACCTCCCTGGTCGGGCTCCGTCGCCGGCACCGTCATCCGCCTGCGCCAGCCAGGCTCGACCGTCCCAGCTGCCCCGGCCACCCCGGCGGCACCGAGCGTTACAACCGGTGTCGGAGGGTTCGGCTACGGTCGGTACGTCATGGGCACGCGGACCAGCGAGGCGATCATCGGGCGGGACCACCCCGCCGGTCTGCTGCGCGCCGAGCTGGACCGGGCGACGACCAGCCACGGCGGTCTCGTCCTGGTCACCGGCGAGCCGGGCATCGGCAAGACCACGCTGGTCACGGCGGTGGCGCGGGAGGCCCGGGAACGGGGCGCGCTGGTGGTCGGCGGCGCCTGCTGGGATTCGGCCAGCGCACCCGGCTACTGGCCCTGGGTGCAGGTGCTGCGTCGCCTGCGCGGCTCGACCGACGACTGGGCGGTCGCGCGGGAGGTCGCCGAGTCCGGCCTCGGCGTCCTGCTCGGCGAGGACACGGCCAGCGTGAGCGGCATCGCCGGGTCGGGCGGCCCGATGAGCGAGGTGCTCGGCGGCGACCGGGACGACCGCGGCAACCAGGAGGAGTTCGCCCTCCACGACGCGGTGACCACCGCGCTGGTCGCGGTCTCCCAGCGCCGCCCGGTCGTCGTCGTCCTCGACGACCTGCACTGGGCCGATCCCGCGTCGCTGCGTCTACTGGAGTTCACCGCCCAGCACACCTGGTTCGAACGACTGCTGCTCGTCGGCACCTACCGCGACGCCGAGATCGAGTCGGCCGACCACCCGCTGCGCCCGCTGCTCATGCCGTTGCTCGCGAAGGCCACCACCCTCACCCTCACCGGCCTGTCCCGTGACGAGGTGGGCGCGCTCATGCGGCGTACGGCGGGGCAGGAGCCGGCCGCGGACCTGGTCGACGAGGTGCACCGGCGCACCGGCGGGAACCCGTTCTTCGTCGAGCAGACCGCCCGGCTGTGGCGGGCCGACGGCGCGGTGAGCACCATCGCTCCCGGCGTACGCGAGGCGGTGCGCCGCCGCCTCGCCCAGCTGCCCTCGACGGTGGTCGACGCGCTGACGGTCGCCGCCGTGCTGGGCCGCGAGTTCCACCGGCAGGTCCTCGCGGCCTGCGCCGCGTCGCCCGCCGCCCAGGTCGACCGGCTCCTGGACCGCGCGGTCACCGCCCGGCTGGTGGTGGCCCGCGGCGGCGGCCGGTTCGCCTTCGCGCACGACCTGGTCCGCGAGACCCTCTACGACGGTCTCGTCGACGACGACCGGCGTCACCGGCACGCCGCCGTCGTGCGGGCGGTGGACGGCTCGGCGGATCTCGCCGAGCGGCTGATCCCCGCCGACCTGGCCCGTCACGCCTACCTCGCCGGTGCCGCGCTCGACCCGTCCCGGGCCACCGACCTGCTGGTCGCCGCCGCGCGGGACGCGGGCGGTCGGCTGGCCACGGACGAGTCGGTGGTGCACTTCCGCCGGGCGTTGGAGGTCGTCCAGGACCGGGCGCACCGGGTGAAGATCATTATCGAGTTCGCCCAGTTGCTGTTCCACTCCGGCGTCGCGGACGAGGCCCGCCAGCTCCTCGGCGAGGCGGCGGCGATCGCGGCCACGCTCGACGAGCCGGTGGTGCTGGCCCGGGTCGCGCTCACCGTCCAGCGGCACCGGCAGGCCGGCGCCGGGCACTCGGCGGAAGCGGAGGCGCTGCTGCGGGAGGCGTACCGCCGGCTGATCGGCGAGCCCGACGAGACGGTGCCGGTCGGCACGCTCGTCACCGACCTGATCACGGCCACCGAGACGCTGGCCCGCCGCGGCAAGGACGACGAGGCGCTGACCTTCACCCTGTGGGCCCGCCACGACACCACCTGGGGGCTCGGCACCGCCGCGGACCGGGCGGCGATCACCGCCGAGATCCGGGAGGTGGCCCGGCGCACCGGTGACCGGGAGACCGAGATGTGGGCGACCTCGCTGCGGTGGGTCGCGCTGATCGAACTCGGCGACCCCCGCTACCTCGCCGAGTGGACGTCCTTCGTCACCGACGGCCAGGCCAGCGACGTGGCCCGGCACCGCATGGCCGGGGCTGTCGACGGCGGCATCATCGCCGCCTTCCGCGGCGACTTCGCCCAGGCCGACGCGCACTTCGCCGTCCTCGACGACCTCGGCGAGGTACCCCCGACCGACTTCGCCTTCATCGCCCACCACCTGCGCTGGGCCCGGCTGCTGCTGCAGGGCCGGTTCGACGAGATCGACGCCTACCTCGACCGGCTCGATCCCACTGACTACCCCTACCTCGAACTTGCCCGCGCCATCGTCGCGGCGGAGCGCGGCGACCACGAGACGGCGGTACGGATCACCGCCGGCATCGAGGCCGCCGGCACCACGTACACCCGGCCGGTGTCGCCGCTGTGGCTGCGGCTGCGGGCGCAGGCCGCCGCGGCGGCGGCCGACAAGCGGCGGTGCGCGGACGCGCGGGCGGCGTTGGCCCCGTACCGCGGGCAGTGGATGGTCGGCCTCTTCGGCTGCGACGTCGGCGGCCCGGTCGACCACTGGCTCGCGTCACTCGATGCCGCGCAGGAGCGCTGGGACGACGCGGTCGCCGGCTTCCAGGCTGCTCGGGACGCCGCCGACCGGATGGGCGCCCGCCCCTGGTCGGTCATGGCCTGCGCCGCCCTGGCCGACGCGCTGGCCCGACGCGACGGACCGGGCGACGCCGCCGCCGCGGTCGCGCTGCGCGCCGACACGGAACGGCACGCCGCCGCGCTCGGCATGCGGCACGTGCTCGACCGACTCGCGGCCGGCGCCGGTCGCGACGGCGAGCCCGCCATCGCCACGGCCATGTTCGGCACCCCGGGCGTCGCCGCAGCCGACGGGACGGGCGCGCGGGTCGCGAGCTCGCCGCGCCCCGACGCGTCGGCCGCCGGGCCGCCGGTCGTGGCGGTGGCCGGGCCGCCGGTCGCGCCGGTGGCCGGGCCGCCAGTCGCGGCGGTGGCCGCGCCGCCGGTCGTGGCCTACGAGTTCCGGCGCGACGGACCGGTGTGGCAGCTCGCCTACGCCGGCACGGTGGTCCATCTGCCCGACGCCAAGGGCCTGCACGACCTGCATCTCCTGCTCAGCCGGCCCGGCACCGACATCCCGGCCGTCGAGCTGCTCGACCCGGCCGCGGGTCCGGAGTTGGTCGCCGCGCGGCGGATGGGCGGCGACCCCGTGCTGGACGACGAGGCGAAGGCCCGCTATCGGCGTCACCTGGACCGGTTGGACGACGAGATCGACCGGGCCGCCGCGCGTGGCGACGAGCGGAAGGTGGCCGCGTTGGACGCCGAGCGGACGGCGCTGCTCGACGAGTTGCGGGCCGCGGCCGGGCTGGCCGGGCGCAGCCGCCGGCTCGGCGACGAGGCGGAGCGTGCCCGCAAGGCGGTGACCGCGCGGATCCGGGACACGCTGCGCAAGCTCGACGGGCAGCACCCGGCGCTGGCCTCGCACCTGCGCGAGACCGTGTCGACCGGGAGCAACTGCCGCTACCTCCCGCCCGACCCGCTGCCCTGGCGCCTCTGACCCAGCCCGTCCTGCGCGGCGCTCGGGCGAAGACGCCGACGGGGCGCCGCCACCTGGGTGGCGACGCCCGTCGGACAGGCCGTGGTCAGCGGCGGTTGTACCGGTACATGGTGAGCGTGCCGAAGACCACCACGAACCCGGCGCTCCACAGCAGGAGCCACATGGTGTTCGCCGGGTCGGACGAGCCGCCCATCGCGGCGCGGACCGCGGCCACCAGGTGGGTGATCGGGTTGGCCTTCACGAACGCCTGGAGCCAGCCGGGCATGGTGCTCGGCTCGACGAAGACGTTGCTGAGGAAGGTCAGCGGGAAGAGCACCATCATGCTCACCCCCATCACCGACTTCTCGCTGCGCAGGATCAGGCCGAAGAACGTCCAGACCCAGGAGAAGGCGAACGAGAAGATCACCAGCAGGCCGATGCCCATGGCCACGCCGAGCAGGCCGCCGTCGGGGCGGAAGCCGAGGACCAGCCCGACGCAGAGGATCACCACGGCCGCCAGGATGTAGCGCAGCACGTCGCCGAAGATCATGCCGACCAGGGCGGCCGGCCGCCAGACCGGCAGCGTGCGGAACCGGTCGAAGATCCCCTTCTCGATGTCGGTGTTCAGCCCGACCCCGGTGTACATGGTGATCATGACGACGCTGGTCACCATGATGCCGGGCAGGAAGAACTGCAGGTAGTCCCGCGGGCTGTCGGCGAGGGCGCCACCGAACAGGTACGTGAACATCAGCACCATGATGATCGGGAACGCGGTCACGTCGAACAGCTGCTCCGGCACGTGTTTGATCTTCAGCATGGCCCGCCAGCCGAAGGTGAGCGACGCCGACAGCGCGCTCGGCCTCGGCGGCCGCTCGCCCGGCGCCAGGACCGTCGACAGCGCCTGCGCGGACGGTACGTAGACGGACGGCGCCCGCCCGGTGGTGGTCGTGGTGTCGCTCATCGGGCTGCCTCCAGCTGGTCGTCCCGCTCGTCGGCCGGGACGGCGGGGTGGTCGGTCAGGGCCAGGAAGACCTCGTCCAGGCTGGGCTGGCCGAGGGAGAAGTCGTCGACGAGGATGCCGGCGCGGGCCAGCTCGGCGAGCGCCCGAGCGGCCTGCTCGCTCGCGGCCAGGCCGCTGCCCTCGCCGCCGACCCGCGCGGTGAGCGCCACCGGGTCGGGTTCGAGCTGCACCGGTACGCCGAGCGCCGCCTGGAGGATCTTCTCCGCGTCGGGCCGCTGCCCGGGGTCGCGCAGTCGCAGGTGGACGGTGCCGGAGCCGACCGAGGACTTCAGCTCGCCCGGGGTGCCCTCCGCGATCACCCGGCCGTGGTCGACCACCGCGATCCGGCCGGCGAGCTGGTCCGCCTCGTCCAGGTACTGGGTGGTCAGCAGCACCGTGGTGCCGTGCGCCACCACCGCCCGCACGATCTCCCACACCTGGTTGCGGCTGCGCGGGTCGAGGCCGGTCGTCGGCTCGTCGAGGAACAGCAGGTCGGGGGTGTTCAGGATGCTCGCGGCGATGTCGATGCGCCGCCGCATGCCGCCCGAGTACTTCTTCACCTGTCGCCCGCCCGCCTCGGTCAGACCGAACGCGGCGAGCAGTTGGTCCGCGCGCTCGCGGGCGGTCTGCTTACGCAGCCCGAGCAGCCGGCCGAGCAGCACCAGGTTCTCGATGCCGGTCAGGTCCTCGTCGACCGAGGCGTACTGGCCGGTCAGGCTGACCCGGGCGCGGACCTTGTCGGCCTCGGCCAGCACGTCGTGCCCGAACACCCGGGCCCGGCCGCCGTCGGGCCGCAGCAGCGTGGCCAGTATCCGGACCGCGGTGGTCTTGCCGGCCCCGTTCGGGCCGAGCAGGCCGTAGACGGTGCCGGCGGGCACCTGGAGGTCGATCCCGGCCAGTGCCCGGGTCTCCCCGAACGACCGGGTCAGGCCCTCGGCCTCGATGGCCAGGCCGGTCGTGCGCTTACTCATGGTCTTCTCTTCCTTTCCATGTCAGGAGACGTACGGGCGCGCCGCGCGGCCCTCGCGCAACGCCAGGCCCCACCAGCAGAGCTGGTCGAGCAGGACGTGGGCGTCCTGGCGGAGCTGGTCCGCGTGCAGTGGCGTCGGCTCGCCGCAGAGCAGGTCGACGCCGACGACATCGCGCACCGTCGTCGCGTGCAGCGCGGTGAAGACCGTGCGGAGCTGGTCCACCGCGTGGACGCCGGTGGAGCGGCAGCCGTACGCGACGAAGCCGACCGGTTTGGCCTGCCACTCGTCGTACGCATAGTCGATCGCCTGTTTCAACGAGGCCGGGAAGCTGTGGTTGTACTCGGGGGTGACCACCGCGAACGCGTCGGCCCGGCGCACCTGCCCGACGAACGACCGGATCGCGTCGGTCGGCTCCGCCGGGTAGTTGGCCGGGAAGTCGTATTCGGCCAGGTCGACTACGTCCACCATAAGCTCGTCCCGCAGGCGTGCCTGGTCGACGAACCACTGGGCGACGCGGTCGCCCATGCGTCCCTCACGGGTGCTGCCGATGATCACGGCGAGCCGTAACGGCGTCATGGTTCCCCCTCCCGGCCTCGGGTCTCGTCCCTGAGGCGCGAGAAGGGGGCGCGCGTCCGCTAGACGGGATCTAGCGGGCTACCTACCAGCACAAACCCGTCGCGGCCTGATCGGTCCTGTCGGCGACCGGTTGCGGGGATACTGCGGGGGTGCGTGGCGCGTTCGTTCACGAGGCGGTCCTCCTCATGGAGCCGGATGCCGACCTGCGCGCGCCGGGCGGGGCGATCACCGTGGCGCTGTGCGGGCACTGGGATCACGAACCGCCCTGCCCGCTGGCGCCGCACCACACGCGGGTGGACCGGGTCGGTGGTGAGGTACGCCTGCGGGTGCTGTTCGCCGTCGAGCCCGACCGGGAGCAGGTCGTCCGGCACCGCATCGACCAGGCGCTGTCCGGTGGTCAGCTGCGCGGGCCGGACGGCGTGACCACGCGGTGGCGGCTGGAGAGCAGCCGGCCCGGTGTCGTCGCCGAGGAGGAGGCCGACCACGCCGAGCGGCTGGCTCGCGGCTGATCCGCGGCCGAGCGGAGCCTGGCGCCGAATCGGTCGCACCTCAGCCGCCCCGAACGACAGGGGGGCTCCCCAGGGGCATCCGCCAACGATTGATGTTCGTTGACGTGTCGGGGGAGTCCTGTTGACTGGACTCCGACGACGAGGGGGGCGGCATGGCGGAGGTGCGCATCGCGCCGTGGAGCGAGGACGATCTCGACCTGCTGCGGCGGCTCAACGCGCCGCAGATCCGGGCACACACCGGCGGGTCGGAGACCGACGAGCAGGTGCTGGCGCGGCACGAGCGCTACGTGCGGTTCGGCGGCATCGGCCACGGCTGCATGTACACGGTGGTGCTGCCCGACGGGGCGAAGGTGGGCAGCGTCGGCTACTGGGACCGCGAATGGCACGGCGAGCAGGTCTACGAGATGGGCTGGGCGGTGCTGCCCGCGTACCAGGGGCGGGGGCTGGCCACCGCCGCGGTGCGTGCGGTGGTCGAGGCGGCGCGCGCCCGGCGGACCCACCGCTGGGCGCACGCGTACCCGTCGGTCGACAACCCCGCGTCGAACGCGGTTTGCCGTAAGGCGGGGTTCACGCTGCTCGGCGAGACGGAGTTCGAGTACCCGCCGGGCCGGCTCATGCTCTCGAACGACTGGCGCATCGACCTGACCGCTCCCGCCGGGCGTGACCGGCCGGCGGCGGCGGTGGCTGGCGACGGGGCCGGGAAGGCGGCGGGGGGCCAGTAGCATGAGCCGATGCCGGAGCCGACTGCCAGCCGAAACGGCGGCGCGACGCGGGTCGACGCCGGGCCCGAACCCGCGGTCGCGGTCACCGATCTGACCGTCACGTACGGGTCGACGACCGTCCTCGACGGTGTCGACCTGCGGGTTCCCACCGGCACCGCGCTTGCCCTGACCGGTGAGAACGGGGTGGGCAAGTCCACCCTGCTGCGCTGCGTCACCGGTCTGCAGGAGCCGTCTGGCGGCGAGGTGGTCGTCCTCGGCGGGACGCCCGGGCGGGGCGTGGCGTTCTGGCGGCAGGTGGCCACCACGGTCGAGTCGCCGACCTGGTACCACGGCCTGACCGTACGGGAACACCTGGACCTGGTGCGGGTCGCCAACGGCGGTGACCCCGCCGACGGGCGGATCGACGAGGTCTCCACCCTGCTCGGCATCGACGCCCTAGCCGACAGCCTCCCGATCACCCTCTCCTCCGGCCAGCGGCAGCGGTTCCTGCTCGCGGCGACCTTCGTCCGCCCGAGCCGGCTCCTGGTGCTCGACGAACCGGAGCAGCGCCTGGACACCACGGTCAAGCGTGCCCTCGCCGATCACCTGCGGGCCTACGTGACAGCCGGCGGGACGCTGCTGATGGCGAGCCACGACGAGCAGTTCTGGCGCGACGCGGGCGCGACCCAGGTCGTCCTGCGCCGGCCGGAGGCGTGATTCGGTGACCGCGACGCGCGCGCCGGCCGCCGTGCCCACCAGCGCCGCGGCCACCGGTATCCGCCGTCGGATCCGGCGGATGCGGATCGCCGCCGTCGGTCGGGTCGACCCGTCGTCCGTCTACTGCGTGCTGCTCGCCATCGGGATGGCGGCGGCGCTGGTGGGGCAGCCCGTCGTCGCTGTCGTCTGGCCGTCTCGCGCGTCCGGACCGCCGGCGCCGGTGCTGGTCGTTGCCGCGCTGGTGCTGCTGGCCTTCTTCGGCGTGCTCCGCCGGCTCGGCCCGCTGGTGGTCAGCCGGGCGGACGCCACCTGGCTGCTGCCGGCGCCGGTGCCCCGGCGGACGCTGCTGGCCCCGGCACTGCTGCTGACCGCCCTCGCCGCGGTGATCCTCGGCGGGGTGGTCGGGCTCGCCGTCGCCGGCCACCTGGCCGCACGGCCCGCCACCGCGACCGGCGTCCTCGCCGGCCTCACCGGCGGTGCCGCCGCCGCGCTGGTCCTGGTGCTGCTCGCGGTGCGGTGCCAGCATCGGCCCCGCACCGCCCGGGTCGTCGACCTGCTCACCGGCGCGGCCGGGGCGGCGCTCGTCGTCGCGGCCGCCGGGGAGCGACTGGCCGCCGGGGAACGACTGGCTGGCGGGTACGCGCCGCGCGACGTCCTGCCGCCGGCGTCGGCGGTGCTGGCCCTGGCGGGCGCGGTGCTTCCGCTCGCCGTCGTGGCCCTCCTGTGGGTGTGGTGGCGGCTGGACGACTGGCCGACCCACCGGATCGTCGAGGCCTCGGCGACGACCGGCTCCTACGCCGACGCCGTCTACGCGGTCGAGCCGTCGTTCCTGGCCGAGCAGAGCACCCGTCGGTACTGGCGGCGCCGCACCGGGGTCCGCACCTCGCGGCTGCTGCGCGGCGGGGTTCCGCCGCTGGTGGCCCAGGATCTGCTCCAGGTCGGACGCCGGCCCGGTCGGCTCGGTTGGCTGGTCCCCACCGCCGTGGCGCCGACCGTGCTGGCCGACGGGCCGACCTGGCTGCTGATCGGTGTTCTCCTGGTCGGCGCGCTGGCGGCGGCCAGTGTCAGCGGCGCGTCGACGCACACCGACGCCGCGAATCCGGCGGTGCTGCGGCTGCTCGGCCTCACCGCCCGGCAGGTTCGGGCGCAGCGGCTCGTGGTCCCCACCGGGATCGCCGCGCTCTGGTGCGCGCTCGCGCTGGGCCTGCTCCAGGTGGCCGGCGAGCGGGCCGGCCCCTGGTGGGCGTTCGGCGTGGCCGCCGCCCCGGCGGTCGCCGTCGCCGCGCTCTGGCGGGCCAAGGCGAGCGCCTCCAGCCTCGGCACCGTCTTCATCGACACGCCGCTGGGCGCGTTCCCCAGCGGCATGCTCCTGTGGTTGGCCAACGGTGTGGACGTGGTGGCGGTGCTGGCCCTGCCGCTGTGGATCGGCCTGGCCACGGTGTCCGCCCCGGAACCGCTCGGCTGGCACTGGGTGGTGACGCAGGCGGTGCTGTCGGTCGTCAGCTGCCTCGTGTTGCTGCTGCGCCCGTCCGCCGCCCGTACCGTCGGGCTGTAGGGCGGCCGGACCCCGTCCCGGCCGCGTGGCCAGGACGGGTCAGTGGGCCGCCGGCCGGTACGCGGCCAGTCGCTCCTGCGCGGCCTCGACCAGCGCCTCCGGGTCGTCGGCGTGGAAGCGCAGCTCGGTGACGGCCGCGCCGCGGGCCTTGCGGACCGGCACCGCGATCGGCTCGCGCAGCAGAACGTCGATGCTGGTCTGGCTGGCCATGCCGAGGCTCAACGTGACGCCGGACGCGTTGGACTCCACCTGGGTCTGGCCCTCGGGCGGCATCGACCGGCGGTGGACGCGCACCCGCTCGATGGCCGACCAGGGGACGGTGTGGTCGAGGCTGATGCCGTTGCGGATCCGGATGCCACCCTCGCCGACCACGTGCGGGTGCACCTTGAGGCTCGCCAGCAGGCCGAACATCCAGAACAGGCCGTAGATGCCGAGGCCCAGCACGATGTTGGAGACGAGTTCCCAGGGCACGATCAGCTCCAGGATCGGGATCTCGATCGCCGAGACGATGATGAAGACCCACATCAGGGTCATCACCGCGCCGGTGTAGCCGAACGTCCGATCGCCGGGCCGCAGCTTCTCGGGGCGGCGGAAGATCCACCGGTAGAGGCTCGTCCACAGGCGGATCTCGTAGCGCGTGGCCATCCGTAGCAGTCGCAGCACGGCGGTCACCGGTCCTCCTCGCGGATCTCGGGGGAGAGGCCGTGCTCCCGCAGCCGGCCCAGAATCTCGTCCAGGCCGGCGAGGAAGGCGTCGAGCCGCTCGGCGGGCATCCGCCCAAAGAGAAGCTCGGCGAATTCGCGCTGGCCCTGCTCCAGCCCCTCCACCGTGGACAGGCCGTGCGGGGTGAAGGTCACCAGGAAGGCTCTCCGGTCGGCGGGGTGCGGCTCCCGGGTGACGAAGCCGGAGGCGACCAGGCCGTCGACCAGGCCGGTTATGGTCCGGGCGCTGACGCCGAGCGCCTCGGCCAGGTCCCGCTGGGTGACCGGTCCGGTGCGCCGCAGCGTCCAGAGCAGGGTGGCCCGGGACTCGGTCAGGCCCTCCCGGGCCAGCCCCCGGCTCATGTCGTCGCCGAGCACCACGACGAGTTCGAGCACCCGGTCCAGCGCGCCGGTCCAGCGGTCCCGCTCCGACACCGTTACCTGCCTTCACAGTGAGTGTGCTTCACTATGTTGCCACGCCACGATGCGCTCCGGCCATCCGCCCGGTACCGGTCACCAGGGCAGGACGCCGTACCCGCCGTCGCCGTCCGCGAGGTGGCCCCAGAGCTGCCCGGTCGGGCCGTCCGCGGGCAGCGTCGCCAGGTGCACGCTCACCTCCGCGCCCTCGTCGGCGGAGCGGAACCCGTGGTGGCCGTTCAGGTCGGTGGCGCAGTACCCAGGATTCGCCGCGTTCACCTTGATAGGGGTGTCCCGCAGCTCCTTGGCGTACATGGCGGTGACCATGTTCAGCGCGGCCTTCGACGACGGGTACGGCACCGAGGTCAGGGTCCAGATGAAGCTCTCCGGGTTCGTGATGGTGGCGATCGAGCCGACCTCGCTGGAGACGTTCACGATCCGGGCGGCGGGCGCCCGGAGCAGCAGCGGCAGCAGCGCGTTGGTCACCGCCACCGCCCCGAAGACGTTCGTCTCGTACACCTGGCGCAGCGTCGCCACGGTGGTCTCACTGGGCAGCGCCAGCGTGCCGTCACCGATGGCGATGCCGGCATTGTTGACCAGCACGTCGAGCCGGCCGTACTCCTCCTCGACCAGCTTCGCGGCGGCGGCGACCGACTCGGCGTCGGTCACGTCCAGCGGCACGAACCGGGCGTCCGCGCCGCCGGCGCGCAGCTCCCGCCCGGCCGCCCGGCCGCGCTCGGCGTCCCGGGCGCCGACCAGCACGGTCATCCCGCGCGCGCCGAGCTGCCGGGCGGTGGCCAGGCCGATTCCCTTGTTGGCCCCGGTGATCAGGGCGATCATGTTCGTCGTCATGCCGTCGACGCTGCCCGCCGTGTCGGGCGGGCGGGAGAGACGCGGCGAGGCTGGGACCGGCGGTACCACCCTCACCGCGGGCGGCTGAGGCAAGCTGGAGGGCATGACCAGCACCGGCCTGCGGCGCGACGAACTGGCGGCGTTCCTGCGCAGCCGCCGTGCCCGGCTGCGGCCGGCCGAGGTCGGCCTCCCCGACGGGGTACGCCGCCGCACCCCCGGCCTGCGCCGGCAGGAGGTGGCCCAGCTCGCCGGCATGTCGGTCGACTACTACATCCGGCTGGAGCAGGGCCGCGGCCCGCACCCGTCCCGGCAGGTGCTCGCCGCGCTGGCCCGGGCGCTGCTGCTCAGCCGCGACGAGCGTGCGTACCTGTTCCGGGTGGCCGGGGAGAGCCCGCCACCGTCCGCCGGGCCGAGCCGGGAGGTCGGCCCCGGCCTGCGGCACCTGATGGACGCGATGACCGAGACGCCGGCATACCTGGTCGACGCGGCCTACGACGTGCTGGCCTGGAACCCGATCGCCCGGCACTTCATCGGCGATCTGTCGGCGGTGCCGGCCGGCGACCGCAACATGCTCCGCTGGACGTTCCGGAGATCCGGCGACGGCGGCCACTGGGAGGACCCCGAGACCATGCGGTTCGTCCGCACCTCGGTGGCCGACCTGCGGGCCGCCTACGGCCGCTACCCGTCGGATCGGAGCATCCAGCAGCTGGTCACCGAGCTGCTCGGCACCTCGCCGCGGTTCGCACAGCTCTGGGCGGAGCACGACGTCGAGGAGCGTCGACCGGTCGTCAAGCGGGTGCCGCACCCCGAGCTGGGGCCGCTGGAGTTCGAGTGCCGGGTGCTGCACGTCCCGGAGACCGACCAGCGGCTGATCGTCTACGTCCCCGAGCCCGGCTCACCCACCCAGGTGGCGTTCCGCCGGCTCGCCGAGCGCGTGGCCGCCTGACCCGGCGGGAAGCCGAGGCTCAGGCGGCCTTCTCGAACGACCGCGCGTTCACCTCAGGCCGGCACGTAGTCGAAGGTGTCCGGGTTGCCGCCCTGCCGTCCAGCCGCGCCCCGGTCGAGTGAGCTGATCCGCTCCATCGCGGCGTCGTCCAGCTCGAAGTCGAAGAGCTGGAAGTTCTCCTCGATCCGCGCCGGCGTCGTCGACTTCGGGAAGATCACGTCGCCGCGCTGCACGTGCCAGCGGAGCACCACCTGCGCCGGCGTGCGCCCGATCTGGTCGGCGATGTCCACCACGGTCGGGTCGCCGAGCACCGCGCCCTGCGCGATCGGCGACCACGCCTCGGTGATGATGTTGAACTCCCGGCCGTACGCCCGCACCTCCTCGTTGCCGAAGTACGGGTGCGCCTCGACCTGGTTCACCGCCGGCACCACCTCCGCCTCGGCGGCCAGCCGCTCCAGGTGCGGCACCTGGAAGTTCGACACCCCGATCGAGCGGGCCCGCCCGTCCTGCTGGAACTCCTTGAGCGTCTTCCAGGTCGACACGTAGTCGCCGTCGTACAGGGTGGGCAGCGGCCAGTGGATCAGAAACAGGTCGATGTAGTCGGTCTTCAACGCCGACAGCGTGGACTCGAACGCCTTGCGGGCGTCGTCGGGCCGGTGGAAGGCGTTGCTCAGCTTGCTGGTCACGAAGACCTCGCCGCGGTCCAGCCCGGAGGTGCGGATCGCCTGACCCACCTCGGCCTCGTTGCCGTACATCTGCGCGGTGTCGATGTGCCGATAGCCGATGCTGAGCGCCGTGCCGACCGCCTCCGCGGTGTCCTTCGGATCGATCTGAAAGACCCCGAAGCCGAGCTGCGGGATGGTGTTGCCGTCGTTCAGGCTGATGGTGGGGACGGTGTTCGCCACGGGGGCTCCTTCGCGCGTCGTCAGGGCGTCGGGCCCGGGAAGTGCTCCCGCACTTGCCCCGGGCCGGACCTGCCACCTGCCCCCATACCCACCCCCGTCGCCGGCTCACGGATCCGCCGCCGGTGATCTCGGCCACGGCGCCGGCTTGATACTTGGCTCGACCCCGCCACGCCCGCGAAGGAGCCGGTGCCGTCGGGAGTCGCCCCCCGGGTCGGCGTCAGCCGGCCTCGTCGAACAGCACCGGCCACGGCCGCGGCGCCGGTGTCACCGCCGGGCCGGTCGGCGCGGGCTCGACGTCGGCCAGCACCTCGGCCGCGAGCTGGGCGAACATCGGCGCGGCCGGGTGCCCCGCGCGCTCCGGCCAGGCCGCCGAGGTGCGCTTGACCAGGGGAGTGCCCACGATCGGCCGCCACGCGAGCCGGGGCTCCCGGCGCGCCGTCGTCGCCGGCTCCACGGCCACCCCGCCGCCGGCGAGCACCAGCCCGAAGAGGAACTCGGGATTGCGCGCCGGCCGGACCCGGCCCGGGCGGAAGCCGTGCTCCCGGCACACGGCGAGGAGGTGGTCGTGCCAGCCGGGCGCGGTGGCCCGGGGCGCGGTGACCAGGTCCAGGCCGGCCAGCGCGGCCAGCTTCACCTCCCGCGCACGGGCGAGCGGCGAGGTCCGCGGCACCAGCACCCCCAGCGGTACGTCGACCGGAGCGCCGAACCGCAGCCCGTCCGTCTCGACCGGGTGGTGCACCAACCCCACGTCGAGCCGCCGCTCGGCGAGCATCCGCAGCTGTTCGCCGCTGGTCAGCTCGTGCAGCTCCACGTCCAGGCCCGGTGCCCGGTCGGCGAGCCGGTCCAACAGCGCGCGCAGCGTCACCGCCGGCGTCTCCGGCGGTACCCCGGCCCGCAGGACGCCGAGCGCCCCCGCGCGCACCTGGTGCATCAGGTTGCGCAGCCGCCCCTCGGCGGCGAGCAGCTCCTCGGCCTCACCGAGCAGCAGCTCACCGGCCGTGGTCAGGCGCACCTGCCGGCGGGACCGGTCGAAGAGCTCCACCGCCAGCTCCCGCTCGAGCCGCTGGACGGACTGGCTCAGCGGCGGCTGGGCGATGCCGAGCAGTTCGGCGGCCCGCCCGAAGTGCAGCTCCTGGGCGACCACGACGAAGTGCCGCAGATGCCGGAGCAGGTCCATTGCCCGGACCTTACGCCAGCACCCGACCAGGCGCCCCGGGGCCAGGGCGGGCGTTGTCGATCGGCTCGGGATCATGGAAGTCGGGGTGACGCTTGGATACCCCGACTTCTTGGAACCCGAGTGGATCAACGGGTGGCCGGCGCGGCGACCGGGCCGCTGGATACCGTGCCGGGGTGGCAGTGGGCGAGCTGATCCAGGACATCTTCGACCGGGCCGGCGTGACCGCCAGCCTGCACGTGGTCGACATCGACGCGCCCGGACGGGGCGACGCGCCCGGGCCGGGTGGCGCGCCCGGGCCGGATGGCGCGCCCGGGCCGGGTGGCGCGCCCGGGTCGGTCGGTGAGTGGGAGGTCGCGGTCCGGGCCGACGAGCAGGTGGTGATCGCGTCGATCTTCAAGATCCTGCTGGTGCTGGAGTTCGCCCGGCAGGTCGCCGCCGGTCAGCTCGACCCGACCGAGCGGGTCCTGGTCACCGCCGCCGACCGGCTCGGCGGCTGGGGGCTGGCGGGCTGCGCCGACGACGCCGAGGTGTCCCTGCGCGACCTGGCCTACTTCGCCATGTCGGTCAGCGACAACACGGCGGCGGACCTGCTGCTGCGCCGGGTCGGCGCGGACCTGCTGCCGATGCTCGCCGCCGAGCTGGGGCTGGCCCGTACCCGGATCGTCGGCGGCCCCCGGCAGCTGGTCGAGATGATGCTCGCCGACGTCGGCGCGCGCAGCGAGGCGGACTTCGCCCGGATCTTCCCCACGCTGCCCCCCGAGCGGGTCCACGCGATGCGGGTCTTCGACCCGCAGCAGACCACGTCCAGCACCGCGCGGGAGATCACCCGGCTGCTCGGCCTGATCTGGCGGGACGAGGCCGGGCCCGCCCCGGCCTGCGCGATGGTCCGTGCCTGGATGGCCCGCCAGCTGTTCTGGACCCGGCTCGCCGCCGGCTTCCCGCCCGGCGTACGGGTGTTCGGCAAGACCGGCACCCTGCCCGGGCTGCACCTGGAGGCCGGGGTGGCCGAGTATCCCGACGGCGGCCGGTACGCGATCGCGGTCTTCGCCCGCACCAACCAGCTCGCCACCCGGCGCATCGAGGTGGACCTGGCCATGGGGGAGGCGGCCCGGACCGCGGTCGAGGCGCTGCGCGGCCGAGAAATTTGATCCGCCGCACGCGGCGGGCGCGACGGTTCTGAGCAGGCCCGATATCCGCTGGCATATCACCGGTGCGTCTGTTCGATCTTGGACGCGGCCGGGGTGGCGCTGCTTGGCTCGGCGCCGACCGTTCGTACCGCACACGGGGAGCAGAATCCGTATGCCCAGTCTCGACCGCCGCCGCTTCCTCCGGGACGCCGCCGCCTCCACCGCCCTCGTCTCGGCTGGCGGGCTCGCCTCGACCGCGCTCGCCGCTCCGGCCCAGGCCGCCGCCACCGGGCCGGCCCCCGCCGCCGCGACCACCCGCCGCACCGGACGGGCCAGCTTCCGCTGGTGGGGCACCGCCGGCTGGCGGCTCGACATCGGCCAGCGGACCGTCCTGGTCGACCCGTTCCTCAGCCGGATCAACACCGGCCTGTTCGACGGCACCTTCAACGCCAAGACCCGGCTCGAGGTCCGCACCGACCAGGTCGACGCGCGTGTCGACCGGGCCGAGACGGTGCTCGTCACGCACACCCACTGGGACCACTTCATGGACGTGCCGTACATCGCCGGGCGTACCGGGGCCCGGGTGTTCGGCACGCTGACCGCGTACCACCTGGGGCTCGCGTACGGGGTGCCGTCCGGGCAGCTCAGCATGGTCAAGGGCGGCGAGGTGCTGGACTTCGGCGACTACACCGTCGAGGTGGTCGGCTCGCTGCACAGCCGCAACGTCTCGTACTCGATGGCCTTCCCGGGCCTGCGGGTGAGCCCGCCGGCGAAGCCGGAAACCATCGCCGACCTGCCGGAGGGCGACACGCTGAACTACCTGGTCCGGGTGGCCGGCGGGCCGTCGGTGTTCTTCATGGGCGCCAGCGACTTCGTCGCGCGGAACCTGGCCGGGCTCGCGCCCGACGTGGCCATGGTGGCGCTCAACAGCACCACCGTCACGGCCGACTACGTGCCCCGGCTGATGGCCGCGCTGGACCATCCGAAGGTCGTGGTGCCGGTGCACTTCGACAACTTCGAGACCGAGCTGCGCAACCCGCCCACCGTCGCGCCGAGCGACCGCAAGCAGCTCGACCAGCTCATCGCCGCGGTACGCGAGTCGTCGCCGCGCAGCCGGGTGCTCGTGCCCGAGTACGACACCGCGTACCACTTCTGACCGGGGCCGGCGGGTGGTCGCGGCGCCGCGACCACCCGCCGGTCGATCACAGGCCCTGCCGCGCGAGCCAGTCGAGACTGGTCCGCGCGACCTCCCGGAGCTGGCCGCCCAGCAGATGATGATGCTCCGCGACGGCGCGCTGACCGGCGCCTACCTCGACGACCGCGAGCCGATGGCCGCCGCGCTGATCGCCGCCGGCCGGGCGATCGGCGCCTACCGGGAGGACTGACCGGCGGCCAGGTCGGCCAGCGCCCGCACCGACTTCCAGTTCCGGGTGGTCGCCACCACCCCGAGCTTCTTCTCCAGGTACGCGTTGGTGAACTTCGACCGGCCGTACCCGCCCTCGGGAAAGTGCAGGTAGACCTCCCGCCCGGTCACCGTGAACGCGACGTTCTCGCCGCCGGGCACGGCGAGCGCGTCCACCGTGGACCGTGCGGGCGCGGTGGCGAGGAACGCCACCAGCAGCTTCGTCGGGTCGTCCTCACCGGTGGAGTACGGGTTGCCCCCGGCGATCGCGGCCAACTCCCGGGCGCTGCGGACCAGCACCGGCACCGACAACCCCAGCTCGTCGGTGATCGCCCGCTCGATGCCGGCGGCCAGCCGGCCCGCGTCCCGCACCCCGCTGCCGAAGACCACGTTGCCGCTCTGCAGGTACGTCTGGACGTCGGCGTGCCCGAGGTCGGTCACGAGCCGGCGCAGGTCGGCCATCGCGATCCGGGTGGTGCCGACGTTGACCCCGCGCAACAGGGCGACGTACCGGGTCATGCCGTCCTCCTCGACGTGCGGCTGCCGCCAGCCTAGGTACTGGCCGCCGCCGCGGTCGACGTCGCCACTCCGCAGGAGCCCGCGACGCGGCGGATCGTCGCGGAACGGCGGCCGCTCAACCGGGGTCGCGCCGGGGCCCGGGCGGGCCGACCAGCCCCGTCTCGTACGCGACGATGACCAGCTGCGCCCGGTCACGGACGGCCAGTTTGGTCAGCAGCCGTCCGACGTGCGTCTTCACCGTGGCCAGGCTGAGGTGCAGGTGCGCGGCCAGCTCCGGGTTGGACAGCCCACGGGCGATCAGCGTGAGCACCTCGCGCTCCCGCTCGGTGACCCCGTCGAGGCGGCGCGGCAGCGGCCGGGCCGGCTCCGGCCGCTGGGCGAACTCGTCGATCAGCCGCCGGGTCACGGTGGGCGCGAGCAGCCCCTCGCCGGCGGCGACGACGTGGATGCCGGCCAGCAGGTCGGCGGGCGGGGTGTCCTTGAGCAGGAAGCCACTCGCCCCGGCCCGCAGCGCGCCGTAGACGTACTCGTCGAGGTCGAACGTGGTCAGGATCAGCACCCGGGAGCCCGCCGTCGCCGGGTCGCCGCAGATCCGCCGGGTCGCCTCGATGCCGTCCATCTCCGGCATGCGCACGTCCATCAGCACCACGTCGGGACGGTGCCGAGCGGTCAGCGCCACCGCCTCCGCGCCCGTGCCGGCCTCGGCGACCGTGGTGCAGTCCGGGGCCAGGTCGACGAGCACCCGGAAGCTGCCGCGCAGCAGCGCCTGGTCGTCGGCGATCAGCACCCGGATCATGCGACGGCCTGGTACGGCAGCCGTGCGGTCACCGCGAAGCCCCCGCCGGCGCGCGGGCCGGCCGCGAACTCACCGCCGTGCATCGCCACCCGCTCGCGCATGCCGGTCAGCCCGTGGCCCTCCCCGTCCATCCGGACCGGGCGCCGCCCGTCGTCGGTCACCTCGACCCGCACCTCGCCCGGCGCCACCGTGACCGTGGCGCGGCAGGCCGCGGGTGCGGCGTGCTTCACGACGTTGGTCACCGCCTCCTGCACGATCCGGTACGCGGCGAGCCCCACCGACTCGGGCACCGCGGCCACGTCCGGCACGTCCCGCCGGACGTCGACCCGGACGTCCACGCCGCCGATCGCGGCGTGCTCGGCGAGCCTGGGCAGCTCATCCAGGCCGGGCGCCGGCCCGTACGCGACGCCCTCGCGCAGCGCGCCGAGCACCCGGCGGATGTCGGTGAGCGCGGCGCGGCCGGTGGCCTCAATGACCCGCAGCGCCTCGCGGGCCTCACCCGGCTGCGCGTCCGCCACATGGTTGGCCACCGCGGCCTTCACCACGATGAGGCTCATCGTGTGGGCCACCACGTCGTGCAGCTCACGGGCGACCCGCAGCCGCTCCTCGGTGGCGGCCTGGCGCACCAGGTGTTCGCTCTGCCGGGCGGCGAGCGCCCGCCGTTCCCGGATCGACCAGCCCAGCAACCACGCTGGCGCGATCATGACGGCCGCGTAGGCGATCGCGCCGGTCCGGGACCAGAGGTCTCCACCGGTCAGCGCCAGCGCGACACTGACCCCCACCAGACAGCTGGCGGCGCAGAACAGCGACCGCAGCATCGGGGTGGTGACGGCCAGCGTGTAGAACACCAGCCCGATGGCGACCGCCGGGGCGGCGGCCGCGAAGTTCGGGATCAGGCCGGTCACCAGCGCGGCGGCGGCCGCCAGGCTCACCGTGACCGCCACCGCGACCGGCCAGCGCCGCCGTGCGGCCACCGGCAACCCGATGACCAGACCGGTGAGCACCGACACCCACACCGGCTCGCGCGCGCCCCCGTTCAGCGGTGTCTCCAACGCCGCGTACGCGCAGAGCGCCGCGCCGACCACCACGGCCAGCGCGCCGTCCACCAGGTACAGATCCACCGGCCGCAGCCGCCGGGTCAGCAGGTGAGCGCTCACCCGTCAGACGGTAACCGTCCCGGCGGTCGACCGCGTCGGCCTCAGGGCGGTCATCCCCGGGGATGACGAGCGGGCCCTCCACGTACGGACACACCGCCCTGGGGACGGCGGGGAAGTGCCGGCCCCGGCACGACGCGCGAACCCCGGTGAGCGCGGCAGCGTGATGGCATGACGACACAGACGGTGACGCTGACCGGCCTCCGGGCCGTGTACGGCTCCGGCAGCCGCCGGGTCACGGCGCTCGACGGCGTGACGACCGGCTTCGCGAGTGGGACGTTCACGGCGGTGATGGGACCCTCGGGTTCCGGAAAGTCGACCCTGCTGCATTGCGCGGCGGGGCTGGACCGCCCGGCCGAGGGGACCGTCACCGTCGACGGTGTCCGCCTCGACGAGCTGGGCGAGGACGCGCTGACCCGACTGCGCCGCGACCGGATCGGCTTCGTGTTCCAGACGTTCAACCTGATCTCGACGCTGACCGCGGCACAGAACGTCGCGCTGCCGCTGCGCCTGGCCGGCCGGCGTCCGCCGGACGAGGACGTCACCGCCGCGCTCGCCGCCGTCGGGCTGGCCGACCGCGCCCGGCACCGGCCGAGCGAACTGTCCGGCGGCGAGCAGCAGCGCGTCGCCATCGCCCGGGCGTTGATCACCCGACCGGCGGTGGTCTTCGCCGACGAACCCACCGGCGCGCTGGACAGCGCGGCGTCCCGGCAGGTGCTGCGACTGCTGCGCGGGCTGGTCGACGAGCACGGGCAGACCGTCGTGATGGTGACCCACGACCCCACCGCCGCCGCGTACGCCGACCGGGTCCTGCTGCTCGCCGACGGGCGGCTCGCCGACGAACTCGCCGGCCCGCTCACCGCCGGGGACGTCGCCGCCCGGATCACCGACCTCACGCCGGAGCCGTCGTGCTGACCGGCCGCCGGTCGCTCGGCGCGTTCGTGGCCGTCGCCGTCGGGGTGGCGCTCGTCGCCGCGTCCACCCTGCTCCTGGCGTCCGGGCAGGCGCCGGTGCCGGACCGGCTGGCCCGCGCGGCGGTGGTCGTGCAGAGCCCCGAGGCGGGGAGCCCGGGAGACCCGTTCCCACCCACCCGACCCTGGTCCTCGGCGGCGGCGACCGCGCTCGCGGCACGGCTGAGCGGCCTGCCCGGCGTCGAGGAGGCCGTGCCGGACCGGACCTTCCACGCCCAGCCGCTCGTGGACGGCCGCCCCCCGGCCACCGACGGCCAGCGGCAGGACGTCCACGAGGGACACGGCTGGTCCAGCGCCCGCCTCGGCTCGGCCCGACTGACCGCGGGCGCGCCGCCCCGGCACCCCGGCGAGGTCGTCGTCGACGCCGCGCTCGGCCTGCGTCCCGGCGCCCCGGTCACCCTGCTCACCGCGACCGGTCCAGCGCCGTACACCGTCACCGGGCTGCTCGACGGGCCCGGCCCGCACGTCGCGGACGAGGTGGCCGCCGCCCTCGCGCCCGGGGTGCGCGCGATCGGCCTGATCCTGGCCCCGGACGCCGATCCGGATCGGGTCGCCGCCGCCGCCCGCGAGGTCGTCGGCGACGACGGTCGCGTGCTCACCGGCGACGCGCGCGGCGCGCTGGAGCCCCGGACCGACGCGCGGACCCGCTGGATCGGCCTGCAGGTGCTCACCGCCACCGCCGCCCTCGCCGGCTTCGTCACGGTCTTCGTCGTCGCCGCGACCTTCGCGTACGCGGTCGCGCAGCGCCGCCGGGAGCTGGGGCTGCTGCGCGCCGTCGGCGCCACGCCGCGCCAGGTGCGCCGACTGCTGTACGGGCACGCCCTCACCGTGGGCGCCGCCGGGGCGCTCGCCGGTCTGCTGGCCGGGGCGGTGCTCGCCCCGATCCTGGGCTGGTTGCTGGTCGATGCCGGCCTCGAACCGGCGACGTTCCGCGTCCGGTACACCCTCTGGCCGGTCGCGGCCTCCCTCGCGGCCGGGCCGACGGTCGCGCTGCTGGCCGTCTGGTGGACGGCCCGGCGGGCGGCGCGGATCCGGCCACTGGAGGCGCTGCGGGAGGCGGCGGTGGAGCAGCGGCCGATCGGGTGGCTGCGGCTGGTCACCGGCGGCCTCCTCGTCGCGGCCGGTGCGGCGGCCGGGCTCGCCACCGCCACGACCGCGGACGCGCAAGACGGGGCGAACGTCGCCCTGTTGATGGTGATGGCCCTGGTCACCGGCGCCGCGGTGCTCTCGCCGGCGTTCGTCGGCCCGCTGGTCGGCCTGCTCACCCCGCCGACGCGGCGACGCGGCGGCGCGGTCGCGCTGCTCCTGCGCGCCGGAGCGTCGACCGCGACCCGGCGGACCGCGTCGACCGCCGCGCCGGTCCTGCTCACCGTCGCGTTCGCGGTGCTGGTGTCCGGCATGGTGCGCACCTCCACCGCCGTGTACGCGGCGGGCCGGGCGAACGCCGTCAACGCCGGCTGGGTGCTCCTTCCCGACCGTGCGCCCGGCCTCTCCGACCAGGCCGTCGCGGCGGCCCCCGGAGCGGCCGTGCTGCCCACCACCGTGTTCGTGCCGAACGACGACCCGGCGCCGCCGTACCGGCCACTGACCGCGCTCGGCGTCGACCCGGCGGCATTCACCGCGGCGAACCGGGCGCTCTCCGTCGTCGCCGGCTCCCTGGCCGACCTGCGGGGCGACGACACCGTGGTGGTCGCCGCCTCGGCAGCACCGGGGTCCGGGCTGCCCGCCGAGCCCTTGCCGGTGGTCTTCGCCGACGGGGAGCGGGTGGCGCTGCGCGTCGTGGCGGTGGTGACCGACGACTCGCTCCCCGGCGACCTGCTGCTGCCCCGTGCCTCCGTACGCGCGCACGACCCGTCGGCCCTGACCTCGGCGGTGTACCTCTCCGATCCGATCGACCCGCCGCTGGGCGCGCGGGTGGTCGACGTCGCCACCTGGGCCGCCGAGGCGGACCAGGCGGAGGACCGTCGAGTCTGGCTGGCCACCCTGCTGCTGATCGGAGTGACCGCCGGGTACGGCGCCATCGCCGTGGTGAACACGTTGCTGATGGCGGCCGCCGGCCGGGCCGCCGACCTGCGGCTGATCCGGTTGGCCGGGGCGACCCGACGGCAGGTCGTCCGGCTGGTCGCCGCGGAATCGGCGCTGGTGGTGCTGGTCGGCGCGGTGCTCGGCGGGGCCGTGGCGTTCGCCGGTCTGCTGGGCATCCGGGCCGGCCTCGCCGAGCAGCTCGGCGCGCCGGTCGACCTGGTCGTGCCGTGGTGGGTGGTCGGTGGTGTTCTCGGGCTGTGCCTGCTGCTCGCGCTCGTGGCGAGCGCCGTCCCGACCTGGCGGCTGCTGCGCGGCCGGGCGATCGCGGACGCAACGGTCTGACCGGCACCTCCGGCGGCGACCCGGCCCGCGTGGTGCGGGTCGCCCGCCGGGTGGTCCGGCGGCTACCGTGCGCAGATGCGTTTCGCGCGCCTGGCCGGTCTGCTGCTCGCCGCCGTCGCCGTCGTGCTGTGGGCGGTCAACATGACCGTGCTGCAACCGCTGACCGAACCGATCGGCCCGTGGTCGGAGCAGCTGCCCGGCAACAACGCCTACTGGGCTCGCGACCTGCGCTTCGCCACGATCGTCGCGGTCGTGCTCGCCCTGGTGCTCGCCGGGCGCGGCGACCGTCGGTGGATCCGGCTCGCCGTGCCGCTCGGCGGCGTCTGGGTCGCCGTCGACCTGGCGGTCGACCGGGCCGACCCGACCGGCGCCAGGCCGACCGTGCTGCTCGCCGCCGGCGGCTGCGCGGTGCTCGCCGCGCTGGCCACGCTTCTGGTACGACGCACCGTGGACGCCTCCGCCGCGGACCGCCGCGCCGGGCAGCCCATCGGCACGGCGCACCGGTGCGCGTTGGCGGCGGCGGCCTCCGTGGCCGGGGTGCTGACCATGGTGGCCGCCGGCATCGAGTCACCGACCGACCGGGAGCCGGAACTGAACCCGGCCGCCGTCGCCGCCGCCGCGCTGCTCACCGCGCTGGCCCTCGGCTGCGCCCTGGCGGCGGCCCCGACCCCGACCTGGCCCCGGCGTTGGCTGGCCGTCGGTGCGGGCGCGGCGACCCTCGTCGGCATCGGGCTGCTCCGCACCGTCTCGCCCGAGGACGGGCGGGTGCTGCCCGAGGTGCTGCTCGGCGCGGTGCTGCTCACCGCGCTCACCCTGCTCGCCTGGGACTGGCCGCACGGCCGGCCGGACTGGCGCCGGCACGCGCTGGCCGCGCTCGCGGCCCTGATCGCCCCGATGGTGATGCTGCTCGCCGCGGTCCTCGCCACGATGCTGCTGCGCATCGGCGCGCCGTTCACCGCGTTGGCCGGCAACAGCCCGATCCACGCCGCCGACTCCGATGTCCTGCTCTCCCTGGCCGGGGTGCTCGCCGGACTCGGGATGGCGCCGCTGATCGCCTGGCCGCCGGCGCTGACCGGCCGGCGGGCCTCGCCCGACCCGGTGCCGCCCCTACGATCCGGCTCCCCGCACTGAGGGCAGGCGCACCGCCGCCCAGAAGGCCGCCGCCCACGCCCGTGATCCCGCCACCCACGGCCGGCGGACCGCGGCGCGCGGGCTACCGGCGGTCCTGCCCCGGCTCGCTGGGCGTCGGCTCCTCCGACGTGGGGAGCACGGCCCGCATGGTCAGCCGCCAGTACTGCCGGCGCTCGTCGTCGCGCACCACCACCCCGATCCGACCCAGCTCCCGGCGCAGCTCCCGGACGTCGTCGCGCCGGTCCCGGGTCAGGGCGTCCTGCCGCGCCCGCAGCAGCGCGTCGGCCCCCACCGGCAACCCGGGCAGCCCGGGAACCCAGAGCCGGTAGGCCGCCCGGTGCGGGTCCTCCTCCGCCCACGGCCAGCCGTGGGCCCGGAACGCCGACCGCAGCCGGTCCCGGTCCAGGTCCGAACGCTCCCGGACCAGTTCGCCGCCGTCCGCGTCCAGCAGCACCAGGTCCTTGCCGTCGACGAACACGACCCGAACCTCCCGCCGCGCCACGTCACGCTGCCGACCGTCGCGGCGCAGGCCGACCCCCGCACCGTCCACGCCGACGGTGAGCCGCTCGGCGTGGCCGGCACCGGCGAGCAGCCCGCCGGCCACCGCGCCGACCACTGCGGCACCGATGGTGACCTGCGGCTGCGGCAACCGGGACAGCGCCTCGAACAGCCCCTGCGCGGGCGCCCAGGGCAGGTCGGCGACCCAGCCGGCCGCCGCCGCGAGCAGCCAGCCCGCGGCCGCGCCGAGCAGCGGGAACCCGGCCCACATGACGACCAGTTCGGTCGCCCCGCCGCTGACCGTGATGCGCGAGCCAGGGGCGCCGTCCATGGTCAGGCCACCTCGCGGCGCAGCGTCCGGATCAGCCCGGCCGCCACGGGGACGGCCAACCAGACCAGCAGCGACACCGCCAGCCGACCCCACTGCCCACCGGTCAGATCACCGGTGAACAACGGCTCCATCGTCCGGCCGGTGTCCAGCCAGCCGGCCGGCTCCCGCAGCGCCGGCACCATCTCGCCGACGATCGACCAGACGGTGGGGAGCAGCAGGTAGGTCACGATGGCCAGCGGGGTGTTGAGGAGCAGCAACCCGAAGCCGGCCCCCATCAGGATGTTGGCGACCTGGAAGACCACGGCGTTCAGCAGCAGGGTCTCGTCGAACCGCCAGCCGCCCCCGTCCCCGGTGGCGCCGGCGATCAGCGTCCCGGCGGCGGCCACCGCCAGACTGGCCAGCACCGAGGCGAGCGCCGCCAGCACCACCGCGCCGAGCTTCGCGGCGACCACCCGCTCCCGGCGGGGCACCAGGGCGTAGGTGACGAGCGCGGTGCGCTGCGACCACTCGCTGGTGATGGAGAGGATGCCCAGCACGGGCAGCAGCACCCCCACCGGAAGCAGCGACGGCACGAAGAAGTTGGCGAAGGTCTGGTCCGCGTCGTCGGCGTAGATGAGCTGGAGGGCGACGATGACGGCGGTGGTCAGCCCGATGATGATCAGCAGCCACAGCCCGGCCCGGGTGTCGGAGAGCTTGCGCAGCTCCACCCCGGTCAGCCGGAACAGGGACGGCCGGCGTACGCCCGGACGGTGCTCGGGCGCGACGGCGCTCGCGGTGGGTGCGGTCGTGGTGGTCACTGTCCGGCCTCCTTGGTCGGCTCACCGGCGGTGAGGGTGAGGAAGAGCTGTTCCAGCCCGCCGCCGGCCGGGCGCAGCTCGGTCAGCACCACGCCGGCCGTCGCGGCGGCCTGCCCGACGGTCTCGCCGTCCGCGCGGACCAGCAGCCCGTCCGCGCTGTCCTTCGCGGCGAGGCCGGCGACGTCGAGGGCGCGGCGCAGCGCCGCGGTGTCCCGGGCGCGCACCAGCGTGCCGCCGCCCGCGAGCAGTTCGGTCTTGTCGCCCTGGGCCACGATCCGGCCGCCCCCGATGACCACCAGCCGGTCCGCGACCGCCTCCACCTCGCGCAGCAGGTGGGAGGAGAGCAGCACGGTGCCGCCCCGGTCGGCGAAGTCGCGCAGCAGCCCGCGCATCCAGAAGATCCCCTCCGGGTCCAGCCCGTTGGCCGGCTCGTCGAGGATCAGCACGCGCGGGTCGCCCAGCAGCGCCAGCGCCAGGCCGAGCCGCTGCCGCATGCCCAGCGAGTACGCCCGCACCCGCCGCTTGGCGGCGGTCCCGTCCAGACCGACCTGCTCGAGCTTCGCGGCGACCTCCCGCCGGTCCACCCCCATCGTGTACGCCGCGACGGCCAGCGCCTCCCGCCCGGTCCGGCCGGCGTGCTGGGCCGAGGCGTCCAGCAGGACGCCGACCTCCCGGCCCGGGTTGGCCAGCTGCCGGTAGGGCCGACCGTCGACCGTCGCCCGGCCGGCGGTGGGCGGGGTGAGCCCGCAGATCATCCGCAGGGTGGTGGACTTGCCGGCGCCGTTGGGCCCGAGGAACCCGGTCACCGTGCCCGGCTCGCAGCGGAACGACACGTCGTCGACGGCCGGGTGCCGGCCGTACCGTTTGCTCAGGTTCTCCACGCTGATCATGCCGTCGAGCCTGCCGGGGCCACCCGGTCGCCCGCTGCGGCCGGCGGTCTGCGTACGCACCGACCTTGGTCGACGTCCGGGTCTCGACTTTGGTAGCTGGTCGTCGCGGCGGGCCGCTGCCTAGCATGGGCGCGTGACCAGCGTCGTCGTGCCGGATCACCCCTGGCTGCTGCCCGGGGTGCTCACCGTGCCGGCCGACCGGGCCCGCGCACACCCGCGCCGCACCACCCGCGACTGGGTCGTGGACGGTGTGGCCTTCGTGATCTCGCTGTGCTGGGTGCTGCTCGCCACGCTGGACGCCCTCACGCCCGCCCCCGAGTTCGCCACCCGGCTGCCCTACGGCTGGATGATCGTCGTGGACGCGCTGGTCGGGCTGGTCTGCTGCGGGCTGCTCTGGGTGCGCCGGCGCTGGCCGCTCGGGCTGGCGGTGGCGAGCCTGCCGCTGACCACGTTCTCGCTGGCGGCGGCCGTCCCGCTGCTGATCATCTACTTCACCGTGGTGGTGCACCGGCGCGCCGCGGTCGCGCTGGCCGTCACCGCGGCCGGCCTGTGCACCAACTTCGCGTTCGGCTACCTGCGCCCCGAGCCGAGCATGCCCTACTGGGCGGCCACCGCCTTCGGCGTCGTGCTCAGCGGGACCGTGCTGGCCTGGGGGATGTTCGTCCGGGCCCGCCGGCAGTTGGTGGTGTCGCTGCGCGAGCGCGCCGAGCGGGCCGAGGCGGAGCAGCAGCTGCGCGTGGCGCAGGCCCGCCACCTCGAACGCACCCGCATTGCCCGGGAGATGCACGACGTGCTGGCCCACCGGATCTCGCTGCTGAGCCTGCACGCCGGCGCGCTGGAGTTCCGCCCGGACGCGCCCCCTGACGAGGTCGCGAAGGCGGCCGGAGTGATCCGGGGCAGCGCGCACGCCGCCCTGCAGGATCTGCGCGAGGTGATCGGGGTGCTGCGCGCCGTGGGTGACGGCGAGGCGGACCCGGAGCGGCCGCAGCCCACCCTGGGCGACCTGCCGGCGTTGATCGAGGAATCCCGGTCCGCCGGGGTCCGGGTCAACGTGAGCGACCTGGTGGCCGCCCCGGAGGCGGTGCCGACCGCGGTGGGCCGCAGCGCCTACCGGATCGTGCAGGAGGGGCTGACCAACGCCCGCAAGCACGCGCCGGGCGCGGTGGTGACCGTCGGCCTGGCGGGTGGGCCGGGGGCGGGCCTCACCGTGGAGATCCGCAACCGGTGGCCGGTCGGCGGAGTCAACGCCGTCGCGCTGCCCGGTGCCGGCACCGGGCTCGTCGGCATCGCCGAGCGGGTCACCCTGGCCGGCGGGCGGCTCGAGCACGGGCGCGACGACTCCGGTGACTTCCGGCTGGCCGCCTGGCTGCCGTGGCCGGCGTGACCGGGCCGGCCGCGAGCGATCCGGCCTCGGGAACGGCCGGGCCGGGCGACGCGCCCGCCCGCGGCGGCGAGCCGGTGCGCGTGCTGATCGTCGACGACGACCCCCTGGTCCGGGCCGGCCTGTCGATGATCCTCGGCGGAGTGCCGGACCTGCGGGTCGTGGGCGAGGCAGCGGACGGCGGCGAGGTCCAGGCCGCGGTCACCGCGACCCGGCCGGACGTCGTCCTCATGGACATCCGGATGCCGCGGCTGGACGGCCTGGCCGCGACCGAGACGCTCCGCGCCCAGCCGCACCCGCCCGAGGTACTGGTGCTGACCACCTTCCACGCCGACGAGCAGGTGCTCCGGGCGCTGCGCGCCGGCGCGGCGGGCTTCCTGCTCAAGGACACCCCGCCCGCCGAGATCGTCCGCGCGGTGCGCCGGGTGGCGACCGGCGAGGCGACCCTCTCCCCGGCGGTCACCCGCACGCTCATCGCGCACGTCACCGGCACCGCCCCCGGCGGCCCCGATCCACGGCGGGAGCGTGCGCTGCGCCGGCTCGCCGCGCTCAGCGAACGCGAGCGGGAGGTCGCGGTGGCGCTCGGCCAGGGCCGGACCAACGCCGAGATCGCCGCGGAGCTGTACATGAGCGTGGCGACCGTCAAGGCGTACGTGTCCCGGCTGCTCACCCGGCTGGAGCTGAACAACCGGGTGCAGGTGGCCCTGCTGGTGCACGACGCCGGCCTGGTCTGACCCCGCGCCGCCGCGGCTGTATCCCTGAGAACACGGATGAAGTTACACTCATTCTTGAGTGTTTCATTCTTGGAAGTATCAGGGGTGGCTGCGTGGACGGCTTCGTGGGGCGGGGACGAGAGTTGGCGCAGCTGGACGGCATGCTGCGCCGGGTGCGCGGCGGTGGCCGGGCGGGTCGTCCCGGCCGCGCCCTGCTCATGCGGGGACGCCGTCGAGTGGGCAAGTCACGCCTGGTCGAGGAGTTCGTCGAGCGGACCGAGATCCCTCACCTGTTTTTCACCGCCTCGGCGCAGCCCACGGTCGGTGCGGAACTCGCGTTGTTCGTCGAGGCGGCAGCCGGCTCGACGCTCCCTGGCGCGCACCTGTTCCAGGCGCAGGTTCCACGCACCTGGGACGCCGCGCTGACGCTGCTCGCTGCCGCGCTGCCCACCGACGGCCCCAGCGTGGTCGTCCTGGACGAGATGCCGTATTTGATCGCCGGCGACCCCGGCTTCGAGGGCACGCTGCAGAAGGTGTTCGATCGGGAGCTTTCTCGGCGGCCAGTCCTCCTGATCTGTGTGGGGTCGGACCTCGCCATGATGGAGGCGTTGAACGAATACGGCCGCCCGTTCCACCAGCGCGCCAGCGAGATGGTCATCCCGCCGCTGAGCCCCGCCGAGGTCGCGCAGATGCTCGCCCTTCCGGCTGCCGAGGCGTTCGACGCTTACCTGGTCTCCGGCGGCCTGCCCCTGATCCTCGACGAATGGCCCACCGGCGCAATGCTGCAGGACTATCTCGCCGACGCGGTGACGGACCCGACCTCGGCGTTGATCGTCAGCGGTGAACGGGCGTTGGCGGCCGAGTTTCCGGCGCAATCCCAGGCCGGGCTGGTGCTCCGGTCGATCGGATCGGGGGAACGGACCTTCTCGCTGATCGCCCGGGCCGCGGGCGACTTACCGCAGGCGTCACTCACCAGGGCGCTGCGACTGCTGACCGACAAGCGGATGGTGGAGGTCGGGCTGCCGCTGTCCACCAGACCGTCCCGCGAGACCCGATACAGCGTCGCCGACCCGTACCTTCGGTTCTGGCTGTCGTTCCTCGGTCCCTACCTGTCCGAGATCGAGCGAGGGCGGGGTGACCTGACCCTGGGCCGGATCAGTTCGGCGTGGACGACCTGGCGAGGACGGGCAATCGAACCGGTCGTGCGCGAGGCTCTGCGCCGGCTGCCGCCGGGCCACCTGCCAGAAGGCACGAGCGAGGTTGGCGGCTACTGGACGCGGACCAACGACCCGGAAATCGATCTCGTCGGTGCCGATCGAGGGCCGATCGCCAAACGACTCACCTTTGTGGGATCGGTCAAGTGGTTGGAGAACCGCCCCTTCGACGTGCATGACCTGGGTCGGCTGCTTCAGCACCGGTCTCAGCTGCCGGGTGCGGATGAGGACCTGGCGCTGGTCGCGGTCTCTCGCAGCGGGGTGGTCACCGACGGCGTCCGGGCGCTCTCGCCGGAGGACCTGCTCGCCGCGTACCCGGATTGAACTTCTGGTCGGCGCGCCCCGTACCACTGCCCGAGGATGCCGGTGTGGCGGGCCCGCCACACCGCTGCCGAACTGTGGGAGGTCTGCCGTGCGAGTCGGTGAGCAGTCGACGGATCCCATCGATCGGGTACTGGGCGAGGTGCCGCTGCCGGCGCCGCTGACCCCCGAGGACGTCCGGCTCGCGGTCCGGGCCGTGGTGGTGCACACGGCCGAGGAGTGGCCGACCGGGCCGCTGTGCCGCAACGACGGCGCCAGCTACCCGTGCCGGCTGCACCGGTGGGGCCGGCGGGTGTTGATCGCGCACGGGCTCAACGACCGTCAGGTCGACGCGCTGATCCGGCACGGCAACCCGTTCGTGCACGTACCCTTCCCGTTCACCGCCACCGGTCCGGTGCGCCCCGAACGGCCGGTCCCGCATCCGACGCGTGGCCCCGTCGCCGGCGCCGCCGGCCACGTCCGGAACCAGGCCAGCCGAGTCGTGCCGTCCGGCGTACGCCCGGTGGTGCGCGCCGCGGGCACCAGCCGGCCGGTGGCTCCCCCCGCCGCCGTGCCGCGCTGGCCCCGGGCGAGCTGAGCGGAGGTACGGCCGCTCCAGCCGCCCCCGGGGCAGGACGACGCCGGCCCGACGCGGGGTTCCCCACCCGCGCCGGGCCGGCGTCGAACCGATGGCCGGCTCAGTCGTTACCGGACTCCGCAGTCCGGCGCGGACCAGCTCGTCGTGTTGGAGCTGTTGTCCCGGTTGTTCTCCCGCCGCGAGTCGAGGTGCACGTGGTCGTCGTGGTCGGGGTAGCCCGGCCCGTAAAGTCCGCTGAAGCCGTTGTTCCGGGCGGCGCGGGCAACGTCGCAGAGCGACGAGGTACGCGACACCACGTCAGCGGCGTTGCCGTAGAGGTGCTGGCTGTCCGAGGCGCCGTCGACCTGGTTGTTGCAGGTCCGGCTGCGGAATCCGCTGCTCACGTAGAGCGGCTTGTCGCCGAGGCTGCGCCGCAGCGCCTCCAGCTTCCACATCGTGCGCAGCGCGTTTTGCCGGGTCTCGGCTGCCGGCAGCGGGCCCCCGCTCCACCCGCCGCGGCCGCAGCCGTCATCCATCTCGCTGTAGCTGAAGTGGCGTGGTGTGCAGTCGTTGTCCTGGAGCTCGTAGAGCTTGGCGTAGGTCTGGGGACCGGCGACGCCGTCCGCGCGCAGCCCGTACGCCTGCTGGAAGCGCTTGACCGCGGCGGCGGTCTTCGGTCCGTAGATGCCGTCGTTCTCCACGATGTCGCGGTTGCCGGCCCAGCCGGCCACCCGGATCTGCAGCTGGCGGACGTCCGCACCGGACCGCCCCTGGTAGAGGTTGCGGGTCCATGTGTAGCAGCCGTCGGCGTGGGCCGCTGGCGCGGCGACGACCGCGGCGATCGCGGCGCCTGGCAGGGCCAGGGCGAAGGCGACGGCAGCCCGCTTCAAGGTGTTTACGCGCACGGAAGTCCTCCCGATAGGAGAGTGAATGGGGTGGCTTTCGGGACATCGCCCGAGACGTCCCGTGATTTCCACCGTCGCACCTGTCGCTGCGGTTGGTGGCGAGAAACGAGAATCGTCCTCATAATTTGGTGTTCCTGGGGAGCGGCTGTGGATTCGGCTGATTTGCGAAACAGCCATTTCCGGCGTCGGCCGGAAGGAGAGCGCAAAACCGTACGGAACGTCGCGGACGATCCCACCGAGGGTCATGTTCTCCGGCCCGGCCGGGCCGGTAACGTCAGCGCCGGGCTGGCGCACTGGCGGAGGTGGACGTGGCGCGGGGAGGCGTCTTCTGCGTCGAGGGGCAGTGGCACCGCGACCTCAACGAGCGCGGGTCCGTGCTGCCCACGCTCGAACTGCTCGAACGACTCGGCAAGATCCGTTTCATCCACAAGGACGCGGCCACCCGCGACGAGCTCTTCTACTTCGTGGACCGCTGGCTGCTCAAGCAGTACGCCGACCACCGGGTCGGGTTCTTCGCCATGCACGGCGAACCGAACCGGCTGCGCCTCACGGACTGGCACTCGGTGGAACTCGCCGAGGTCGCCGAACTGATGGCCGGCCGCTGCGAGGGGCGGCGGCTCTACTTCGGCAGCTGTTCGGTGCTGCGCGCCTCGGACGCCACGCTCCGCGAATTCCTCGACATCACCGGAGCGGCTCTGATCTGCGGTTTTACCCGCGAAGTCGACTGGGTGGAATCGGCCGCCTTCGAAACCGTGCTCCTCGACGTGCTGGCCAACGGACAGCGGCACAACGCGGCCGAACTGCGGATGGGCTCGGCGCACTGGGCACCGCTCGCCTCGTACCTCGGGTTCCGGGTGATCTACGCCAACGGCCGCGCCTGGCGGCCCTCGGCCCGGCCCCGGGTGCCGGCGCAACCGGGCGCCGAGCACCTCACCCCCCGCCCTCGTTGACCCCCGGACGCCCCGGCGACCGGCCCTGGTAGAAACGAGCCGTGGCACGCAGCATCGCGACGAACACCAAGATCGACCGGGCCGGCCTGGTCGAGTTCCTCCGGCCCCGGCACCGGGTGGTCCTGATGACCACGCGGGCGGACGGCCGCCCGCAGGCCTCGCCGGTCACCGCGGGCGTCGACACCGCCGGCCGGTTGGTGATCTCCACCTACCCGGAGCGGGCCAAGGCGACCAACGTCCGCCGCGACCCGCGGGTGTCGGCCTGTGTGCTCTCCGACGAGTGGGACGGGCCCTGGGTGCAGCTCGACGGCACCGCCGAGGTGCTGGACCTGCCCGAGGCGATCGAGCCGCTGGTGGAGTACTTCCGCTGCATCTCCGGCGAGCACCCGGACTGGGACGAGTACCGCGCGGCGATGGTGCGGCAGGGCAAGTCCCTGATCCGGGTCACCATCGACCGCTGGGGGCCGATCGCCACCGGCGGCTTCCCCGCCCGCCTGGCCGACTGACCGCGCCCCGGCATCCGCCGGCTCGCGCTCAGTACGCGGCGGTGAAGCGGGTGTTCTCGTGCCGGGGGTTCTCGATCTCGTCGAGGATGGCCACCGCCAGGTCCTCGTAGGTGAGCACCGAGCGCCCCTGGTCGTCCGTGACCGGCTGGTCGGTGCCGGTCCGGTAGTGCCCGGTCCGCTCGCCCGGGTGGAACTCCAGCGGCGGCGGGGACACATACGTCCAGGTCACTCCGTCGGCGCTGGTGCGGTAGTAGTCGAGCGCGTCCGCCTGGCCCTGGGACGAGTCGCGGTATTCCGCCGGGAAGTCCGGCTCGTCGAGGAAGCGTGTCCCCTTCGGGGTGAGCAGGGTCGAGCCGCCACCGAGGTGGATGATCCGGGGCGGATCCGGCATCCCCCGCAACGTGCCGACCAGCGTCTCGGCCGCGTCCCGCCACAGCCCGCGCCCGTCGCCGCCGATGGCCACCACCAGCACGTCCGCCTCCGGGGCCAGCTCCCGCACGCTCCGTTCGCTGGTCGCGTCACCGGTCACCACCCGGACGCCGGCCGGCAGGTACGAGGTGGCCTCCGGGCGGCGTACGGCGGCGGTGACCCGGTGCCCCCGGTTGACCGCCTCGGCGGTGACCCGGGACCCCGCGGTGCCGCCCGCGCCGAACACGACGATGCTGCTCATGACCGCCTCCCGCCGGACGTGACCTCGTCCCCAGGCTATGACCGGGCCGGCCGGCGGGTGCCGTTACCCGAAGAACGCCCGGGGTGCGGTCAGTCGACCAGGGCGGAGTAGACCAGCTGGCGCAGCTGCGGCCGGATCGGGTAGGTGCTCGACGGGAGGAGCTGCGTGAAGAACAGCGCGGTGACCTCCTCGGCCGGGTCGACCCAGAAAGCGGTGCTCGCCACCCCGCCCCAGTAGTACTCGCCGACGCTGCTCGGCACCCGGCTGGGGATCGGGTCGTCGACCACGGCGAAGCCGAGCCCGAAGCCGATCCCGTCGAGGGTGGTCTCGGCGAACCCGCCGGTGGAGAGGGTGCCCAGGTCCTGCCCGCCGGGCAGGTGGTTGCGGGTCATGAAACGCACCGTGCGCGGACCGAGCAGGCGTACCCCGTCCAGCTCGCCGCCGCGCAGCAGCATCTGGGTGAACCGGTGGTAGTCGGCGGCGGTGGAGATCAGGCCACCGCCGCCGGAGAGCAGGGCCGGCTTCTCGTACGCCAGGGCGCCCAGCTTGTCGTAGCGGAAGGCGCGGCCGGTGCGCGGGTCCGGCGCGTAGAGCGCGCCGAGCCGGTCCGCGGCGTCGCCCTCGACCCACCAGTGCGTGTCGGTCATGCCGAGCGGACGGAAGATCCGGTCGGTGAAGAAGGCGTCGAGGCTCTGCCCGGAGACCACCTCGATCAGCCGGCCCAGCACGTCCGTGGCGACGGAGTAGCCCCAGGCGGTGCCGGGCTGGAAGAGCAGCGGCAGCTGGCCGAAGGCCCGCGAGGCGGTGGCGAGGTCGACGTCCGCCGGCGGGTACAGGTCGTAGCCGGCGGCCCGGTAGAGGCCGTCGACCACCGAGGTCTGCATGAAGCCGTACGTCAGGCCGGAGGTGTGGGTGAGCAGGTGCCAGACCCGGATCGGCTCCACGGCCGGCACCGTGTACGGCTTGAGCGTCGAGCCCTTGGAGTAGACCCGCAGGTCGGCGAACTCGGGCAGCCAGCGGCTGATCTCGTCGGTCAGCTCGAACCGGCCCTCCTCCCAGAGCATCATCGCCGCGACGGAGGTGACCGGCTTGGTCATCGAGTAGATCCGCCACAGGGTGTCCGGCTCGACCGGCGCGCCGGCCTCCAGATCCCGCAGCCCGTACGTCGTGGAGTGGACCACCTCCCCGCGCCGGGTGACCACCGCCTGCCAGCCGGCGAGCCGGCCGTCGTCGACGTACCTGCCGAAGTGCTCGTCGATCCGCGCCAGCCGCGCCGGGTCGAAGCCGATCTGGTCCGGGTCGATGCTCCGTGCCACGCTCACGTCGCCGAACCTACTCGTCGGTCCGCCCGGACCGGAAGGGCCCACCTGTCGGTGCCGGCCACTACCCTGGCCGGATGCCGGAGCTGACCGAGGACACCACCTTCCGCGACGAGGACTGGTACGGCGATGAGCTGGTCGACCGGCACTTCGCCCGCTGCGAGTTCTTCCACGTCGACCTCACCGAGGCCGTCACCCGTGGCGCGGTCTTCACCGAGTGCACCTTCGGCAACGTCCGGTTCAACGCCTCCCAACACACCGACTCGGCCTTCACCCGCTGCACCTTCAAGCGCGGCAACTTCTTCGAGGCCGAGTTCACCGGCTGCAAGCTGGTCGGCAGCACCTTCGACCAGTGCGACCTGCGCCCGCTGACCGTCACCGGCGGCGACTGGTCCTTCGTCGGCCTGGCCGGCGCCGACCTGCGGGGCGTCCGCCTCACCGACGTGCGGATGCGCGAGGTCGATCTCACCGGGGCCAACCTCACCGGCGCCACCGTGACCGGCGTCGACCTCGCCGCCGCCCAACTGCACGCCGCCCGCCTCGGCGGCGCGGACCTGCGCGGCAGCGACCTCACCGGGCTCGACCCGCTGGGAGTGGAGCGGGCCGGCGCGATCATCGACCCGGAACAGGCGGTGCTGATCGCTCGGGCGCTCGGCTTCGAGGTCGGTTGAGAGTCGGTCGAGGAAAGCCGACACCGGTTGTCAGGTTTCGCTGCCATCGTGGTTGACATGGCATGGTGGTCAGACCTCGTCGACGAGCAACCCGAGTTCGCCGCGCGCGTACGCGCCCGCTTCGCGGTGCGCAAGCACGGCACGATGGCGACGCTGCGCCGGGACGGCGCGCCGCGGATCAGTGGCACCGAGTTCGAGTTCGGCGCGGACCAGCTGCGACTGGGCAGCATGGCCGGCGCGCTGAAGGCGCAGGACCTGCGCCGCGACCCGCGGGTGTCGCTGCACTGCCCGACCGAGGACGCGCCGCCGGACGATCCGGCCGCCTGGGACGGCGACGCGAAGATCAGCGGCATCGCGCACGAGGAGCCGCCCGGCGAGAACGGCTCGCACCGATTCCGGATCGAACTGACCGAGGTGGTACTGACCCGGGTCGGTGACCCGCCGGACCACCTGGTGATCGAGAGCTGGCATCCGGGTCGTGGCCTGCGCCGCCGCGAGCGGCGCTGACGGCGCCGAGGTCCGCCCGCCCCGTCGACGCGAGGGACCTCGATTCCGCTTCCGGTCGATGTCCGCTACGGTGCGCTGACAGACTGGACACGTCGACCGTCCGGTTCTGGTGGATCCGAGCGAAACCGCGCGGGGGCGAACCCTCCGCGGACGACGCGCGCCACCGGGCCGGACCGTCCGGTGCGGAGCGGAGGGCCGGTGGCGGAGGACGACTTCAGCCGGGCGGGCACGGGCAGGTCCGGCGGGGGAGCCGGTCACCGGGCCGCCACCACACCGCCCCGGCACCGGTCGACCGTCCCGCTGCCGGCCCGGGCCCGCGCCGCGCTGCGGCGGTGGCCGGCCCCGCTCGGGCAGCGCCGCCTGGCGGCCGCCGGGCTCGCCCTGCTGGCCAGCCTGACCGCGCTGCTCGCGTACGTCGGCACCCGTCCGGAGTCCGACCCGGCGCTGCCCGGCGGGTTGCCCGCCGGGGCCGGCCGCTCGACCGGCTTCCCGGCGATCGAGGCGAACCGGAGCGACACCGGGCCGGCCACGCCCGGGCTGCAGCCGCGGCAGCGCCAACCCACCCTCGCGCCCAGCCCGTCGGCCACGCCGCCCACGCCGAACGCGCCCGCGCCCCCGCTGCTCACCGTCACCCAGGGCGACATCCCCGCCGAGGTCGACCTGACCGCCGCCGGGCCCCGGGACTGGGTGCACTGGGGGCTGCGCGGCGGCGAGTCGATCGTCCGCAAGCGGGACGGGTCCGGCGAGATCGTCGACGAGGGTGGCAGCGGCGCACGCGGCGGCTGGGACGGCAACCAGGAAATCTTCAGCTGGCGGGACGGCACGCGGGAACGCACGGTCGACGGCACCCCGAACGGCGTCTACACCTGCGGCACCGGCAGCGGCTTCGCGCTGGCGGTCGCCGCCAGCGGCGAGTTGCGCACCGTACGGCTCTACGCGGGGCTCTGGATGGCGCGGGCCCGTCTGGAGGCGCGGCTGTCGGTGGGCGGTCCGACCACGACGGTGCGGATGGAGGACCCGCACACCAGCCGCAGCGCCGAGTTCACCCTGCGGTTCCGCGCCCCCGAGGGAGCCCGGCTGCTCATCACCTGGACCACCGAGGCGGTCTTCAGCCGAGACTGCGGCAACGTCGGCCTCCAGGCCGTCGCCCTGCGCTGATCGCCGGGTCCGCCGCGCCGGCCCGGCGTGGCCGCCCCGTCCGCCCGGCGCGGGTGGGGCGTCGCGTTCGCCCGGCCGGCGGGGGCGCGCCGGAGTAGCGTGGGCGCGACGACCGAGAGATCTCTCAAGGAGCGCAGCGATGACCTCCAGTGAACAGGTTCTGGACAGCCCCACGGGTTGGGTCGCCGACCACATCCGCCGTTACCTGGAGACCGACGGCGCCGACGGCCACGAGTGGCGGCCCGGGGTGTTCACGCTGCTGCTGACCACTCGCGGCCGGCACAGCGGAAAGCTGCGCCGCACCGCCCTGATCTACGGCCGGGACGAGGACCGCTACCTGGTCGTCGCCTCGCAGGGCGGCGCCCCGGAGCATCCGGCCTGGTTCCTCAACCTGCTCGCGGACCCGCACGCGGAGGTGCAGGTCGAAGGCGAGCGGTTCACCGCCCGGGCGCGTCCGGCCACGCCGGAGGAGAAGCCCCGGATGTGGGCGACGATGGCCGGTATCTGGCCGGCGTACGACGAGTACCAGACCAAGACCGACCGGGAGATCCCGGTGGTGGTGCTGGAGCGCGCCTGACCGGGGCCGGATCGGTTGGGCGGCGCCGGGACAGTTTGTCCGTCGCCGCCCGTCCACGTCGGCGTAACTTTCTGCTGTCCCGGTCCGACCGTCCTGTATGGAGGCCCGCAGATGAGCAGCAGCACAGCCCGCCGCGCCCGTGCCGGCTCCGCGGCCGCCGCTGCCGCGGAGCCGTCCGGTGACGTGCTCCGGGAGATCCCGCTACCGCCCTATGTGACAGGTGAGGACGCCCAGTTCGCGGTGCGGGCGGTGGTGGTGCACGCGCCGCGGAGTTGGTCGGGCGGGACGGTCTGCCGCAACGACGCGAGTCCACACCCGTGCCGGCTGCACCGCTGGGGGACCCAAGTGCTGGCGCTGCGCGGGCTGCGGGATGCCGACATCGCCGCGCTCATCGAACGCGGCGATCCGGCTGCCCCGGTGCCGAGCCGCCCGCGTGCCTGAGCGGCGGGCTCGCGGCTCCGCCGCCGGCGGGAGCCGCGAGCCCGGCCCCGCGGCTCAGCAGGCGATCGGCTTGACCCAGGAGCACTCCAGCCCGTCGGGCGCTCCGGTGCGGTCGGGCTCCGCGGCCGGCGCCACCCGCGCCGTGGCCCCGCTCGTCTCGCTGTACGTGGCGAGCGCGACGGCGATCTGGTCCTCCAACCCCTTGACCGACGAGGCCAGGTAGTTGTTCAGCAGGATGGAGAACGCCAGCACCCGGCCGTCGGCGTCGGTGGCGTAGCCGGAGAGGCCGGAGACGCCGGTGAGGCTGCCGGTCTTGGCGTGCACGTTCCCGGCCGCCGGGGTGCCCAGCATCCGGCTGCGCAGCGTGCCGCCGACGAAGCGCTCGGGCTCGCCGGCGATCGGCAGCGCCGCGTACCAGGTGTCGAACCACGGCTGGCCGCGGACGGCGGCGAGCAGGTCCACGAATTCACCGGCCGGGATCAGGTTCCGGCGGGAGAGCCCCGACCCGTCCCGCTGGCGCAGCGTGCCGGTGTCCATGCCGGCCTCGGCGACGTAGCCGCTGATCGCGGTGAGCCCGGCCGACCAGGTGCCCGAACCGGAGCGCACCCGCCCGATCTCCTTGGTCAGCACCTCGGCGTGCCCGTTGTTGGACAGCTTGAGGAACGGCACCATCAGCTCGGCCAGGGGCATCGAGTCGTGCCGGGCCAGGGTGGCCGCCCCGGTGGGGGCGGGCGTGCCCACCGTGGTCCGGCCGAGCACCGTGACGCCGTGCCGGCGCAGCGCCGCCCGGAACACGTCGGCGGCGTAGCCGGTCGGCTCCCAGACCGTCACCCAGTCGCTCGCCGGCTCGTCGCCCACCGCGATCTGGCCGGTGACCACGACGGTGTTGCCGCCGTGCTCGCGCTCGAAGGAGATCGACGTCTCGCCGCCGGCCACCGTCCGGGCGCGGTTGTCGAACCGCAGGTAGCCGGTGGCGGGGGTGGTGGTGATGACCGGCGGGGCGCCAGCCTTGCCGGGAGCCGCGTGGACGATGACCGTGCCGGCGTCGTAGTCGGTGTCCGGCGCGACGGTCAGCGCGGAGACCTGCGCGGCGTAGTAGTAGGGCTCGTCGTCCCAGGTCCAGTCCGGCCCGAGGCGGGTCCGGTCGTAGCGGGTGTCGTCGGCCACGAGATCGCCGGTGACGACCCGCACGCCGCCGGCCGCCACCTGTGCGGCGAGCGCGTCGTAGTCCTTCGCCAGCATGGTCGGGTCGCCGCCGCCGCGCAGGTAGAGGTCGCCGGCGAGCAGCCCGGCGCGCCGCTTGCCGCTGCTGCGCACATCGGTGGTGAACCGGTGGTCCGGCCCGAGCAGCGCCATGGCCGCGGTGGAGGTGAGCAGCTTGGTGTTGGAGGCCGGCACCAGGCGGCGGTCGCCGTTGCGGTCGTACAGGGTCTGGCCGGTCGCGGTGTCCACCACGACCACGGAGGCCTGCGCCCCGGCGAGTCGGGAGTCGGCGAGGATCGCGTCGATGGTCGCGTGGAGGCGGGTCACCGCGGGGGCCGGAGCCTCGGCGGTGGCGCCGGGCGCGCCGGCGGTGGCGGCTGCGGCCACCAGCGCCACCAGCGCCAGCGTCCGAGGGAAGAGACGACGATGCATGCGCCGATCGTGTCACGGAGATAATCGCCAGTGAAGAGCCAGAGTCGAAGGTTTTTGCCGTACGGCCGTGGTGGGCGACGGCGTCAGATCGGACGCGCCTCCGGGCCGGGCGTCGGTGGCTGCTCCTCGCCGCCCCAGTACCGCCCGTCCTTCCGGATGATCAACGGTGCCACCAGCGCGGCCAGCGCCCCGCCGAGCAGTGGGAAGACGATGAACACCCACAGTTGCCGCAGGGCCACGCCGCCCTCGAAGAGGGCCGGGCCGATGGACCGGGCCGGGTTGACCGAGGCGCCGTCCAGGGTGGTGCCGACCAGCTGCGTCGCGGCGAGCGCCAGCCCGATCGCCACGCCGGAGACGGCGGCGTGGTCGGCGCGAGTGCCCGCGACCAGCACGACCAGCACGAACAGGAAGGTCAGGACGGTCTCCAGCAGGGCGGCCCCACCCCGGTTGATGTGCGCGCCGTAACCGTTGCTGCCGAGCGCGCCGGTCTGGTCCACGACGTCACCCCAGCGCGTCAGCGCCCAGAGCAGGAACGCGCCCACGATGCCCCCGAGGACCTGCGCGACCCAGTAGGCGACCGCGCCGATCACCGAGATCTTGCCGGAGATCAGCACCCCGAGGGTGACCGCCGGGTTCACGTGGCTGCCCGACAGCGGGCCGATCGTGTAGACCAGCGCGATCAGGACCAGTCCGAAGGCGAGCGCCACCACCACCACACCGCCCTGGACCCGGGCCGCGATCGCGCTGCCCACGCCGAAGAAGACCAGCAGGAGAGTGCCGAGGAACTCGGCGATGTAGCGGCGGACGTCTGTCATGGGGTCAGCCTAGGGACAAAGCGGCCGCAAGCGAGTAAAAAGACCAGCTAGCTCGCCGGTGGGCTGTGACCGGCGAGACGCCCCGGGAGGGCACAGCGGGCGCGCGCCCAGTGTTGGACCGGTCATGGACAGCCGCTCGGTCGACGTGGTCGTGATCGGCGCCGGCCAGGCCGGCCTCTCCGCCGGATACCACCTGCGCCGGACCGGCCTCACCCCCGAAACGGGCTTCGCCATCCTCGACGCCGACGACGGCCCGGGCGGCGCCTGGCGGCACCGCTGGCCCACCCTGACCATGGACCGGGTGCACGGCTTCCACGACCTACCCGCGATGCCCTTCCCCGCCGCCTCGCCCGACCAGCGGGCCGCCCAGGTGGTGAGTGACTACTTCGCCGCGTACGAGCGGGAGTTCGGCCTGGCGGTGCGGCGACCGGTCCAGGTCCGAAGAGTGCACTCGCTGCCCGACGGCCGGCTGGACATCCGCACGGACCAGGGCAGCTGGACCACCCGCGCCCTGATCAACGCCACCGGCACGTGGAGCCGGCCGTTCTGGCCGCACTATCCCGGCCGCTCGTCGTTCCGGGGTCGCCAGCTGCACACCGCCGACTACCGGGGCCCGGACGAGTTCGCCGGCCGGCGGGTCGTGGTGGTCGGCGCCGGCACCTCCGCCGTGCAACTGCTCGGCGAGATCTCCGCGGTCGCCGCCGACACGACCTGGGTGAGCCGGCGGCCGCCGGACTTCCGGGACATCGAGTTCGGCCCGGAGCACGCCCGGGCCGCCGTCGCCCTGGTCGAGGAGCGGGTCCGCACCGGACGCCCACCGAGCAGCGTGGTCGGCGTGACCGGTCTGCCGGTGACCCCCGAGGTGCGTCGCCTCCGCGAGCAGGGCGTGCTCGACCGCTTACCCATGTTCGACCGGATCACGCCGGACGGCGTCGCCTGGGCCGACGGCCGTTTCGTGCCCGCCGACGTGATCCTCTGGTGCACCGGCTTCCGGGCCGCGCTCGACCACCTCGCCCCGCTCAGACTGCGTGCGCCGGGCGGCGGCATCACCATGGACGGCACCCGCGTCGTCGCCGACCCCCGCATCCACCTGATCGGGTACGGGCCGTCGGCGAGCACCATCGGGGCCAACCGGGCCGGCCGCGCCGCGGTCCACGAAATCCGGGCGCTGCTCGCCCCGGCCGCCGCTCTCGACTGACCATCCTCTATTTGACGGATCGCCCGGCAGCGGGCACCGTAGGCCGTGAGGGGCCCCTTCACCTGCCCCGGCGCGGTCGCGACCAGGTCGCCCGCGATCACCTCCCACGTGCGCCCCGGACGCGGGCCAATCCCGGTCTGCGCCGTTCCGACCGCGATCCGAGAGAATTCACGAGGAGTTCCACCATGCTCACCATGACCGACAACGCCGTCCTGGTCATCCGTGACCTCGCCAACCAGCAGGACGTCGCCGAGGACGGCGGGGTGCGTATCGCCGCCGACGCCGCCGCGGGCTCGCTGACCGTCGAGCTGGTGCCCCAACCGGTGCAGGGCGACCACGTGGTGGACAACCAGGGCGCCCGGATCTTCCTGGACGCCGACGCCGTCGAGATCCTCGGCGACGCCTCGGTCGACGCCACCGTGGACGACGAAGGCATCATCCAGTTCGGTTTCACGGAGAAGCATTAGTCGCTCAGCCGGCGCGGCGGGTCTCCCCGCCGCGCGGCGATCGGGACGGCCGGCCGCGCTCCGGCGCGTCCGGCCCCACCCGCCACGGCTCCGGCCTGGCGACCGGGGCCGGGTGCCGCAGCGCGGCCAGCACCTGTGCGAGGTGGTGCGAGGTGCTCCACGCCGTCCAGTTGGTCATCGAGCCGGCGCCGGCCACGCGGCGGGCGCGGCGGAGGATCTCGTGGTCGCCCCACGAGAACGACGCCCCGGCGGCCGGCCAGTGCGGCGCGGAGACCAGGGTGCGGCACAGGTCCGCGAAGCGCTCGTCGCCGCGCCCGCCGCGCCGCGACCAGCGGTAGATCCACCACCCGCCGTCGGTGGTGTAGCACATGGTGGGCAGCCGGTCGCCCGGCTGCCCGGTGCCGGGCTGCGCCGAACGGACGCCGTAGTCGCCGTAGCCCACACCGAGATCGGCCAGGCGCTGCCAGAGCAGCCAGTCCCAGCGGTCGAGCCGGACCGGCTCGTCGGTGGGCAGCCGGGACAGGGTCGGCGGCAGCCCGCCGGCCGCCACCGTCACCGACCGCCAGGCGTACCGCCGGGCCCAGTCGAGCAGCCGGCGCGCCCGGGGCTCGGCCAGTCGCACGTCCGCCAGGCAGCACACGTCGCCCGCGTCCACCAGCAGGTCGCACTGCTCCGGCGTGAGCCGGGTGAACCGCCAGATCCGCTCGACCGCCGAGGTCGTCGCGTCCGGGCCGGTCCGGTCCAGGCCCGCCCGCACCCGGATCAGGGCCCGCCGCCCGTACGCCCGGGCCGCGGCGCCGTGCGCGACCAGCCGCCGGTCGCTCTCCGCGAGCCCGATCACCGGCATCAGCGGTACGCCCCAGCGGACCAGTTCGCTCTCCGGCGCCTCCGGCAGCGCGGTGACGTCGACGGCCGGCATCAGCCCGGCCGGCAGCCGCGCGAGAGAGTCCGATGTGGTCCGGTCGAGGGTGTCGACGTCGAGGATCGGCGCGACCAGCGGGGCGGTGGTGGCGTCGAGGTGGGACAACGCCTCCAGCTCACCCCGCCGAATGGCGAGGATGGGGCGGTAGACCGGTTCCGCCGCCCGGCCCCCGTGGGCGGGCACCATACTTCAGGTTAGCCAGGCATTCCCATACGTCACAGGGCCGATCGGGCCTGGAAAACGGGTCGGACGACGGTCACCCGGGGCCTACGATCGCCGGATGCCCAACGCCCCGTACCGCTACCGGTCCGACGACGAGGACAGTGCCCGGTGGCGTGGATTCCCGTTCCGCGCCGGTGACATCGTGATCAGCACCCGGTCCAAGAGCGGCACCACCTGGATGCAGATGATCTGCGCGCTGTTGGTGCTGGGCACCCCGGAACTGCCGGCGCCGTTGCCGGCGCTCTCGCCCTGGCTGGACTGGCTGGTCGAGCCACGCGAAGAGGTGTTCCGCCGGCTCGCCGCCCAGCCGCACCGCCGGTTCGTCAAGACGCACACGCCGCTGGACGGGATCCCGCTCGACCCCCGGGTCAGCTACGTCGTGGTCGCCCGGCACCCGCTCGACATGGCGGTCTCCCTGTATCACCAGGCCCGCAACCTGGACCGCGACCGGATGCGCGAGCTGACCGGGCGGCCGGCGCCGCAGCAGCCCTCGGCCCCGCCGCTGCCGGTCGACCGGTGGTTGGCCCGCTGGGTCGGCCGGGAGGTCGATCCCCGTACGGAGCTGGACGCGCTGCCCGGGGTGATGTGGCACCTGCGCGACGCCTGGGCCCGCCGGCACGACCCGAACGTGGTGCTCGTGCACTATGCCGACCTCTCGGCGGACCTGGCCGGGGAGATGCGCAGGCTCGCCGACCGACTCGGCCTCGCCGTACCCGAGGAACGTTGGCCGGCGCTGGTCGAGGCGGCCACCTTCCGCCGGATGCGGCAGCGGGCCGAACGACTGGCCCCGGACCCGGCCGGCGTGTTGAAGGACCGCCAGGCATTCTTCCGTGCCGGTCGTTCGGGGCAGGGGTGGGAGCTGCTCGACGAGGCGGGCCGGGCCCGCTACGACGCCCGGGTCGCCGGCCTCGCCCCGCCGGACCTGCTCGCCTGGCTGCACCGCTGACCCGCCCGGTCCGCCCCGGCGGGCCTGCCCCGGGCAGGCCTGCCCCCGGTATGGCCCGCCCCGGTGTGGCCTGCCCCCGGTGTAGGCCTGCCCCCGGAAGGCCCGCCCCCGGTGTAGGCCTGCCTCCGGTGTAGGCCTGCCTCCGGTGTAGGCCTGCCTCCGGTGTAGGCCTGCCTCCGGTGTAGGCCCGCCCCCGGCGTAGGCCCGCCTCCGGTGTGGCCCGCCCCGCCGTAGGCCCGCCCCGGTGTGGCCCGCCCGTTCGTCGAGTCGTCCGGAGCGGGCGCTGGCTTTCTTCGCGGATCCTTTCGAGCTGAGTCGGATTCGACATCAGGCGTGGGAGCGCGACAGGGCACCGCCAGCGGTTGGCCGCCGGAGGCCGCGCAGCGGTCGTCGTCGCGCACCCGGACGGCCGTCCCGGCGCTCTGGAGCGCCATGTGGCAGCCAGGGTGAGTCGTTGACGACATCAGCTCCAAAGGACGTGTGCAGCAGACCCGCACGCCAGGTGCGGCAATGCGTTGGGTGCAGCGAGGGGTGGGCCGCCGTCCGCCCGTTGTCCGCCCCGGTCCTCCTGTTCCGGAGGACCGGGGCGGAACGTCCCGCGCCGCGAGCCAGGGGCGCGGTGACCGTGCCGGCTCAGTCGTCGTCGCCGTGGTCGTCGTCATCGTCGTCGCCGCGACCGTCGTGCCGGCCGTCGTCATCGTCGTCGTCCGCGTCCTCCTGCTCCGCCCGGAGAACGGCGCCGGTCTCCCGGTCGACGTCGATGTCGTGCTCGGTGCCGCCGGCCACGACTTCCACGCTCCACACCGGACGGCTGTGCTCCTGCTCGGCCTCGATCTCGACGATCCGGCCGCCACCGGCCCGCGCCAATGCGATCTCACCGGCCTGCTGCTGGTCGACGCGGTCGCCGCCCGGCCCGGTGGGCTGGGTCGAGCTGCCGCCGGTCGTCGGGGCGCCGCTCGGCGTGCCGGTCGTCGCGCTGTCGCCGGGTGTGCCGCCGGTGGCGCTGTCGTCGGGTGTGCCGCTGGTGGCGCTGTCGTCCGGCGTGCCCGGCGCGGTCGGGTCGGCGGTGGCGGCGGCCAGGGTGGTGCCCCGGGCACGGTCCCCGTCGGCGGCGCTGACGCCGACCGCCACCCCGGCCACCGCCAGCACGGCGGCGCCGCCCGCCGACGCCAGGATCATCGCACTGCGTCTCATGATCTCCACCTCTCCTCGGTTGTCGCTTCCGAGGATCGGTTGCGCGGGGATAGCACCGCGCTGTGCGGACCCTAAAGCGGGGTTAAGCCGCCGGCGGGCCGAGTCGCAGCAGCACCTGGGCCCCGCCGCCGGAGCCGGTGTGCAGCTCGAGCCGGCCGCCCGCGGCCTGCGCCGCCCGGCGGGCGATGTCCAGGCCGAGGCCGGTCGAGCCGGCCGCGCTGGCGCCCCGGCGGACCGCGTCGGCGGGCATCCCCGGCCCCTGGTCTGCCACGGTCAGCACGACCTGACCGTCGTCGAGGGCCAGCCGGACGGTGAACGGCGTGCCGTCGGGGGTGTGGGCGAAGACGTTGCCGAGCAGCGCGTCCACCGCGGCCGCCAGTTCGTCGGCGGGCACGCCGACCGGGAACGGCCCCGGCGCCAGGTCGAGCGTCACCGCGCGGCCGGTGTCCTCGGCGAGCACCGACCAGAACGCAACCCGCTCGCCGACGATGCCGGCCGCGTCCGCGGCGACCCGCTCGGCGGCCGGCGATCGCCACCTGGCCTGCCGGATCAGGCCGGTGACCGCCCGTTCCACCCCGTCTACCGCGGCGGTGACCCGGGCCGCGTCCTGGGGGTCGCGCAGTGACTCCGCCTCCAGGCGCAGCGCTGTCAACGGGGTCCGCAGCTGGTGGGACAGGTCGGCGACCTGCTCGCGTTCCTGTACCAGCAGCACCTGGATCCGGCCGGCCAGGTGGTTGAGCGCCCCGGCCACCTCGCGCAGCTCGGCGGGCCCGGACGGGGTGACCCGGGCGTCCAGTTCGGCGTTGGCGAGCCGGTGCGACACCGCGGAGAGCGCGTCGATCGGCCGGACCAGGGTGCGGGCCAGCCGGTCCGCGACCAGCAGCCCGATGAGGACCAGCAGCACTCCCAGCAGGGCCAGCACCAGCCAGGCGCGGGTCACGCCGGCGGTCAGCTCCGCCCGGGGCACCTCGACCCGGATCACGCCGGTGCCGTCCGGCCGGCCCTGCACGGCGATGACCACCTCCCGGCCGGCCGCCGACTCTCCGGTCAGGCTCTGTCCCCGCGCGGCCAGCGCCACCGCCGCGGTACGCGGCACCGGCGCGCCGAGCACCGTGCCGTCCGGCAGGTAGATGCTCACCGGACGGCCGGAATCGGCGGCCAGCTGCTCGACGGTGAGCCGGATGGTCGCCGGATCGGAGGTGCCCACCACCGGCACGAGGCTCTGCGCGTCGGCGGTGGCCCGGACGGTGGCGCGGTCCTCGGCCGCGGTGCGCACCAACAGCGCCAGCGGCACCAGGAACGCGAGCAGGGTCAGCACACTGACCGCGGCCACCAGCAGCGCCAGCCGTGCCCTCACCCGGTCGCCCCCGGCGCCTCCAGCCGGACCCCGACGCCGCGCACGGTGTGCAGGTAGCGCGGGTCCAGCGCGGTCTCGCCCAGCTTGCGGCGCAGCCAGGACAGGTGCACGTCGACGGTCTTGTCGGCCCCGCCGTACGGGATCTGCCAGACCTCGGTGAGCAGCTCCCGCTTGGTGACCACCTGGCCGGGACGGCCCGCCAGGTGGTGCAGCAGGTCGAACTCGCGCGGGGTCAGCTCGACCGGCGTCCCGTCGAGGGTCACCTGTCGGGAGCGGGGGTCGACGCGTAGTGCGCCCACCACCAGCGTCGGGTCGCCGGCGTCGGCGCCGGACGGTCCACGGCGGAGCACCGCGCGGGCCCGCGCGTCGAGCTGCGCGGCGGTGAACGGCTTGACCACGTAGTCGTCGGCCCCGGCGTCGAGCACCCGGACGATCTCGGTCTCGTCGTCGCGGGCGGTGGCCACGATGACCGGCACGGAGCTGACCGCGCGCAGCATCCGCAGCAGTTCCCGGCCGTCCAGATCGGGCAGTCCCAGGTCCAGCACGACCAGGTCGGGCCGGTCGTCGAGGGCGTCGCGCAGCCCGGCCATGGCGGTCGAGGCGGCGGCGACCGCGTGCCCGCGCTCGCGCAGCGCCCGGATCAGCGGCGTGCGGATCGTCAGGTCGTCCTCGATGAGCAGCAGGCGAGCCACCCTCGAAGGCTAACCACTGCCGGCGGTGGGGACGAGCTGCGTTAACCGTCCCTTAGCGTCCCGCTGTGCCGGCGCCAACCTCCGCTCGGGGACACTCGGAGGATGCGCCGCCGTTCGCTCCTCGTCGCCGCCGGGTGGCTGGCCACCGCCGCCGTCGCCACCCTGATCGGGCTGGGGGCGATCCGGCTGGTCGGGGAGAGCATCACCGGGACGCCGGGCGGGGTGCGCAGCGAGGAGGAGATCGCCCGCGCGCTCGAGGCCGACCCGTTGCCGTCTGCGTCGGCCCCCGCGCCGACGACCGGCGGCCCGCCGGCCACCGCCTCGCCCTCGGCCGCGTCGCCGTCGGTCACCGCGGGGGCGCGGCGGAGCTTCGCGACCGCCGGGGGCACCGCGGTGGCCGAGTGCACCCCCGCGGGCGTACGACTGGTGTCCTGGGCCCCCGCGCAGGGCTTCCGCGTGCGTGACGTCGACCGGGGCCCGGACGACGACGTCGAGGTCCGCTTCGAGGGGGCCGCGGGGAAGCATGAACTGCAGGTGCGCTGCCTCGGTGGCGAGCCGGTCTCCGTCGAGGACGACTGACTCCGCCCCAGGTCAGGCGAGGTGAGCTGCGTTCGCAATATCGACATTTGTCCATGATCGGACAGTGCTGCGACTGGTTGCCGGCGGCAGTGTCGACCTAGCTTCGATGACAGGGGGTGCGATCACCGCCGTTCCCTCTCGCCGCACCACTGCACCATCGCTGCCCGGCCCGCCCGGCCAGCAGGGAGGACCGCACGATGCCCAGCTCGAGATCCCGGCGAGGGGCGGCGGCCCAGCCCGCACCGGAGGAGGGCGATGCCGTCCGCGCCGACGACGAGGTGACGACCTGCGCGAGCGTCGGCCTGCCGGCGTCCGCGCGGATGCTCTTCGCCGTCGTCAACGCCAACGGCACCCTCATCCGAGGGCTCGGCGTCGCGACCGCCAACCGGCTCTCCACCGGGATGTACCAGGTGATCTTCGACCAGGACGTGTCGGCCGCCGGATATGTCGGCACCCTCGGGCTGCCGGGCAGCGCGGGTGTCGGGCCCGCGGGGGAGATCTCCGTGGCCGGGCGGACGGGCATCGCGAACGGGGTCTTCGTGGAGACCTTCGCCAGCGACGGCACGGCCGCGGATCGCCCGTTCCACCTCGCGGTGCTGGCCTGAGGGTCGACCGGGCACGCACACGAGCGCACGGCGCCGCCCGACCTCAGTCGGAACGTCGCCGCGCTCTGGCCGTCTCCCACCATCGCAGCCGTGCGGCAGTACGCCAGCGGGGACCTGGCTCGACCGGAAAGTTCCGGTCAGCCTTGTCGATCCCCGCCCGCCACGGATCCAAACCTCCGGCGAGTGGCGAATTCCACCATCTGCGAGTCCCGGCGTGGCGCGCCGCCGTAGCGGGTATGGGCGCGACATGGAGCATTTCACGATCGCGACCGTCGCCGAGAAGAGCCCCGACTTCCGGCGCGTGCTGTGGACCGGAGAGCACACCCAGTTGGTGATCATGACGATTCCGCCGGGCGGCGAGATCGGCGAGGAGGTGCATGAGGGAATCGACCAGATCCTGACCTTCGTGAGCGGCACCGGCGAGGCCCGCGTGGCGGGGGAGAAGCGGGAGGTCGTCCAGGGCGACCTGGTGGTGGTGCCGGCCGGCACGAAGCACAACTTCGTCAACACCGGCCCCAACCCGCTGGTCCTCTACACCGTGTACGGCCCGCCCGAGCACGCCGACCAGGCGGTGCACCGGACGAAGCAGGAGGCGGACGCCGCGGAGGCCGCCGGCGAGGACGAGCCGCCGCGGTGACGGGCGCCGGCACGGCGCCGGTCTGATCCGGGCCGATCGGGGTACCCGCAGCGGGTGGAGCAGCCGGCGATCTCCGACTACGGATTCCTCTCCGACTGCCGCTCGGGCGCCCTGGTCGGCCGGGACGGCTCCATCGACTGGTGGTGCCCCGATCGGATCGACAGCTCCGCGGTGTTCGCCCGGCTGCTCGACCCGGGCGCCGGGCACTACCGGCTGGCGCCGGTCGGCGTGGGCGGGCCCGGGCACCGGTCGGAGCGCGCGTACCACCCGGACACCCTGGTGCTGCGCACCGTGCACCACACCCCGCACGGCAGCGTGGCGGTCACCGACGCGCTCGCCGCCGAGGCGGGCGCCCGCGCGCACGACCTCGGCATGAACTCCCCGGCGGTGCTGCTGCGCGTGGTCGAGGGGCTCAGCGGTCGGGTCCGGATGGGGCTCGACTTCCGCCCCCGACCCGACCACGGCCTGATCACCCCGTACCTGCACGACCAGCCGGACGGCACGGTGCTCGCCCGCGGGGGCGCGGTGGCGCTCAGCCTGCACGCCGACGGGCTGTCGTTGCGCGCCGAGCGGGACCGGGTCCGCCAGGAGTTCGAGGTCGCCGCCGGACAGGTGATCGGCTTCGACCTCGCCTACGGCCGGGCGTACGGCGACCCGCCGGTGCGGCTGGACCCGACGACCGCGCTCGCCGACACGGTGCGGGCGTGGGAGGCGTACCGGGGGACCCACGCGTACGCCGGCCGCTACCCGGACCTGGTCCGGCACAGCGCCACCGTGCTCACCGGCCTGACGTACACCCGTAGCGGCGCGGTCGCCGCGGCGCTCACCACGTCGTTGCCGGAAGAGATCGGCGGTGACCGCAACTACGACTACCGCTACTGCTGGCTGCGCGACTTCGCGCTGACCATTCGCGCCTTCTGGGTGGCGGCCTGCCCGCATGAGGTGTCCCGCCTCTTCGACTGGGTGACCCGGTCCGTCGGGCGGGTGGGCGAGGAACCGGTGCCGGTGCTCTTCGGCCTGGAGGGGGAGCGGGACATCTCCGAGCACGAGGCGCCGCACCTGCGCGGCTACCTGGACAGCCGGCCCGTGCGGTTCGGCAACGAAGCCTGGCGGCAGCGGCAGCTCGACGTGCCCGGCGAGGTGCTCTCAGCGGTCTGGCGGATGCGCCACTACCTCGGCGACACCTTCGATGACGAACTGCAGGAGATGGTCCTCGGGCTGACCGAGCAGGTGGCCGACACCTGGCACCTGCCCGACCACGGCGCATGGGAGAGCCGTGACGTCGAGCGGCACTACCTGTCGTCGAAGGTGTTCTGCTGGGCGACGATGAATCGCGCGGTGGGGCTGGCCCCCCGACTGGGCGATCGGGCAGACCCGCGCCGCTGGGCGGCGATCCGCGACGAGATCCGGGCCACCATCCTGCGCGAGGGCTGGAACGAGCGCATCGGCGCATTCGCCGGTGCCTTCGGCTCGCCCGAGCTGGACGCCTCGGCGCTGTACCTGCCGGTGGTGCAGTTCCTACCGGCCAGCGAACCGCGGATGCGCTCCACCATCGAGGTGATCGAGCGTGAGCTGAGCACCGAGGACGGCCTGGTCCGCCGCTGGGACAGCGACCCGGCGGGCTTCCTGCCCTGTTCGTTCTGGCTGGTGGAGTGCCTGGCGATGGCCGGCGAGCGGGATCGTGCCGAGGCGCTCTTCGAGCGGGTGATCGGCCACGCCAACGACGTCGGGCTGCTCAGCGAGCAGATCGACCTGGCCACCGGCGCGCAGCTCGGCAACACCCCGCAGGCGATCTCCCACATCGGCCTGGTCTCCGCCGCCTGGCGGCTCACCGACCCCCCCTCCGAATGAGCACACCCACGGTGGGCGAGCGTCGCGGCGACGGTCAGGCCGGCAGCACCGGCAGGTCGCTGACGTCCACCGTCTCCGGGTACTTGAGGCCGGCGCCGGTGTTGAGCACGACCACCCGCTCGCCGGCCCGGATCCAGCCGCCGGCGCGCAGCTGGCGGGCGGCGGTCAGGCAGGCCGCTCCCTCCGGGCAGAGCAGCAGCCCCTCCCGGGCGGCGAAGTCCCGCAGGTCGCCGAGGATCTCCTCGTCGGTCACCGCCACCGCGGTGCCGGCGCTCTCGCGCAGCGCGGTCAGGATCAGTTCGTCGCCGAGCGGGGCCGGCACGGTGATGCCGAACGCGACGGTCTGCGCATTCTCCCAGGGCTGCGCCCGCTCCTCGCCCGCGGCGAACGCCCGGACGATCGGCGCGCAGCCCGTGGACTGCACCGCCACCAGTCGGGGCAGCTTGTCCTCGACCCAGCCCAGCTCACGCAGCTCGTGCAGCGCCTTGTGGATGCCGATCAGGCCGACCCCGCCGCCGGTCGGGTAGATGATCACATCGGGCACCTGCCAGCCGAGCTGCTCGACGATCTCGTACCCCATGGTCTTCTTGCCCTCGAGCCGGTACGGCTCGCGCAGCGTGCCCGCGTCGAAGATCGCGCCGCCGGACCCGGCGACCAACTCGGCCACGCGCCGGCCGGCGTCACTGATCAGCCCGTCCACCAGCCGCAGGTCGGCGCCCGCGGCCACGCACTCGCGCCGGCAGATGGTCGGCGCGTCCAGCGGCATGACGATCGTGGCGCCCATGCCGGCCCGGGCCGCGTACGTCGCCCAGGCCGCCCCGGCGTTGCCGTTGGTCGGCATGGCGATCCGCTCGACGCCCAGCTCGCGGGCCCGGCTGACGCCGACCGCCGCACCCCGGGCCTTGAACGAGCCGGTGGGCGTGAGCCCTTCGTCCTTGACCATGAGGTCCGGGATGCCGATCTCCGCGCCGTAGTCAGGGGTGCGCAGCAGCGGCGTCCAGCCCTCACCCAGCGTGGTGACGTGTCGCGGGTCGGCGACCGGCAGCAGCTCCCGGTAGCGCCACAGGTCCGCCGGGCGCAGGGGGAACCGTTCCGGGGTGACCTCCCGGGCCACCGCGGCCAGGTCGTACCGCGCGAGCAGGGGCGAGCCGCAGTCGCAGAGGTTCTGCGGCCGGTCGGCCGGACGCTCCTTGCCGCAGCGGGGGCACTCGAGGTGGGTCAGGTACACGTCGCTCCTCGCGGTCAGCTCGCGTCGATGCTCAACCAGCGCCGGCCGCGACGGCCCGGCTCGTAGACCGAGTCCAGCCGTTTCGCCACCACCCCGGGCAGCCCCTGCTCGCGGCCGGTGCGCAGCGCCTCGGCGCCGGTGCCGGGGAACCACGGCGGAGTCTGCCAGTGCGAGCCGGTCAACGCCAGGCCATCGAGCAGCTCCCGGCGCTGCGCGTACGGCAGGTCGACGCAGCTGACCCCCTCCAGCCAGAGCAGGTCGAACAGGAGGTACTGGGCGCCGGCGGGGACCCGGCCGCCGGACTTCCGCGGGGCCGGGCGCACCCGGCCGGCGCCGTCGATGCGGACCAGCACCCCGTCCAGCACCGCCTCGGTCGGCGCCAGCGCCTCGGCCAGGTCGCGCAGCCAGCCGTACGCCGCGGTGATCTCCTCGTCGGTCTCGGAGAACAGCCGCAGCCGCCCGCCCGACACGTACGCCACCGCCCGGACGCCGTCCCAGCGCAGCTCGTACCCCCAGTTCTCCTGGTCGCGGGGAAGCCGGGCGGCCGGGGTCGGATGCATCGGGCGTACCAGCTCGGGCATGCTCGTCCAGCCCTCGGGCGGCGGGTCGGTCCGCCGGACCATCCAGTCCCGGCCGTCCCGGCCGCCGGCGGCGAAGAGCACGTACCGCCCGGAGGTCCGCTCCCCGTCCAGCACCACGATGACCTCGTCGTCGCGCCACTTCTCGCAGCGGTACGTCCCGCGGTCGTGGATGGTCATCGTGCCGCCGCCGTACTCGCCGGCCGGGATCTCGCCGTGGAAGTCGAGGTACTGCATCGGGTGGTCCTCGGTGTGCACGGCGAGATGGTTGCGGCCGGGATCGCGGGGCAGGCCGCGCGGCACCGCCCAGGAGGCGAGCACGCCGTCGCGCTCCAGCCGCAGGTCCCAGTGCAGGCTCCGGGCGTGGTGCTGCTGGATGACGAACCGGGCCGTGCCGTCGGCCGCCCGCCTGCGCCGGCGCGGGGTCTTCTCCGGCACCGGCTCCGGCGTCCGGGCCGCGTCGCGCCGGCGTCGGTACTCGTCCAGCCGGTCCGCCACACCCGCATTGTCCGGCACCCGGCGCCCCTTCGCTGGTCGGCCCGGGGGTCGGTGCCACGGTCGGCCGGAGGTCGGGGCGCCGTGGCCGGCCCGGGGCGGGGGTTCTGCCGCATGCCGGGGGTGAGGAGGGGTAGAACGGTCGTCATGGACCACGACGACCAGCCCACCGCACTGCTCCCCGGCGAGATCCGGATGCCCCTGCTCGGGTTCGGCACCTGGCAGGCCACCGGCAAGGCCGCGTACGACGCGGTGCTGGCGGCGCTCGACGCCGGCTACCGGCACATCGACACCGCCACCATGTACGGCAACGAGAAAGAGGTCGGCCAGGCGATGCAGGAGAGCGGCCTGCGCCGGGAGGACGTCTTCCTCACCACCAAGCTGCCGCCGGAGCGGGTGGGCCGGGAGCGCGAGACGCTGGAGGCGAGCCTCGAGGCGCTGGGCACCGACCACGTGGACCTCTGGTTGATCCACTGGCCGCCCTCCTCGGCGGCGGACAGCATCCCCGTCTGGCGGGAGCTCCTGGCGGCGCGGGACGAGAACCTGACCCGGGCGGTCGGGGTCAGCAACTACAGCACCGCCCAGATCGACGAGCTGATCCAGGCCACCGAGGAGAACCCGGCGGTCAACCAGATCCGGTGGAGCCCCTTCCTGTACGACCGGCAGCGGCACATCGAGCACCGGGACCGGGGCATCGTGCTCGAGGGCTACAGCCCGTTCAAGACCAGCGACCTCTCCGACCCGGTGCTGACGCGCGTCGCCTCCGCGCACGGCGTCTCCCCGGCCCAGGTGGTGCTCCGCTGGCACATCGACCACGAGATCGTGGCGATCCCGAAGAGCGTCACGCCGGACCGGATCCGGGCCAACGCGGACGTCTTCCGGTTCGCGCTGACCGCCGAGGAGATGCGCGACATCGACGCCCTCGGCAACACCTGATCGGTTAATTTCCTTCAGCCGCCGACTCGGCGATGAAGGGTATCGACATCGACGTACGTGAGGATGTAGCGTCCCCGCCATCACGTACGTCGATGCGTCGTGATCCCCTCCGTCGGCTGAAGGAGCGTCATGGCCACGTCCCGATCCGTTCGTCTGCGCCGCCGAGGACTGCTCGGCATCCCGGCCCTGGTGGCCGCCGCACTGACCGCCGCCGCCGTTCGGCCCGCCCCGGCCGCCGCCGCGCCCAAGGCCGAGTGCCTGGCCGACCTGCTCGCGGGGTCCTGATGGCCACCATTCCCTGGCTCGTGGACGTGCTGCGGGGGGCCGGCGTCCAGGTCGTCGTCGAGGGGGACTGGCTCAACCGGATGCGACCCGGCTCCTTCGACCCGATCGGGGTGCTCTGGCACCACACGGCCTCCACCTCCAGCGCCACCAACCCGCACCCGGCGCTGAACATCTGCATCAACGGCCGGTCCGACCTGCCCGGCCCGCTCTGCCAGGCGCTCGTCGACTACCACGGCGTCTTCCACGTCATCTCCGCCGGCCGGTGCAACCACGCCGGCGCGAGCGGCGGGAGCGGCCCGATCCCGGCCGGCGACGGCAACACCCTCATGATCGGCTGGGAGATCGACTACAACGGGGTCAACCAGGAGATGACCGCGGCGCAGTACAACGCGTCGATCTCCGCGACCGCCGCCGTGCTCACCCGCCTGGGCAGGGACAGCAGCTACGCCCGCGGGCACCGGGAGACCAGCACCACCGGCAAGATCGACCCGTCGTTCATCGACCTCAACGTGATGCGGGCGGACGTGGCCGCCAAGATGGCCGGCGGCACCGCCTGGTCCTCCGTCGTGGACAACACCACCGCCGGCCGGTTCACCGCCAGCACCAGCTGGGGCGTCTCGTCGTACTCGGGGCAGCGCTACGGCGCCGACTACCGCTACGCGGACCCGGTCGCCGCGAGCGACCCGGCCTGGTACAAGTTCAACGTCCCGACGGCCGGCAACTACCGGGTCGACGCCTGGTGGCCGGCGAACTCCGGCTACAACAGCGCCACGCCGTACATCGTCGCCACCAGCACCGGCAACCGGACGGTCTACGTCGACCAGCGGACGACCGGCGGGCAGTGGCGGACGCTCGGCACGTACGCGCTGCCGGCCGGGGACGCGAACCGGGTGGCCGTCAGCCGGTGGAGCTCGGCGGCCGGCCTCGTCATCGCCGACGCCGTCCGGCTCACCCGGGTCTGACCGCGCCGGCTCCACGCGTCTGAGCGACCGGCCCGCATCCGAGGGCGCACGGGTGCGGGCCGGCCGCCCGGGCGAAACGGGGCGCCGGATGTCGGTGCGGTGCTCTAGGGTCGGCGCTCCGACCCTCCAGTAAGGAGTACCGTGATCCGTCTTCGCACCATCCTGACCGTCGGTGCCACCGCCGCGGCCACCGTCGCGTTGGCCGCCGCCCCGGCCCAGGCCGACACCGTCGACCGCCACGCCCACGCCCACTTCGACAGCAACGGCGGCGGGAGCATGTACGTCGACGTGACGCGACCGGCCACCGGCGCCACCCTGGTGGACGTCGAGTGGCAGAAGAGCGCCTGTGGTCTCACCGACGGCGTCTACGCCTGCGACAGCGTCTACCGCACCGCGTACGACGTGCCGGTCACCCGCTTCACGTTCGCCCTGACCGGCGCACGCCTCACCGCGACCGTGCCCTACCGGGAGACCCGGCGGCACTGCGAAATCGTGAACGAGGACGAGGTCTGCGACGAGCCGCAGGAGAGCACCGGCACCACCGACCTCCAGGTGACGTGGACCGCCTCCGGCGAGCCGACGCGCGAGCGGCGTACGGGCGAGGACGGCACCGTCTACGTCACCACGTCGGTCAACACCACCGTCGCCGGCAGCGGCTTCGGCAGCGCCTACGACGACCCGGCCAGCAGCTTCGGCCAGCTGGCCCGGGTGCGGACCGTCCCGCCGGCCGCCTGAGCGCACCGGGGTGCGGCGGCCAACTCCGCCGCACCCCGTACGCGTCGAGGACGCTGACACATGTACATCTACCGAACTGTTGCGCAACCCCGTGGAACAAGCCGCCGGACAGTGCGGTCCGCCACCGGTGCCTTCGGCCCGGACGTCCGTCCGCGTGACGGGACCGAACCGCCCAGGTGACAGGTCCGGGCCGCCGGCCCGACAGCGGCGGGCCGCCGAGGAGCGTGCGGGCGCGGGCTGATCGGCCCTGGTGTGCGCCGATTGCGCCGAGTAGTGTCTTGCATCCGACGCGTGCCGATCCCCTCCGGAGGCGTACCGCAACCATGGGTGGTTCACCCCTGCGCATCCTCGTCGTCGGCGCGGGCATCGCCGGCCTCGCCGTGGCCCGAGCGCTGCGGATGGCGGGCTTCCGGCCGGACGTCACCGAGAAGCTGCCGCCCGGGGAGTCCCACGAGACCGGCCTCTACCTTCCCGGCAACGCCGCCCGCGCGCTACGCCGGCTGGACCTGGACGGCCCGGTCCGCCCGCTCGGTCACGTCGTGCACCGCCAGCGCTTCCTGGACGCCGCCGGAGCCCCGCTCTGCGAGGTCGACCTGGACGCCCTCTGGACCGGGGTCGGCGAGTGCCGGGCACTGCCCCGAGCCGAGTTGCACCGGGTGCTGCTCACCGGGGCCGGCGGCGCGGTGCGGCACGGCGCCGAGGTGTGCACCCTCGACCTGCTGCCGGCCGGCGTCGGGGTGACCTTCGTCGACGGCACCACCGCCGAGTACGACCTGGTGATCGGCGCCGACGGACCGCGTTCGTCGGTACGCACCCTCGCCGCGCTCGGTGGCCCGCCCCGACCGGCCGGGCAGGTGGTGTACCGCACGGTGCTGCGCGACGGGCCGGCGGTCACCGAGTGGACCGCGCTGCTCGGCCAGCGCTCCGGTTTCCTGGTGGTGCCGATCGGCGCCGGGCGGGTGCACTGCTACGCCGACGAGGCCGGCACCGAGGCGCCCGCCGACCCGGTGGCCCGGCTGCGCGAACTGTTCGGCTCGTACGGCGGCCCGATCCCCGAGGTGCTCGACGCCCTGGAGTGGGTGCACGTCGGGATCACCGACGAGGTCGAACTGGGCCGCTGGTACCGGGGCCGCGTGCTGCTCGTCGGCGACGCCGCGCACGCCACCGCACCGACCCTGTCCCAGGGGGCGGCGATGGCTCTGGAGGACGCCGTCGTGCTCGCCGAGTCGCTGAAGGTGGCCGGCAGCGTGGAGGCGGCCCTGGTCGCGTACGAGAGCCGACGGCGCCCGCGTACCCGATGGGTGCGGGACCGGACCCGCGACCGCAACCGGACCCGCGACGTCCCGCCGGCCCTGCGCGACCCACTGCTGCGCGGCCGGGGCGGTCGGATCTTCGGCGAGCACTACCGGCTTCTGCTCGGCCCGCTCTGACCGCCGTCGGCGCCGGCCGATGATCGTAGCCGGCCACCCCACGCGGCGCTGCCACCTGCCGGGGACTATCCTCCTTGCGGATGACGGCCCGCTGAAAAATCAACGCGTGCCGAGCGGGACAACCGAGAACCGGAGGCCATTCGTGACCACCGTCGCACCCAAGCCGGTCGTGACCCGGCCCTGGCCGGTCCGAGAGCCGGTCAAGGGGTCGGCCATCGCGCGGCTGCTGCGGACCACGGACGCGAAGCAGATCGGGATCATGTACATGGTCACCGCGTTCGCGTTCTTCATGATCGGCGGCCTGATGGCCCTGATCATGCGGGCCGAGCTGGCCCAGCCCGGGCTGCAGTTCCTGTCGCCCGAGCAGTACAACCAGCTCTTCACCATGCACGGCACGATCATGCTGCTGTTCTTCGCGACGCCGATCGTGTTCGCCTTCGCCAACTACATTGTGCCGATCCAGATCGGCGCGCCGGACGTCTCGTTCCCGCGACTGAACAGCTTCGCCTACTGGCTGTACCTGTTCGGCGGCACGATGGCGACCGCGGGCTTCATCACCCCGGGCGGCGCGGCGGACTTCGGCTGGTTCGCGTACGCCCCGCTGAGCAGCGTGGAGCACTCCCCGGGCGTCGGCGCCAACATGTGGATCATGGGTCTGGCCATCTCCGGTCTGGGCACCATCCTCGGTGCGGTCAACATGATCACCACGGTTCTCACCCTGCGCGCCCCCGGCATGACCATGTTCCGGATGCCGATCTTCACCTGGAACATCCTGGTCACCAGCCTCCTGGTGATCCTCGTCTTCCCGCTGCTGGCCGCCGCGCTCTTCGCGCTCGCCGCCGACCGCATCCTCGGCGCCCACGTGTACGACCCGGCGACCGGCGGGCCGATGCTCTGGCAGCACCTGTTCTGGTTCTTCGGGCACCCCGAGGTGTACATCGTCGCGCTGCCGTTCTTCGGCATCATCAGCGAGATCATCCCGGTCTTCTCCCGCAAGCCGATCTTCGGCTACAAGGGCCTGGTCGCCGCCACCCTCGCCATCGCCGCGCTGTCGATGAGCGTCTGGGCGCACCACATGTTCGCCACCGGCCAGGTGCTGCTGCCGTTCTTCAGCTTCCTGAGCTTCCTGATCGCCGTGCCCACCGGTATGAAGTTCTTCAACTGGATCGGCACCATGTGGCGCGGCCAGGTCAGCTTCGAGACGCCGATGCTCTGGGCCGTCGGCTTCCTGGTGACGTTCCTCTTCGGTGGTCTCACCGGTGTGCTGCTGGCCAGCCCGCCGATCGACTTCCACGTCTCCGACTCGTACTTCGTGGTGGCGCACTTCCACTACGTGCTCTTCGGCACCATCGTGTTCGCGGTCTTCGCCGGCATCTACTTCTGGTTCCCGAAGATGTTCGGCCGGATGCTCGACGAGCGGCTCGGCAAGGTGCACTTCTGGCTGACCATGGTCGGCTTCCACACCACCTTCCTGGTGCAGCACTGGCTCGGCAACGAGGGCATGCCCCGCCGGTACGCCGACTACCTGCCCAGCGACGGCTTCACCACGCTGAACATGATCTCCACGATCGGCGCGTTCATCACCGGTATCTCCACGCTGCCGTTCATCTACAACTGCTGGAAGTCGTACAAGACCGGGCCGGTGGTCGAGGTCAACGACCCGTGGGGTCACGGCAACTCGCTCGAGTGGGCCACCAGCTGCCCGCCGCCGCTGCGCAACTTCGACCGGATGCCGCGGATCCGCTCCGAGCGGCCGGCGTTCGACGCCAAGTTCCCGGAGCTGGCCGCCGGCCACCAGAGCCTCGCCGGCCCGCCGGAGGGTGGCGCCAAGCCGCTGACCAGCGAGTCCGACGGCGGCGCCCGCTACACCGAGGACACCGCCAGCAACATCGACCGGGCCTGACCGCCCAGTCCCGCACCACGTACGACGGGCGCCACCCTCAGGGGTGGCGCCCGTCGCCGTCGTCCAGGGGTAGCGCCCGGCCCGTTCGGGCCCGGGTCCTGGGTCCCGCCCGGCCATGCCCGCACGTGGCCGCGCTCAGCCCCAGTCCGACCCCCGGCCCCCCGCCGGCCTCCCCGCTCGCCCGCCCGGCCCCGCGCCCGTCCTCCGGTCTCCCGCTCCTCGCCTGGCTGGTGGTGGGCGGGAAGATCCACTCCGGGGGGCCGTAATGGTGGGGTCCCGGGGCGCCGGATACCGCCATGTCGGCGACATGGTGTCGGTCATGGCGGTGCTGGAACTCGAGTTGGCCCCCGGCGCGGGGATGGGTGTCAGTTGGTGGTGGCGGGGGCCAGTTCCCGCTCGGGTTCGGTGGGCACCGCGGTGGTGGCGCGGCGGCGGCGCAGCTCCAGGGGGAGCACCGCGAGGGCGACCAGGGCGCCGATCGCGCCGGTGACCGCGAAGCCCCAGGCCGGCGCGGACGCGTCGATCACCGCGCCGGCGAGCGGGGCGCCGACCGCGATGCCGACGGTCACCGCGGAGCCGTGCAGGCCCATCGCCTCGCCGCGCGCCTCGGCGGGGGCGAGCCGGCTGACCGCGTCGGACGTGGCGGCGATGGTCGGGGCGCAGAGGGCGCCGGCCGGGATCATGGCCAGGCAGAGCAGCCACCAGTGTGATCCGCCGAGCCCGACCGGGATGGTGCAGAGGCTCAGCGCGGCCATGAGGGCGAGCGGCGAGAACGGGCGGTGCACCGCACCGTACGCGAAGCCGCCGACCAGCGAGGCGACCGCCCATATGGCGAGGACGGCGCCGGTCCAGCCGGCCTCGCCGCTCTCCCGGAGCACCGCGACCACCGCGACGTCGGTGCCGCCGAGCACCAGGGTGGCGGCGAGGCTGACCGCCAGCACGGCCAGCAGCCGGGGCGTCACCCATTCGTGCCGGGGCACCCGGCGGGGCGGCGCCGACGCGTCCGGTACACCACCGGTGGGCGGGTTGAGCAGCCAGAACGCGATTCCGGCGGCGACGATGCCCGCGCCGACCAGGTAGAGGGTGGTCCGGGCCGAGATCGCGGTGACCAGCGCCACCGCCAGCGCCGGGCCGACCATGAACGACAGCTCCACCGACATCGAGTCGAGGGCGTACGCCGGCCGGCGCCGCTGCTCGGGCACCAGCGCGGCGACGGACTGGCGGACCACCGAGAAGATCGGCAGGGCGAGCGAGCCGGCGACGAAGGCGGCCGGCAGCAGCAGCAGGTACGGCAGCGACGGCGCGGTGGACCAGAACACCGCCTCGGCGACGCCGGTCAGCACGAGCACCGGCCGCAGCCCGCGGCGGTCGACCAGCCGGCCGAGCAGCGGGCCGCCGATCGCCGCGCCGACCGTGATCGCGGCGCCGACCAGCCCGGCGGCGGCGTAGCCACGGCCGAGATCCTGGACCACGTAGAAGGTCAGGGTCACCCCGGTCGCGGTGAGCGGGATGCGCGCGAGCACCGCCACCAGCAGCAGCGACCGTAGACCGGGCAGGGCGAGCGCCTCCCGGTAAGGCTTCAGGTTCACGATGGTCCGTACCTCCGGCGCCATCCTCGGCGTCGGGTACGACAGCCGCCAACCAATTACCGCGTCATGCGGCCCTGATCACAGGCTCCCCACGCAGGGTGACCCCGGCGCCCTCCATGGCCCGCATCGCCAGGTCGGTGGTGTCCGGGGCGACCCCGGCGGTCAGGTCCAGCAGGACGCTGGTGTCGAAGCCCTCCCGCGCCGCGTCCAGCGCGGTCGCCCGGACGCAGTGGTCGGTGGCGATGCCGACCAGTTCGACCCGGTCCACCCCGTGCCGGCGCAGCCAGTCGGCGAGGCACTCGCCGTCCGCGGCGTGCCCCTCGAAGCCGGAGTACGCGGCCGCGTGCTCGCCCTTGTGGAAGATCTCCTCGACCCGTCCGGTCTCCAGGTCGGGGTGGAACTCGGAGCCGGCGGTGCCGACCACGCAGTGCCGGGGCCAGGTGTCCACGAAGTTCGGCTGGTCGGCGAAGTGCCCACCCGGGTCGACGTGGTAGTCCTTGGTCGCCACCACGTGGTCCCAGCGGCCCGGCTCGGCGGCGAGCAGCCGTGAGATGCCGGCGGCGACGCCGGCCCCGCCGCCGACGGCCAGCGAGCCCCCCTCGCAGAAGTCGTTCTGCACGTCGACGATGATCAGCGCGTTGCCCACCGGTTCTCCCTTCCTGACGCCTCGGCCCGGGTCGGGCCACCCTCAGTCCGCGGGTACGACGGTGACCGGGATCGCCGGGTCGCCCGCGGACAGCTTCAACCCCTCCCAGGGGATGGAGATCAGGCACTGCCGCAGGTGCTCCCGCGACTCGTCCAGCGTGGGCAGCTCGACCGCCTCGCCGCCCACCAGGTACGACCGCTGGAGCATCCGGTCGTTGGGCTGCCGGTCCGGCACGCCCTGCGGGACGATGACCTCCTCGGTGGCCGTCCCGGTCGGCTTGTGCCGCCGCACGGCGACCTTGCGGCCGCCGATGGTGGCCTTCTGCTCCGAGCGCTTCACCACCGGCCGGCCGTCCACCTCGACGAGCTTGTAGACCAGCCCGACGGTGGGCGCGCCGGAGCCGGTGACGACGGCGGTGCCCGCGCCGTACATGTCCACCGGCTCGGCCGCGAGGGCGGCGATGGCGTACTCGTCCAGGTCACCCGAGACGATGATCTTCGTCTCGGTGGCGCCGAGCGAGTCGAGCAGCTCCCGGGACTGCTGGGCGATGACCGCCAGGTCGCCGGAGTCGATCCGGATCGCCCGCAGGTCCGTCCCGGCCACCGCGATCGCGTTGCGGATGCCCTGGCTGATGTCGTACGTGTCGACCAGCAGCGTCGTGTCCTTGCCGAGCGTGGCGACCTGCGAGGCGAACGCGGCCCGCTCGTCGTCGTGCAGCAGCGTGAACGCGTGCGCGGCGGTGCCCGCGGTGGGGACGCCGTAGCGCCGGCCGGCTTCGAGGTTGGAGGTGAACCGGAAGCCGGCCAGGTAGGCGGCGCGGGCGGCGGCCACCGCGGCCCCCTCGTGCGCGCGACGGGAGCCCATCTCGATGAGCGTACGGCCGCGGGCGGCGGTCACCATCCGGGCGGCGGCCGCGGCGACCGCGCTGTCGTGGTTGAGGACGGAGAGCACCAGCGTCTCCAGCACCACGCACTCGGCGAACGTGCCGCAGACGGTGAGGATCGGCGAGTTGGGGAAGAAGAGCTCGCCCTCGGCGTACCCGTCGATGTCACCGGTGAAGCGGTAGTTGCGCAGCCACTCGGCGGCCGGCTCGTCCACCACGCCGGTGCGGCGCAGGAAGTCCACCTCGGCCTCGTCGAACCGGAAGTCGCGGATCAGCTCCATCAGGCGCACCGTGCCGGCGACCACCCCGTACCGGCGGCCGGCCGGCAGCCGGCGGCTGAACACCTCGAAGACGCAGCGGCGGTCGGCGGTGCCGTCCCGCAGGGCCGCGCTGACCATGGTCAGCTCGTAGTGGTCGGTCAGCAGCGCGGGGCGAAGGGTGCTCACCGCCCCAGCCTAGGGTTTAGCCGGCGTCGCCGCCTTCGTGGCCCGGGATCGCCCGCAGCGCGGCGCCCAGGTCGGCCCGGTTGGTGACGCCGAGCTTGGCGTAGATCCGCTGGAGGTGGTTCTCCACCGTGCGGGCGGAGAGGTAGAGCCGCTCCGCGATGGCCCTGCTGGTCGCCCCGTCGGCCGCGAGCCGGGCCACCTGCCACTCCCGCTCGGTCAGCACCGGGGCCCCGGCCCGCAGCGCCGGCGTACGGATCACGTCGCAGCGCGCGAGCAGCGTGGCGAGGCGTTCGCGGGCCTCGGCCGCGGCGGCCGGCCGTTCCCGGCGCAGCCGGTGGAGGGCCGTGGCGGTCGCCTCGGCGGCGAACACGTGCAGTTCCAGCTCGCTGAAGTCGTCGGCCACGGCGAGCAGGTCGGCCGGCGTGCCGGCCATCGCGGCCCGGGCGTGCCGGGCCAGCAGCGGCGGCAGGTCCCCGTCGACCCGTTCGGAGAGCTCGGCGAGGCGCTGGGCGACCGTGCGGCGGCTGCCGTCGGAACAGGTCGGGCCGACCGGAGCGGACGCCTGGTCCAGCCGCACCAGGTCGTGCAGGACGTGTACCTCGTGGCCGGCGAAGCCGTCCGCCCGCAGCCGGTCGACCAGCTCGGTCAGCTGCTTGACCGCCCCCGGCAGGTCGCCCGCCGCGGCGAGCACCGCACCGCGGGCCTGTTCCAGCCAGGGGTAGAGCACGGCCATGCCCGGCGCCTGGGTGCGGTCCGCCTCGGCCATCGCCTCGGCGGCCTGCGCCGCGTCGCCGCGCAGGGCGGCGGCCTGGGCCCGTTCCGCCTGCGCCAGCCCGGCGTACACCCTGCTGGTGGCCAGCACGGCGCACGCGCCGAGGCTGGTCCGCAGGGCGGCGTCGCTCTGGCCGCGCAGTCGGGCGGCGTACGCCTGGAGGATGGCGAGGTAGCCGGTGCCGAGCCGGAAGTCCCCGGCGCCGGCGAGGTCGGCGAACTCGTCGGCCACGATGGCATCGATGCCGGCGAGGTCGCCGGCGAGGGTGAGCCGGGTGCCGCGGGCCAGCTCCAGGGCGAGTTGCAGGTACGGCATGTCGGCCCGCCACCGGGCGGCCTCGGAGTGGACCTGGGCGATCGCGGTGTCGCTGCGGCGCAGCTGCCCCTGGGCGGCCTGGAGGTAGGCGATGGTGCAGCGGGCCAGCTCGCGGGCGGCGATGCTGGCCGCCGGGCGGTCCAGCACGCCCTGGCTGAGGCGCAGCGCGGTGGGGGTGTCGAGCCGGTGCAGCCGCATGATCGCCTCGAACGCGCGGACCCTTGCCTGGTCGGCCGAGTCGGTCAGGTCGGTGGCCCGCGCCGCGATCTCCTCCACGGTGGACTCCTGGCTGAGCCCCCAGTAGGTGACCATCCCGCGTACGGTCAGCCACCGGCTGAGCCGCTGGCCGTCGCCGGAGCCGGGGGAGACCGCGTCGAGCACCTCGATCGCCTCCTCGGGCCGGTCGGCGAACATCAGGATGGTGGCCAGCAGCTCGGCCGCGTCGAAGCCGCCGCCGGCGTCGAGCGCCGCCCGGGCCAGCCGGGTCGCCAACGGCACGTCGTAGCGGCTGAACGCCTGCACGGCCGCGTCGAGCAGCAGCGCCGCGTCCTGCGCGGTGCCCGAGTCGAGTCGCCACACCGCCACCCGGAGCAGGTCGTCGCGGCGTCGCTTGCCGACGCTCTCCAGCAGCTCGGCGAGTTGGGCCTGCAGCCGGCGGGTCCGGCTGACCGGGCAGCGGCGGCGCATGACCTCGCCGTAGAGGGGGTGCGCGAGCCGGACGTTGGTCCGCCGGTCGTGCTGGATCACCGAGATCAGGCCGCGTTCCTCGGCCGTCTCCACGTCGGCGCGGTCCATCGCCTGGTTGAGCAGGTGCAGGCCGAGCGGCTCGCCGAAGGCGACCAGCTCGACCACCGACCGGACGCCGGGGGTGAGCTGGCCGATGCGGGTGTCGATCAGGTCGGTCAGGTTCGGCGCCAGCTCGAGCCGGCCGGTCCACTTCCAGATGCCGTATCTGCGGGTCAGCTCCTCGCTGCCGGAGGCGGCGTGCACCAGCTCGCGGAGCAGCAGCGGGTTGCCGGCGGAGAGCCGGCCGAGCCGGTCGGCGGAGCCGGCGTCGACCGGGCCGTCGAGGATGGCGGCGAGCAGCCCGGCGGTCTCCGCGGGCGCCATCGGGCTCAGCTCGGCGTGGTCGACCAGGTCGTCGGTCCAGAGTGCCCGGATCGGCAGCGGGATCTGCTCGCCGTTGCGGAACGTGCCGATCACGGTGGCGTTGTCGGCGCGGGCCACGAGGTGCACGAGCGCGGCCGACGGCGGGTCGAGCAGGTGCGCGTCGTCGATGGCGAGCACGATGCGCCGCCCGACCGCCTGCTGCTGGAGCACGTCGAGCGCCCAGCGCAGGATGCCGGCCGGCGACAGGCCCTGCGGCTGCTCGGCCGGGAGCACCTGCACCAGGCCGCCGAACGGCAGCGCGGCGGTGGTGGCGCTCGCCGCGATCGACCAGATCGCGTAGCGGTCGGTCGGCAGCGCCGACACACCCTCACGCAGCAGCCGGCTCTTCCCGATGCCGGCGTTTCCGCTGAAGAAGAGCCCTCTGCCCTCGGTGCCGGTCACCGCCGACAACAGACGGTTGAGCTCATCCGTACGGCCGACGAACTTCCACCGACTCATCCAGGCAGCATATCCATCGAAATCGGTCCGCGCGCATACCGTCACGCAGCGAAGTTGAGTAATCTCGCGATTACTGGTGAGTATCCGATGTGTTCCGCCAGGGTCCCGGGTCGCTCGTAGTCTTCCGGCATCCGGGTTACTTCACCGGAGTTGTCACGCGGCCGGCGCCTGCCGGTCCCTGCCACGGGAGGCTGCCCTGATGAAACCGGGTCCTCTCCCCTCGGTCGACGTTCCCGACGATCTGCCCGGGCCGGGCGACCTGCCGCGGGGCGCGCCCCTGCCCACGCGGCTCGGGGTGAGCCACCCCGGCTCGGAGGAGTCGCTCGGTGTGCTCACCGTCGGCCCGGCCGGCGCCGGCCGCCGGGACGTGCTCGCCACCCTGCTCGGGCTCGACCCCGCCCTCCTCGGCGTGCCGGACGGCAGCTGGCTGGTGCTCCGCCACGCCACGCGGCCCACGCGGGCGGCGTACGTGCCGGGCTACCGCCAGCCGCACGCCTACGGGGCGGACCGCACCGCCGCCGGTCCCGCGCTGGCCCGCCCGCCGCGTCGGGTCGAGCTCGCCATGCCTGAGCCGCTGCTGCGACATTTCAACCTGGTCGACACGCCGGACACCGGAGCGCTCGGCGTCGCCGGGGCCCGCGTGCTGATCGAGGCGGCCGGCCGGGCCGGCTGCCTGCTCTTCGTGATCGCCGCCGACCAGGCGTTCACCGCCGCGGAGCTCAGCCTGCTCGCCGAGGTCGCCCAGACCCCGGTCGCGGTCTGCTTCGCGGTCACCCCGGGCCCGACCGGCTGGGCCGGACCCGACAGCACGGCGCGGACGGAGGACGCGGGGGCGTCCGTCCCGCCGTCCGGGGCCGGGTCCCCCTCACCCGGCCCCACGGTGGACCCCGTCGTCGTCACCGTGGAGGCGCACCGCGCGGCCCTGCTCGCCGCCGTCCCGGCGCTGGCCGCGGCGCGCTGGTTCGCGCCGCACCGCGTCGAGGAGGCGGCCGACCTGCGGCGCGCCCTGGTCGGCTGGGCCGCCGACGAGGGGCTGCGCCGGGCCAGCTCCGACCCGCCGGTGCTCCCCGGCGAACACGGCCGGGTGAACGTGGTGGCCGAGCCGGGCGACTGGTCCGAACGGCTCGACCGGTTGACCCGCTCCTGCGCCCGGCGGATCCGCCAGCACCTCGCGCTGGAGTTGGCGAACACCCATCTCCGGGTGGTCCAGGAGATCGTCTTCGGGGTCGGCTGCGCCGGCCTGCCGCAGCTGCTCGACGGCGAGATGGAGGCGCTGTCCCTGCTGGCCACCGCCCAGTGCGACCAGGCCGTGCGGGGGATCATCGAGGAGACCACCGCCCAGGTCGTCGGCTCGCCGCTCCCCGAGGGCGTGCACCGCCGGGTCTCCCACGCCATCCGCTGGTCGCTGACGGAGGACCGGGCCGGCCGGGAGCTGGACCGGGTGCTCCTGGTCACCAGCACCGCCGGGGTGGCCGGGCTGACCGGCGACGGGGCGCTCGACGCGCTCGCCGGCTACCCCAGCACCGCCCGCACCGAGGTGCTCCCACCGGTCGCGGTCGCCCTCTCCGGTGGCTGCTGGCAGCACTGGCGCAGCCCGGGCAACGACGATCCCAACGGCGCGCGGGCCTGGGCCCAGCGTGCGCTGCGGGAGGTCGAGCTGGAGCTGTCCCGGGAGATCTCCCGGCGGTTCGAGGTGATCCGCCTCTCCCTGGGCGCGGTGCTTTCCGATGCGGTCGACCACGGCATCCTGCTCGCCTGAGGGCGCCCCCGCCGCCCGACCCGCCGGGCCCGCCCGCCCACCCCTCGGGCGCGGTCCCGGCGGGTCCGGGCCGCCCGCCGGCCGCGATCCGGGCGCGGACGGCGTTCCGGTTCCTCGGTTCCCGGAAACCGGTGGCACGATGGGGGGCATGGCGGCTCCGCAGGTTGCACCGGTCGAGACGCCGGCCACCGAAGAGGTGCCGGTCTCGGACCGGCAATGGGTGACGATCGTGTGGGACGATCCGGTCAACCTGATGACGTATGTGACCTGGGTCTTCCAGAAGCTCTTCGGCTACAGCCGGGAGAAGGCCGAGAAGCTGATGCTCGACGTGCACCACAAGGGCCGCGCCGTTGTGTCCACCGGCGCCCGGGAGCGGATGGAGCACGACGCGTCGCAGCTGCACGCGTACGGCCTGTGGGCGACGGTGGACCGCTCGTGAGCATGTTCCGCCGCCAGGGCGCCCGCTACGTCGCCACGTTCGCCGTCGACGAGGCGCGGGTGCTGCGTAAGGTCGCCGGAGAGGTGGTCGGCCTGCTCACCGACGGGTTCGACCACTCCGACCCGGTGGTCGGCCGGCTCTTTCCCGAGGTCTACCCGGACGACCCGACCGGCGCCGCCGAGTTCCGCCGTTACACCGAGGGCGACCTCAAGACCGCGAAGATCGACCAGGCCGGCGCCATCCTGGCCGCGCTGCCGGACGAGGCCGGCGGCGAGGTGCGGCTGGACGCCGAGGCCGCCGAGGCGTGGCTGCGGGCGCTGAACGATGCCCGGCTCGCGATGGGCGTGCGGCTGGAGATCAAGGACGGCACCGACCTCGGCGAGGAGCTGGACGACGCGGTGGCCGAGGACCCGACCTCCAGCCGGGTGTTCCAACTGTCGGTCTACGCATATCTCGGCTATCTCCAGGAGTCGCTGCTCAACGCCCTGATCGACGAGGCGTGACCGCGGCCACTTCGCCAGCTCAGCCCGCCAGGCGTTAGGCTGGAGCGCGTGCTGAGCATCGACCGGTCGATCGTCGACGCGATCGTGGCCCACGCCCGCCGGGACCACCCGGACGAGGCGTGCGGCGTGGTCGCCGGCCCCGCCGGCAGCGACGCCCCGACCCGGCACATCCCGATGGACAACGCCGCCCGGTCGATGACGTTCTACGAGTTCGACTCGATGGAACAGCTACGGGTGTGGCGCGAGATGGACGACCGGGACGAGGAGCCCGTCGTCATCTACCACTCGCACACCGCGACCGAGGCCTACCCGTCCCGCACGGACGTCGCCTTCGCCGGCGAGCCGGGCGCGCACTACCTGCTCGTCTCCACCCGGGAGCCCGACACCGAGGAGATCCGCTCCTTCCGGATCCAGGACGGCGTGGTGACCGAGGAACCGGTCCGGATCGTGGACGCGGCGGTCGACCCGCACGCCGTCCAGTCCTACATGTTCGGGCAGAGCCCCGCGACGGTCGACTACGAGTGTTCCGGCCGCTGATCCCCAGGCCGTAACACCCGTCCACGTCCCGTCACCGAGGCACACCCGACAAGGAGCACGACATCATGGCCATCGAGGTTCGCATCCCCACCATCCTGCGCAGCTACACCGGCGGCGCGAAGGTCGTCGAAGGCGCCGGCGACACCCTGAGCGACCTGCTCACCGACCTGGACTCCCGGCACAGCGGCCTGCGGGCCCGGCTGGTCACCGAGGCGGGCACGCTGCACCGCTTCGTCAACGTCTACGTCAACGACGAGGACGTCCGCTTCCTCGGCGCGCTGGACGCCAAGCTCAGCGACGGCGACAGCGTCACGATCCTGCCGGCGGTCGCCGGCGGCGCGTTCGGCTTCGCGGCGGCAGCCGCGATTGCCTCCGCCGCCCGCTGAGGCGGCCGCCATGGCGCGGTACGACAGCCTGCTCGACGCCTGCGGCGGCACGCCTCTGGTGGGCCTGCCCCGGCTCTCGCCGACGGTGCCCGAGGGGGCGCCGCCGGTGCGGCTGTGGGCGAAGCTGGAGGACCGGAACCCGACCGGCAGCATCAAGGACCGGGCGGCGCTGTTCATGGTGCGGGCGGCCGAGGAGGCCGGCCGGCTCCGGGCGGGTGACACGATCCTCGAACCGACCAGCGGCAACACCGGCATCTCGCTGGCCATGGTGGCGAAGCTGCGCGGCTACCGGCTGGTCTGCGTGATGCCGGAGAACGTGTCGACCGAGCGCGTCCAGCTCCTGCGGATGTACGGCGCGGAGATCATCTTCTCGCCGGCGGCCGGTGGCTCGAACCAGGCGGTGGCCACGGCCAAGCAGATCGCCGTCGAGCATCCCGACTGGGTGATGCTCTTCCAGTACGGCAACGAGGCGAACGCCCGGGCGCACTACGAGACGACCGGGCCGGAGCTGCTGCACGACCTGCCCACGATCACCCACTTCGTGGCCGGCCTGGGCACCACGGGCACGCTCATGGGCACCGGGCGCTACCTGCGGGAAAAGGTCGAGGGCATCCAGGTCGTCGCCGCGGAGCCGCGCTACGGCGAGCTGGTCTACGGGCTGCGCAACATCGACGAGGGCTACGTCCCGGAACTCTACGACGCGACCGTGCTCTCCCGGCGGTTCTCGGTGGGCACCCGGGACGCGGTGCTGCGTACGCGGCAACTCGTCGAGGTGGAGGGGATCTTCGCCGGCTTCTCCACCGGGGCGATCCTGCACGCCGCACTCGCGGTGGCGCACGAGGCGGTCCGCGACGGCCGCCGCGCCGACGTGGCCTTCGTGGTCGCCGACGGCGGCTGGAAGTACCTCTCCACCGGGGCGTACGGCGGCACGCTGGCCGACGCCGAGGACGCCCTGGAGGGGCAGCTCTGGGCCTGAGCCCGAGCGGCGGACGGTCGGACGGGTCGGAGTCGTCGGCGGCTCCGGCCCGTTTCCGTGTCCGCCCTCACGCTGCGCGACGGGTGCCGGCCCTGGGGCGCTCCGCCCCGACCGGTGGGCGCGGTGTCACGTTGGTGACAACTTCCCGTGGATGATTCTTGCCTTCCCGTACGCCAGCGTAGGCTGCGCAGCGTGACGTACGCGTCGGTGGAGATCATGTGCCGAGCGACGACCGGCGTGGCGACTACGCACCGTGACGGCGAGACAACCCGATGCGACTGACCGTCCTGGGCTGCGCGGGTAGTTTCCCCGGACCGGAGTCGCCCTGCTCGGCCTACCTGGTCGAGGCCGACGGTTTCCGGCTGCTGGTCGACTTCGGTTCCGGCTCGCTGTCCAGCCTCCAGCGCTACGCGGGTCTGCACGCCCCGGACGCGATCCTCCTGACCCACCTGCACTGCGACCACATCCTCGACGCCGTGACGTACGTCGTGGTCCGCCGGTACGCCCCGGACGGCCCCTACCCGGCCCTGCCGGTCTACGCCCCGTCCGGCGCGCCGGACCGCCTGTCCGCCGCGTACGGCGACGACGGCACGATGGACGACGTCTACCAGTTCTACGGCCTGCAGCCCGGCACCTTCCCGATCGGCCCGTTCACCGTCACCGTCGACCGGGTCAACCACCCCGTCGAGACGTACGGGGTGCGGCTGGAGCACGGCGGCCGGGTGCTCTGCTACTCGTCCGACACCGCGCCGTGCGACGCGCTGCTGCGGCTCGCCCAGGACGCGGACGTCTTCCTCTGCGAGGCGAGCTACCTCGACGGCGTGGAGAACCCGCCGGACCTGCACCTGACCGGCCGGGAGGCCGGCGAGACGGCCACCAAGGCGGGCGCCGGCCGGCTGCTGCTCACCCACCTGGTGACGGCCTGGGGCAGCGAGGCGCACACCGTCGAGTCGGCCGCCTCCGCGTACGCCGGGCCGCTCGAGGTGGTCCGGGCCGGCGCCAGCTACGAGGTCTGACCCGCCCCGGCGCGGTGCGCGTCCGCTCTTGCCGCATTGTTCGCCAACCGGTCAGCGGCCGGTCGTCTGATGCACCCGTGGCACCCGCACGGTGTGGGCATGCGGATCGCCATCGTGACCGAGTCGTTCCCGCCGGACGTGAACGGCGTCGCGCACTCCGTCGTCCGGACGGCCGAACACCTGGTCGCCCGGGGCCACCACCCGCTCGTCATCGCGCCGGCGCCGCCCGGCGCCGCCCGGCACGACACCGGCGCGTTCCCGTACCCGGTGGTGCGGATCCCCAGCGTGCCGCTGCCCCGCTACCAGGGCTTCCGGCTCGGCGTGCCGACCACCACCCGGCTGGCCGGTGAGCTGCTGGCCCACGCGCCGGACGTGGTCCACCTGGCCAGCCCGTTCATCCTCGGCGGCCGGGCCGCCACGCTCGCCGCGCGGCACGGCCTGCCGACGGTGGCCGTCTACCAGACCGACGTCGCGTCGTACGCGCGCGCCTACCGGGTCGGCTGGGGCGAGGCGGCCGCCTGGCGGCGGCTGCGCGAGATCCACAACTCGGCGGGGCGGACCCTCGCCCCGTCCACCCGCGCCGCCGCCGACCTGATCGCCAACGGCATCCAGCGGATCTGGCTGTGGGGGCGTGGCGTGGACGCGGAACGGTTCCAGCCGGCGAAGCGGTCCGCGGAGCTGCGGGCCCGCCTGGCTCCGAACGGTGAACTGCTGGTCGGCTACGTCGGCCGGCTGGCCCCCGAGAAGCGCGTCGACCTGCTCGCGGCGACGTCCCGGCTGCCCGGCGTCCGGGTCGTGGTGGCCGGCGACGGCCCGGCCCGCCGCCAGCTGGCGCGGGCGCTGCCCGACGTGACCTTCCTCGGCGTGCAGCACGGCGAGGAGCTGGCCCGGCTCTACGCCAGCCTGGACCTGTTCGTGCACACCGGCCCGCACGAGACCTTCGGCCAGACCGTGCAGGAGGCGCTGGCCAGTGGCGTTCCGGTGGTGGCGCCCGCCGCCGGCGGGCCGATGGACCTCGTGGACTCCGGGGTGACCGGCCTGCTGGTGCCTCCGGCGGACGAGGGCGCGCTGGCCGAGGCGGTGGCCGAACTGGGCGCCGACGAGGCGCGCCGCATCGCGTACGGGCAGGCGGCCCGGGCCGCCGTGCACCGGCGCAGCTGGGCCGCGGTCGGCGACGAGCTGATCGGCCACTACCGGGCGGTCCGCGCCGGAGTCGCCGCCCTCGACCTCCCCGCCGCGTCGTGACCGCACCCGTACCGGGCGGCGGACAGCGGATCGTCCGCCTCGCCAACTTCGTGACCCCCCGCTCCGGCGGGCTGCGCACCGCGCTGCACCATCTCGGCGAGGGCTACGCCGCCGCCGGGCACGAACCGGTCATGGTCATCCCCGGCCGGCGGGACGGCGACGAGCGGCACCCGTGGGGACGGGTGATCACGCTCGCCGGTCCGGAACTGCCGCGCAGCGGCGGCTACCGGCTGCTGACCGCGCGACGCCGGCTGGCCCGCCTGCTGACCGACCTCGCGCCGGACCGGCTGGAGGTCAACGACCGGTTCACGATGCGCTGGACCGGCGCCTGGGCGCGGGCCCACGGCGTGCCCTCGGTGATGGTCTCGCACGAGTCCCTGACCGGCCTGCTCGGCCAGTGGGGCGTGCCGGACCGGCTGCGCCGCCCGGTCGCCGACCGGTTCAACCGGGGCAGCGCCCGGGCGTACGACCGGATCGTCTGCACCACCACGTGGGCCGCGGAGGAGTTCCACCGGATCGGCGCGCGCAACGTCGACCTGGTGCCGCTCGGGGTCGACCTCGACACCTTCGGACCGGGCCGGGCCGACCCGGCACTGCGCGAGCGGTACGCCGACCACACCGAGCTGCTGCTGGTGCACTGTGCGCGGCTGTCCCCGGAGAAGCGGCCGGAGCTGGCCATCGAGGCGCTCGCCGCGCTCCGCCGGGCGGGCGTGCCGGCGGTGTTGGTGATGGCCGGGGACGGCCCGTTGCGGCCCGCGCTGGTCCGCCGGGCCGCCGGGCTGCCGGTCACCTTCACCGGCTTCCTGCCCGACCGGCTCACCGTCGCCGCGCTGCTGGCCAGCGCGGACGTGGTGCTCGCGCCGGGCCCGGTGGAGACCTTCGGCCTGGCCGGCCTGGAGGCGCTGGCCAGCGGCACGCCCGTGGTCGTCAACGCCGCCAGCGCGCTGCCCGAGGTGGTCGGCTCGGCCGGGTTGGCCGCGTACGGCTCGGGAGCCGCCATCGCCGCGGCGGTGACCCGGCTGGTCGCGCGACCGGAGGCGGAGCGACGTCGGGCGGCCCGGGCGCGCGCGGAGGAGTTCGGCTGGCCCGCGGCGGTGGCCGGGTTCCTCCGGGTGCACGACGCCGACCCGGTACGGCCGTCCGCGACGACCTGACCACGCCGGCGGGTCGGGGCACCCCGGCGCGGTTGGATCACCCCACCGCATAGGGTGCAGGCATGGCACGACCCGACGGGCGAGGGCCCGACCAACTCCGACCGGTGACCCTGACCCGGGGCTGGAGCACCCATCCGGAGGGCTCGGTGCTCGTCGAGTTCGGCGCGACCCGGGTGCTCTGCACGGCGAGCGTGACCGAGGGGGTGCCCCGCTGGCGCAAGGGCTCCGGCCTCGGCTGGGTCACCGCCGAGTACGCGATGCTGCCCCGCGCCACCAACACCCGCTCCGACCGGGAGAGCGTCAAGGGGCGCGTCGGCGGGCGTACGCACGAGATCTCCCGGCTGATCGGCCGCAGCCTGCGCGCCTGCGTCGACCTCAAGGCGCTCGGCGAGAACTCGATCGTGCTCGACTGCGACGTGCTGCAGGCCGACGGCGGCACCCGGACCGCCGCCATCACCGGCGCCTACGTGGCGCTGTACGACGCGGTGACCTGGCTGGCGCAGCGCAAGGCGCTGGCCGGTAAGCCGGAGGCGGTGATGCACCGGTCGGTGGCCGCGGTGAGCGTCGGCGTCATCGCGGGCGAGCCGCGACTGGACCTCTGCTACGAAGAGGACGTGGCCGCCGAGGTCGACATGAACGTGGTCTGCACCGGGACGGGCGAGTTCGTCGAGGTGCAGGGCACCGGTGAGGCGGGCGTGTTCGCCCGCGAGCAGCTCGACGCCCTGCTCGACCTCGGCGTCCTGGGCTGCGCGGACCTGGCCGAAGCCCAGCGGAAGGCGCTCTCATGAACAAGGTGCTGCTCGCCACCCGGAACCGCAAGAAGCTGGTGGAGCTCCAGCGCATCCTGGACGGCGCGCTCGGCGCGCACCGGATCGCCCTGCTCGGCCTAGACGACGTCGAGGAGTACCCGGAGCTGCCGGAGACCGGCCTCACCTTCGGGGAGAACGCGCTGATCAAGGCGCGCGAGGGGTTCCGCCGCACCGGCCTGCCGACGATCGCCGACGACTCCGGGCTGGCCGTCGACGCGCTGAACGGCATGCCCGGCGTGTTCAGCGCCCGGTGGGCCGGGCGGCACGGCGACGACCAGGCCAACTTCCAGCTGGTGCTGGACCAGATCGCCGACCTGCCGGATGACAACCGGGGTGCCTCGTTCGTCTGCACGGTCGCCCTGGTGCTGCCCGGTGGCAAGGAGCACCTGGTGGACGGGCGGCAGTCCGGCCGGCTGCTGCGCGGCCCGCGCGGCGACGGCGGCTTCGGCTACGACCCGATCTTCCTCGGCGACGGGCAGACCCGGACCAACGCCGAGCTGACGCCGGAGGAGAAGGACGCGGTCAGCCACCGCGGCAAGGCGCTGCGTGAGCTGGCCAAGCTGGTCGCCAAGGTCCTGCCGCCCGCCGCCTGATCCACCCGCGCGTCCACGCGAAGGAGCGGCCGTCCCCTGCGGGACGGCCGCTCCTTTTCCACGGAAGCGGGTGGGTCAGCCGAGCGGGCCGATCTCCCGCTCGATCGCGGTGCGCAGGTCGGGGCCGCGCAGCACCTCCCGGGCCGCCTCCATCAGCGGCGCGAGGTAGACGTCCGGGCCCGGCTCGCCGGCGATCCCGCCGAGGGCCGCGACCGCGGCCCGGCCGGCCGGCGACGGGGTCAGCGGGGCGCGCAGCTGCAGGCCGCGCACCGCGGCCAGCAGCTCGACCGCGAGCACGCTCGTCAGGTTGTCCAGCACCGTACGCAGCTTCTTCGTCGCCGCCCAGCCCATCGAGACGTGGTCCTCCTGCATGCCGCTGGTGGGCAGCGAGTCCACCGAGGCGGGCGCGGCGAGCCGGCGGTTCTCCGCGACGATCCCGGCTGCGGTGTACTGGGCGATCATCAGCCCGGAGTTGACCCCGGCGTCGGGGGAGAGGAATGCCGGCAGGTCCCGGGACCGGGTGACGTCCAGCAGCCGGTCCACCCGCCGCTCGGCGATCGCCCCCACCTCGGCGGCGGCGATGGCCAGGAAGTCGGCGGCGAAACCGAGCGGCGCGCCGTGGAAGTTGCCCGTCGACTCGACCCGGCCGTCCGGCAGCACCACCGGGTTGTCCACCACCGAGACCAGCTCGCGGGACGCCACCGTCCGGGCGAACTCCAGCGTGTCCCGGGCCGCGCCGGCGACCTGCGGCGCGCAGCGCATCGAGTACGCGTCCTGCACGGCGTGCGCCAGGTCGTCGCGGTGCGAGTCCATCACCCGCGAGTCCTGCAGCAGGCGGTGGATGTTCGATGCCGAGGTGGCCTGTCCCGGGTGCGGCCGGATGGCGTGCAGCTCGGGCAGGAACGGCCGTTCTGAGCCGAGCATCGCCTCGATGGCCAGCGCGGCGGTCACGTCGGCCATGGCGAACAGGTGGGCGGCGTCCTGCAGCGCGAGCAGCAGCATGCCCAGCATGCCGTCGGTGCCGTTGATCAGCGCCAGCCCCTCCTTGGCGGCCAGCTCGATCGGCTTCAACCCGACGCGACGCAACGCGTCGGCCGCCTCGATGCGCTCGCCGGCCGGGCCGAGCACCCAGCCCTCGCCGAGCAGCACCAGGGCGCAGTGCGCCAGCGGCGCCAGGTCACCGGACGCGCCGAGCGAGCCGTGCTCCGGCACCCACGGGGTGATCTCGTGGTTGAGCAGGTCGACCAGGGCCTCGGCGACCAGCGGCCGGACCCCGGAGCGGCCGAGCGCCAGCGAGCGGACCCGCAGCAGCATCATCGCCCGGACCACCTCGCGGGGCATCGGCGCGCCTACCCCGGCGGCGTGCGACCGGATCAGCGCGTGCTGCAGCTCGGCGCGGCGCTCCGGCGCGACGAACGTGTTGGCGAGGGCGCCGAAGCCGGTGGAGACGCCGTAGACCGGGCGGCCGGCGGCCTCGATGCCGTCGACGATCGCCCGGCTCGTCGCCATGGCGTCCACCGCGGCCGGGTCGAGCACGACCTTGGCGGTGCCGCGGGCGACGGCGAGCACGTCGGCGGGGGAGATCCCGCTGGGCAGGATGGTGACGCTCATTGCACTACTCCGTTATGCAGGACCTGGCGGATCAGTGGCACACCGGGCCGGTAGGCCAGGTGCAGGTGGGACGGGGCGTCGAGGACGATCAGGTCGGCCCGGGCCCCGGGGCGCAGCACCCCGATGTCGTCGCGGCGCAGCGCCCGCGCGCCGCCGGCGGTGGCGGCCCAGACCGCCTCCGCCGGGGTCATCCGCATCTCGCGGACGGCCAGGGCGATACAGAACGGCATCGACGAGGTGTACGACGAGCCGGGGTTGCAGTCCGTGGCCAGCGCCACGGTGACGCCGGCGTCGAGCAGCCGACGCGCGTCTGGATACGGCGACCGGGTGGAGAACTCGGCGCCCGGCAACAGGGTGGCGACGGTGGTCGATTCCGGCCCGGAGAGCCAGTCCATCGTCGTGGACGCCAGCGCGTCGACGTCGGCGTCGCTGAGGTGGGTGCAGTGGTCGACGCTGGCCGCGCCCAGCTCCACCCCGAGTTGGACGCCCGGGCCGGGGCCGAGCTGGTTGGCGTGCACCCGGACGCCCAGCCCGGCCGCCTGGCCGCAGGCGAGGATCGCCCGCGCGTGGTCGACGTCGAACGCGCCCCGCTCGCAGAACACGTCGACCCAGCGCGCGTACGGCGCCGCGGCGGCCAGCATCGGCCCGCAGACCAGGCCGACGTAGTCGTCGGGGCGGTCGGCGTACTCGGGCGGGACGACGTGCGCGCCGAGGAAGGTGGTCTCGGTGGTGACCTCGGCGGCGATCCGCAGCGAGCGGGCCTCGTCGGCGACGGTGAGCCCGTACCCGCTCTTGATCTCGATGGTGGTGGTGCCCTGCCGCAGCGCCTCGCCGCGCAGCCGGCGCACGGTGGCGCGCAGCTCGTCGTCCGTGGCGGCGCGGGTGGCGCCGACCGTGGTGCGGATGCCACCGCCGGTGTACGGCTGTCCGGCCATCCGGGCGGCGAACTCGGCGGCGCGGTCGCCGGCGAAGACCAGGTGGGCATGGCTGTCCACGAAGCCGGGGAGGACCGCGGCGCCCTCGGCGTCGATCCGCCGGTCGGCGGCCGGCGCGTCCCGCGACGGGCCGATCCAGGCCACCTCGCCGGCCTCCACCAGCACCGCGACCCGCCGGCGCAGGCCCAGCGGACCACCCTCGCCGGCACCGGACACGTTGGTGACCAGTTCGCCGATGTTGTCGACCAGCAGACTCACGATGTCACCGCTCCAATCGCGGCGCGCAGGTCGCGCGCCACGTCGACCCTCAGGTGCCGGCCGTCGGCGACGACCGTCCGGCCGTCCACCACCACGTGGCGGACATCCGCGGCGGTCGCCGCGAAGAACACCCCCGCCGCGGGCACCCCGGCCGTGCGGACCCCGTCCCAGGCGACGGTGACCAGGTCGGCGCGGGCGCCGGCGGCGAGCCGGCCGGCGTCGGTCCAGCCGAGCGCGGTGTGGCCGGCGGCCGACGCCGCGCCGAGCAGGTCCGACCCGGTGAAGTTGCCGCGCCGGCGGGTGCGCAGCCGCTCGTCCAGCTCCATCGCCCGGGCCTCCTCGAAGAGGTCGACCACCGCGTTGCTGTCGCTGCCCAGACTGAGCGGGATGCCCGCGTCGGCCATCCGGCGGGCCGGTCCGAGGCCGTCCGCCAGGTCCCGTTCCGTGGTCGGGCAGAGGCAGACGCCGGTGCGGCTGTCCCCGAGAAGTGTCAGGTCGGCGCTGGTGGGGTGGGTGGCGTGCACGGCGGTGGTGGCCGGGCCGAGCACCTCGCGGTCGGCGAGCAGCCGGGTGGGGGTGCAGCCGTGCGTCGCCCGGCAGGCGTCGTTCTCCGCGGGCTGCTCGGACAGGTGCACGTGCAGCGGCGCGTCGCGGTCCCGGGCCCACCGCGCCACCGTGCTGAGCTGCTCGGCGGGTACGGCCCGCACGGAGTGCACCGCCGCACCCACGCGGGCGTGCGCGCCGGCCGGGTGGAACGCGTCCGCCCGGTCGGCCCACCGCACGGCGTCCCCGTCGCCGAAGCGCAGCTGCGGGCCGACCAGCGGCCGGCCGTCCACGGACGCGGTGAGGTAGCACGTGTCCAGCAGGGTGATCCGGATGCCGGCCTCGGCGGCGGCCTCGACCAGCGCGGCGCTCATCGCGTTGGGCTCGTCGTACGGCGTCCCGCCCGGCCCGTGGTGCAGATAGTGGAACTCGCCCACGCAGGTGATCCCGGCCAGCGCCATCTCGGCGTACGCGGCCCGGGCCAGGGCCAGGTACGAGTCCGGGTCGAGGCGGCCCGCGACGGCGTACATCTGGTCGCGCCAGGTCCAGAAGTCGCCCCGGCCGCCGTGGGTGCGCCCGCGCAGCGCCCGGTGGAAGGCGTGCGAGTGCGCGTTGGCCAGCCCCGGCAGGGTCAGCCCGGGCAGCCGTACCGCGTCGGCGAGCACCTCGACCCCGGCGTCGGGGGCACCGCCGCCGATCAGCGGGGTGACCGTAGTGAACCGGCCGTCCTCCGCCTCGATCAGCACGTCGGCGGTGGGCTCGTCGTGGTCGGGCAGCCACGCGTACTCGGCCAGCCAGCGGGTCGCGGTCATGCCCCGCGCTCCCTTTCGAGCTGAGTCGTCTGCGTCATCACCCGATCATCGCGGCATCGGGTCGCCGGTCGCGTCACGCCGGCCGGTGCGGCGGCGGTCAGCACGCCAGCTCCTCGAGCACCCGGGCCAGCGCGGCCACCCCGGCGGCGCAGTCGTCGTCGGTCGCCGACTCGGCCGGGGAGTGCGACACCCCGGTCGGGTTGCGGACGAAGAGCATCGCCGTCGGGAGGTACGCGGCCAGCACACCAGCGTCGTGCCCGGCGCCCGTCGGCAGCACCGGCGCGTCCAGCAGCTCGGCCAGCCGGCCGGCCAGCCCGCCGTCGAAGGCGACCAACGGGGTGGCCGACTCCTCGGTCAGCGTCACCCCCGTGCCGTCGCGCCGGGCCCGCTCGACCGTCTTGTCCCGTACCGCCTCGACCAGGCCGGCCAGCGTGTCCGGCTCGGCCGCCCGGGCGTCCAGCCAGCCGGTCACCCGCGACGGGATCGCGTTGGTGGCGTTCGGCTCCACCGACACCCGGCCCACGGTCGCGTGCGCGCCGCGCAGCCGGGCCTCCTTGTTCGCCGCCAGCACGGTGAACGCGTACGTCAGCATGGGGTCGTGGCGGTCGGCCATCCGGGTAGTGCCCGCGTGGTTGCCCTCGCCGGTGAAGTCGAAGCGCCACCGCCCGTGCGGCCAGATCGCGCTGGCCACGGCGACCGGCGCGGCGGTGTCGGCCAGGGCGCGGCCCTGCTCGACGTGCAGCTCCACGAAGCACCGGAACCGCCCGAGCAGCTCCGGGCGGGCGCCCGCCGGCGGGTGGCCCAACGCCTCGGCGAAGCCGACGCCGTCGGCGTCGCGCAGCGCCGCCGCCCGCTCCGGCGTCAGCGCCCCGGTGAGCAGCCGCGACCCCAGGCACGGTACGCCGAACCGGGCACCCTCCTCCTCGACGAACGCCCCGAGCACCACCGGCCGGGCCGGGGTGACGCCCGCGGCCCGCAGCTCGTCGACGGCGAGGAACGCGCTGACGATGCCGAGCGGCCCGTCGTACGCCCCGCCGTGCGGCACCGAGTCGAAGTGGCTGCCGGTCAGCACGGCGTCGCCGGCGTCCGGGTCGCCCCACCAGGCGAACAGGTTGCCGTTGCCGTCCTCGGTCACCGGCAGGCCCCGGCGCCCGGCCTGCTCCCGGTACCAGTCGCGCAGACGCAGCTCCGGCTCGGTCAGCGCGTACCGCAGGTAGCCACCGCTGCCCGCGTCCCGCCCGACCGGCGCGATCTCGTCCCAGAGCGCGCGGAACCGCTCGGCGAGGTCCCCGGCCACCGTCAGCCCTCCGCCATCGGGACCCGGACGCCGGTCCGCTCCGCGACCTCGCGGGCCGCGTCGTAGCCGGCGTCGACGTGCCGGATGACGCCCATCGCCGGGTCGTTGGTCAGCACCCGCTCGATCTTCTGCCCGGCGAGGGCGCTGCCGTCGGCGACGCAGACCTGACCGGCGTGGATCGAGCGGCCCATGCCCACCCCACCGCCGTGGTGGATCGACACCCAGGACGCTCCGCTGGCCGTGTTGACCAGGGCGTTGAGCAGCGGCCAGTCGGCGATGGCGTCGGAGCCGTCGGCCATCCCCTCGGTCTCCCGGTACGGGCTGGCCACGCTGCCGGTGTCGAGGTGGTCGCGGCCGATCACCACCGGGGCGGACAGCTCGCCGGAGGCGACCATCTCGTTGAACCGCACGCCGGCCTTGTCCCGCTCGCCGTAGCCGAGCCAGCAGATCCGGGCCGGCAGGCCCTGGAAGGCGACCCGCTCGCCGGCCAGCCGGATCCACCGCGCGAGCGACTCGTTCTCCGGGAACAGGTCGAGGATCGCCCGGTCGGTGGCGGCGATGTCGGCCGGGTCGCCGGAGAGCGCCGCCCACCGGAACGGGCCCTTGCCCTCGCAGAACAACGGCCGGATGTACGCCGGCACGAAGCCGGGGAAGTCGAAGGCCCGCTCGAAGCCACCCAACTTGGCCTCACCGCGGATCGAGTTGCCGTAGTCGAAGACCTCCGCCCCCGCGTCCAGGAAGCCGACCATCGCCTCGACGTGCTTCGCCATCGACGCCCGGGCCCGGTCAGTGAACTCGGCCGGCTTCGCCGCCGCGTAGTCCCGCGCGTCGGCCAGCTCCACCCCCTCCGGCAGGTACGACAGCGGGTCGTGCGCGCTGGTCTGGTCGGTGACGATGTCGATGGCGACGCCCCGGCGCAGCAACTCCGGGAAGACGGTGGCGGCGTTGCCGACGACGCCGACGCTCAGCGCCCGGCCCTCCCGCTTCGCGGCGAGGGCCCGCTCCACGGCGTCGTCCAGCGAGTCGGCGACCTCGTCCAGGTAGCGGTCGTGCACCCGGCGGTCCAGGCGGGTGCGGTCCACGTCCACGATCAGGCAGGCGCCGCCGTTCATGGTGACCGCGAGCGGCTGCGCCCCGCCCATCCCGCCGCACCCGGCGGTCAGCGTCAACGTGCCCGCCAGGGTGCCATTGAACCGCTTCGCCGCCACCGCGGCGAACGTCTCGTACGTGCCCTGGAGGATGCCCTGGGTGCCGATGTAAATCCACGAACCCGCGGTCATCTGCCCGTACATCGTCAGGCCGAGCTGCTCCAGCCGGCGGAACTCCGGCCAGGTTGCCCAGTCGCCGACCAGGTTGGAGTTGGCCAGCAGCACCCGCGGCGCCCACTCGTGCGTCCGCATCACCCCGACCGGGCGGCCGGACTGCACCAGCATCGTCTCGTCGTCGCGCAGGTCGGTGAGGGTACGCACCAGCGCGTGGTACGACGGCCAGTCCCGGGCGGCCTTGCCGGTGCCGCCGTAGACCACCAGGTCGTCGGGGCGCTCGGCCACCTCCGGGTCGAGGTTGTTCATCAGCATCCGCAGCGCGGCCTCCTGCGGCCAGCCGCGGGCGGTGCGTTCGGCGCCACGGGCGGCGCGGACCGGGTGGGACATCTCGGTTCTCCTCTCAGCCGAGGAACAACTGTCGGCGGGCGGCGGACGCCTCGAACGCTTCCAGCCGGCGCTGGGTGTCGGCCGGGGCGGCGTCACAGATGGCCTGGAGCAGCACCATGGCCAGCGTCATCGGGGCGGTGTGCAGGTCGAACACCAGGTCGGTGCCGACGGCGGCGGGGAGCAGCACGTCGGCGTGCTCGGTGGCCGGGCTGACCGGGGAGTCGGTGATCGCCACGACGGTGAGCCCGGCGGCCCGGGCCTCGCGCAGCGTGTCCAGGGTCTCCCGGGGATAGCGGGGGAGCACGAAGGCGAGCAGGGCGCCCGCCCCGGCCGCGGCGGCCTGCTCCAGGCGGTCGGTGAGCAGGCTGCCACCGTCGTCGAGCACCCGGACATCTGGGTGCACCTTGGCGGCGAAGTAGGCGAAGTACGCGGCCAGCGGCGCGGCGGCGCGCAGGCCGAGCACCGGCAGCGGACGGCTGGCGGCGAGCAGCTGCCCGACCTCGGCGATCCGGTCCCGGTCGGCGAGCTGGCCGGCCAGCCGGTCCAGGTTGCCCATCTCGGCGCGTACCGCCTGCTGGAGCTCGTTGCCGGCGTCGGCCGGACCGTCCGGCGCGCCTGCGGTCAGCTCGCGCAGCCGGCGGCGCAGCGCGGGGTAGCCGTCGTGGCCGAGCGCGACGGCGAACCGGGTCACCGAGGGCTGGCTGACCCCGGCCAGATCGGCCACCTCGGCCGCGGACAGGTACGCCACGGTGGGACCGTGCTGCACCAGGCAGTGCGCGATCCGGCGCTGGGTGGGGGTGAGCCGGACCCCGTGGAACAGGTCGAGCACCCGCTCGGCGGGCGCGGCGACAGCTCCTTCATTCACGCCGCGACTCTATGCATGAAAACTTTCAGGGGCAAGACCTGCGCGCTTCGTCATGCCCCACTGACCCCTTGTGAAAAGTGGCCGATGTCTATACGGTCCATCTGCCTTGTCTCGCTGCCACGGGGGTTGTCTTGACCGCGCTGTCGCCGCATGCCGTCTTCCTACGGACCGAACGGCTCGTTCGCACCTCGCTGCGACGGATCGCCAGCGCGGTGGTGATCGTGCTGGTGGGGACGCTGCTGTATCCCGCGGCACCCGCCTCCGCGGACCTCGGCGCCGACCGCAAACGCGCCGTCTCGTACATCCTGATGGGTGGCCCATCGGTCCGGCGAGCGGCCGAAGTGGCGTTGCTCGGCACCGATGCTGACGTCCGCGCCTTCCTCGAATCTGGCCGGCTGGAGGCCCAGCAGGCCGACGAGCGGGCCGCAGCGCGAGTCCTGGCCAGCATGGACGGCCCGGCGATGCGCGCGGCCGCGCTGCAGGCGTTGGCCGGCTCGGCAGAGGATGTACGCACCTTCGTGAACGGCGGTTGGGAGTCCGCCTGGACGTCGGACGAGCGGGTGCGGGCGTACCGGTTGGTGGAGTCCGGTGGCCCGACGATGAAGTCCGCGGTCCAGCAGGCCCTGGCGGGGACGCCCGAGCAGTTGACGGAATTCCTGGCCAACGGCCGCGACGCGGCGGCGGCGGCTGACGACCGGCTGCTGGCGACGCGCATGTTGACTGGCGGGTCGAGCAACAGCGGCCCGGTGCTGGACACGGCGGCGTCGCAGGCGCTGGCCGGCTCCCCGGAACAGTTGCGGGAGTTCATCGAGTCCGGCCAGTTCGTGGCCCGGGCTCGGGACAAGGAGCTGGCCTCGATCCGGAGCCTGACCGAGCAGGCGAAGGAGGCCAGCGAGACGACCTCGCGGGAGGCGCTGGCGGCGACCGAGGCGTCGAACCGGGCGATCGCTGCCGCGGAGGAAGCGAAGAAGGCGGCCCAGGAGGCGGCGGCGGAAACCGCAGCCGCAGGCGGTGCGGCGGCGAAGGCGTCGGCGGCAGCGGCTCGGGCGGCGGATGCCGCCGAGGGCGCGGCCAACGCGGCGCGCGAGGCCCTCGGTGCGTCGAACGCGGCGATGCGGGCGGCCCGGGTAGCCGCGGACGCGGCACGGAAGGCGACGACGGCGGCGTCGTTGACGGCGCAGGCGGCCTCGCGGGCGCAGCGGGCGGCGGCGGACGCGCGGACGGACGCGGGTAAGGCGGCGGCAGCACGGCAGGCGGCGCAGGCGGCACGGGACGCGGCGGCGAAGGCGCGGGAGTTGAACGCGGTCAAAGCCGAGCGGGACCGGGCTCTCGCGCAGGCCAAGGCGGCGTCGAACGCAGCGAAGAGCGCGAGCGTGAATGCCGACGAGGCGGCGGCCGCCGCCAACAGCGCCAGCAATCACGCCGGCGTGTCAGCGGCGGAGGCGCAGCGGGCGCGCGATGCGGCGGCGAGAGCGCAGCGGTTGGCGGCGGCGGCGTCGCGGGCCGCGGATCGGGCGTACGCGTTGGCGCAGGCGGCGGCGAAGGCGTCGGATGAGGCGTTCGCGTTCGCGCGGCGGGCGGCGGATCATGCGGAGGCTGCCGCTGCGGCGGCGGAGGCGGCGGCTGCGGCGGCGGGTGTAGCCGCGGCGGCGGCGGCTGAGTCGGCGAAGCACGCGGCGGCAGCGGTGGAGGCGGCGAACACCGCGGTGGAGGCAGCCAACCAGGCCGTCGAGTTGGAGCGCCTCGCGCGTGAGGAAGACGCTGCCCGGCTGGCCGAGGCCACCGAGCAGAGTGTCCAGGCGGCACAGGACGCCTTGGCGGAGGAACAGGCGGCCAACGCCGACGCCGGTGCGATCGCCACGTGGAACCGGAAGTTGCTGTGGGACACCGCCGAGGAAGACCGCGTCCAGCCGGCCACCCGGCAGCTGCTCAACGAGGCCACCGCCCCGGGCGCCGCACCGGAGGTCGTACTGGACAAGGGTCGGCGCGCCGCGGCGGCGCTGCTCGGCACCGGCGGCGAGTGGACCCGGGAAGCGGCAGGTGATGCCCTGGCCGGTGGTGAGGTAGAGCTGCGGTCGTGGTTGGCCGATGGTCGGCGGGTCGCAGTGGGGCAGGACGACCGGGCGCGCGTGTGGCATCTGGTCGATACGCTGCCGGACGGGAACGAGAGGACCGCGGCGCAGGCGGCGCTGGCCGGGGATGACGCTGCAGTGCAGCAGTTCCTGCGCACGCGCAACCATGCGGGTAAGTTCGCGTCGGATCGGCAGGCGATCTACCGGATTCTGGAGACGGCGGGGCCGACGCTGAAACTGGCGGCGGAGAAGGCGCTGGCCGGCACTGGTGCGGACATGCACAAGTTCCTGCGGGAGGGGCAGTACCCGGCCCGGACGGCGGATGACCGGCTCGAGGTCTACCGGGCGATGGACGCCGGCGGGCCGCAGGTGAAGGCCGCCGGGCAGGTCGCTCTGGCGGGGCCGGCGTCGTACATCTCCTACTTCCTGGCGGCGTCGCGGTATCAGGCGGCGCAGCGGGACAATGAGCAGGCCGCTCACGTCAACGCGGTGCGGACGCTGATCGCGGAGGCGCAGCAGTACGCGCAGAGCGCACTGGCGGACGCGGCGGAGGCGAAGCGGGTCGCGGCGGTCGCGGCAGGCAAGGCCGCCGAAGCGCAGACGTACGCGCAGCAGGCGGCGGCGTCGGCCCAACGGGCCGCCGAACACGCGGCGAGCGCCCAGCAGTCCGCCACCGCCGCCAAGGCCTCCGCCGACCAGGCTGCACAGTCCGCCGTGACCGCGCGCAACGCCGCGAACTCGGCGCAGGCCAGTGCCAGCGCGGCCGCTCGGTCCGCGGCCACCGCCACCGCGGCCGCCGGCCGTGCCGCAGACGATGCCGCGGCCGCCCACCAAGCGAAGCAGGAGGCACGTGCGGCCGCTGTCGCGGCAGGTAAGGACGCCATCGCCGCTGACCTTGCCGCCAAGGAAGCGGTGACGATCTACAACACCAAGCTCAAGGAGTGGGAGGCGCAACGGCGTAGCAACGCGCCCGGAAGCGGGCCTGGCGGCACCGGCTCGGCTCTCGACGACCACAAGACCTGGGGGTGCCTGGGAGGCGTCCCGGACACCTCGGCCCGGTGTCTGTACGTCTACAAGGACTTCGTCCATGCGATGGTCGACAAGGAGAAGTGTGGGGCGCCCGCGAACAGTGGTGGCCCGGGCTGCGAGATGCTCGACGACCTCAAACAGTTCGTGGTCGAAAACCCGAATCTCGTCATGGACATGCTGCAGTTCGTCCTCGGGCTCTGCGGGCTCGTTCCCGGCCTTGGCGAGGCGTGTGACCTCGCCGATGCGGGGATTTCCTTCGCCCGGGGCGACTGGGTCGGCGGCTTCCTGTCGCTGGGCGCCTCCCTGCCCGGCATCGGCTACCTGGCGAGCGGGCCGAAGCTGGCCCGTTCAGGCGACAAGATGCGCAAGGTCTTCATCGTCATCGAGACGCTCGGCAAGGCCTGCAAGAAGGCGGGGGCCAGCTTCGTCCCCGGCACCAGGGTCGTCCTGGCCGACGGCGAACGTGTCGCCATCGAAGACGTGCGCGCCGGGGATTTCGTCCTCGCGGCGGACCCGATCACCCAGCACGTGGTCGCCAAGCGTGTGTTGGCGACGATCTCCGGTCAGGGACTGAAGAGCCTGGTCGACATCACCCTCGACATCGACGGCGACGAGGGCTCCTCCACGGGCACCGTGACCGCGACCTTCAACCATCCCTTCTGGTCAGTCGAAGCCGGTGCGTGGACACATGCCGAAAAGCTCACCGTGGGACAGCACGTGCAGGATGCGCAGGGCAGACCGGTGCGGGTCGAGGCGGTCGCCCGGCGGTCCACGGAGGCAGTCGTCCGCAACCTCACGGTCGACGGTTACCAGACCTACTACATCGACGTCACCGGCGTCACCGTCCTCGTCCACAACGCGGGTTGCGACGAATGGGCTGCCGAATTCCAAGCCAGGGTCGGCGGCGAAATCAGGACGATCAATCCCCCGGAGGGCGTAAACTTCCTCGGCGATTACAAGCTGGAGCCTCGCGAGAGTTGGGGACACCACACGTTCGTCGTGAAGGACGGCAGGGTCTACGACCAGTACACCGAGGCGATGGGCGGTATGCCGATCGAGGAATGGAAGCGTCAGTGGACCTATTGGGAATACATCGACTTCGGGTTCTGACGGTCCATGGCTGATTCTCTCCGCACCGTCGTCGAGCAGCTTGAGCGGCACCCCAAGATGCTGGTGGTCGGGGGCACGTACGCCGAGGTGTGTGCCTTTCTGCAGGGTTGGGACAGGGGTGGCGGCACGGTACTGATACCCGGCTTTCGGGAATGGCTGGTCCGCCGGGGAGCGCCGCGTCCCGAACTGGCCTGGCCGCTGATCGTGCTGTGCGATCTCTATCCACAAGGCCGACTTCCTCTGTTGTCCGAGTTGACGGGCGAGGAAAACCGCCGAGCGATTGGCATTCTGGCGGAACTGCTCAGGACGTATCTCGACGACGACGGGTCGGGCCACCGCCGAGATTGCGGCCGGCATCCGAACGGGGGCGGTGCCGACGCATAGCGGGGCCCCATGACGACCCACGGTTCCGGTACGGTGGCCCCGCCGGTGCATTCATATCGATGGCCGCCTTCCGAGGTGGCGCGAGTCGCCCTGCTCCGTCAACGTCCGCCGGGCGTTGGGTGTTCATGAGATGGGAGTACGAATGAAGGTCATGGCAGGAGTCGGCGCGGCGGTCGTGCTGACCGGTGCGGCCGTGTTCGTGGCGAACTCGGGTTCGTTCGCCGCTGACACCCCACCATCGATCGAGGAGGACTTCAGCCACCCGGGCGCCGAGCGCATCCTGCTGGAGCACGGCTTGAAGGTGTTCAAGGGTGACGGTCACATCTGGTTCGACACCTCGCGTTCCTACGAGACGGGCGAGCAGTGCCCGGTCGGTCAGATCCAGGTCGAGAAGCACCTCGACGTGGAGCCGTACGGCGTCTGGTACTGCTTCAAGACCAAGGGCACGCAGGGCTACCTGACTCTGGAGGTCCCCGGGACGTTCGGCGTCCGTGGTGGGAGCGAGCCGCTGGAGGCGACCGCGAACCTGCCGGAGGGCCCGAAGACCTACCAGATCGAGCCGAACAAGCCCGTGGCGATCAGCCCCGGCACCGGTGGCGATTTGCCGGAGGCCATCCTCGTCGAGCTCCGGCTCGCCGGAGCCGCGTCCTAACAGGACAGCAACGAAGGGGGAGCGGGTCCGGCAGTCGCCGGCCGCTCCCCCTTCGCGTGGTGCCTGAAGCCCCGCCGGGGCAGCGGACCCGCTCGATGTTTGACAGACTGTCCCCTGCCGCTCATCGGTAGAAGTGTGTCGATGTGGGCCGGCGTTGCTGGCTGCAATCTGTGTCGTTGAGCCGTCTTTCTCATACGGGGGTTCCGTGATCCGTCGCGTCCTTGATCCGGTGCTGCGCCGCCCGAGGCGGCTGTCCCGTCCGTCGCGGCGCGTGGCGACTGTCGTCGCGCTCGTCATGGTCGGGCCGTTCCTTCAATCGGCGCCGGCGTCCGCCGAGGAGAGCGATCTCCGGGCCTATCGCCAGACCGCGGCCGATTACATGGTCTCCGGCGGCCCGTCCGTGCGCCGGGCGGCCGAGGCTGCCCTGCTGGGCTCCGATCAGGACCTCCAGGCGTTCTTCGACTCCGGGCGCCAGGTGGCGCAGGAGGCTGACGAGCGAGCCGCGGCGCAGGTGCTCACGTCGATGGACGGTCCGGCGGTGCGGGCCGCGGGGCTCAGAGCGCTGGAGGGCTCGGCCGCGGAGGTGCGCGCGTTCGTCAACGGTGGCTGGCAGGAGGCATGGCCGGCCGACGAGCGCCTGCGGGTCTACCGCGCCCTGGAGTCCGGCGGACCGACGACGAAGGCGGCGGCGCAGCAGGCGCTCGACGGCTCAGCGCAGGACGTCGCAGACTTCCTGGCCTCGGGCCGGGACGCGGCGGCCTTCGCCGACGACCGGCTGGCCGCGACGCGCATGCTCACCGGCGGACCGAACAACAGCGGCCCGGTCCTCAACACCGCGGCGCAGCAGGCGTTGTCGGGATCGCCGGAGGAGCTCGCCGAGTTCCTGGTGAGCGGACAGTTCGTGGCCCGGGCGCGGGACGCGGAGCTGGCCTCGATCCGGGCGTTGACCGAGCAGGCCAGGCAGGCCGGTGAGGCGACCGCCAAGGAGTCGCTCGCCGCGGAGGAGTTCTCGGCGCGGGCAGCGAACGCCGCGGACGAGGCGAAGAAGGCAGCCCAGAAGGCGCAGGCGGAGGCGCAGGCGGCTGGTGGCGCGGCGGCGAAGGCCTCGGCCGCGGCCGGGCGGGCGGCGGATGCCGCGGCCGGTGCGGCGGACGCCGCCCGGGTGGCGGTAGCGGCGTCGAACGCGGCGATGCGGGCGGCGAGGACCGCCGCGGACGCCTCACGCCGGGCGGTGACGGCGGCGTCGTTGACGGCCCAGGCGGCGGCGCGGGCGCAGCGCGCCGCAGCGGCGGCCCGGGCGAACGCCGGCGATGCCCGGGCGGCCCGGGAGGCGGCGGAGGCAGCCCGGGACGCGGCGGCGAGGGCACGCGAGCTGCTGATGGCGAAGGTCGAGCGTGACCGCGCCCTGGCGCAGGCCGAGGCGGCCTCGGTGGCGGCGAAGGCCGCGGGCCGGAACGCGGATGACGCCGCGAACGCCGCCGACGCGGCGAGCCGACAGTCGGGCGTGTCGGCGCAGCAGGCGCAGCGGGCGCGAGACGCGGCGGCGAGAGCCCGGGCGGCGGCGGCGACGGCGTCGCGCGCGGCGGCTCGGGCCGAATCGCTGGCGCGGTCGGCGGCGCAGGCCGCGGCGGATGCCTTCCGGTTCGCGGAGCAGGCAGCAGTGCACGCGGAGAACGCCGAGAGGTCGGCGTTGGCCGCCGCGATCGCGGCGGAGAACGCGCAGTATTCGGCGGCCGAGTCGGCCAAGGCCGCGGCCGCGGCCGTGGAGTCGGCGAACGTCGCGGTAGCCGCGGCCACCAGGGCGGGGGAGCTGGAGACGCTCGCCCGTCAGGAGGACGAGGCGCGGTTGGCGGAGGCCACCGAGCAGGGCGTGCTGGCCGCGCAGGAGGCCCTGGCCCAGGAACAGCAGACCAAGGCCGCTGGCGGGGTCCTGGCGGCGTGGAACCGCAGCCTGCAGTGGGACACCGCTGAGGAGCTCCGGGTCGATGCAACGACCCGCGCCCTGCTGAACGAGGCTGCCGCACCGGGTGTTCCGGCCGGCGAGATGGTGGACAAGGGCCGCCGCGCAGCTGCCGCACTGACCACCACCGGCGGCGAATGGACCAAGTCCGCGGCGCTCGACGTCCTGGCCGGCGGCGAAGTGGAGATGCGGACGTGGCTGGCCACCGGCCGCAGGGCCGCGAGCGGTCAGGACGACCGGTCCAGGGTGTGGCACCTGATCGACACCCTGGCCGACGGGCCGGAGAAGACGGCCGCGCAGACCGCCCTGGCCGGTGACGACGCCGCGGTGGATGCGTTCCTGCGCACGCGCAACTACAGCGGGAAGGTCTTCAAGGACCGGCAGGCGATCTACCAGATCCTCGAGACCGCCACCGCCGCCGGCCACGTGAACCTGAAGGCAGCCGCGGAGCAGGCTCTCGCGAGTGGCGGGGCCGCCGCACACGAGTTCCTCCGCACCGGGCAGCACACCGCGCGCACTGCCGACGAGCGGCTCGAGGTGTACCGCGCGATGGACACCGGAGGGCCGGAGGTCAAGGCGGCCGGGCAGGTCGCACTCTCCGGGCCGCCGTCCTACATCTCCTACTTTCTGGCCACGTCCCGTTACCAGGCGGCGCAGCGGGATCTGGAGCAGGCCGCCCATGTGGCGACCGTGCGCAAGCTGATCCTCGAAGCGCAGCAGTACGCACAGAAGGCGCTGGAGGACGCCGCCCGCGCTCAGGAAGCAGCACTCGACGCCGCGGGCTCGGCTGCCGAGGCGGATGCCGCCGCCAAGCGGGCCGACGACGCGGCCAAGCTGGCCGAGACGCACAGGAACAACGCGCGGCTGTCGGCCGAGGCGGCCCAGAGATCCGCCGATCAGGCGGCGCAGTCCGCGCAGACGGCTCGCAACGCGGCCAACTCGGCGCAGGCGAGCGCCAACAACGCCGCCATCTCGGCAGCGACGGCGAGCGCGGCCTCCCGCCGTGCGAGCGCGGACGCCGCGGCCGCGTCGGCGGACGCCAGGGATGCACGCGCCGCGGCCACGGCCGCCGGCAAGGACGCCGCGGCCGCCGACGCCGCCGCCAAGGAAGCCTCGGCCATCTACGCCACCAAGTTGAAGGAGTGGGAGGCACAGCAGCGCAGCACGGCAGCGGGGAGCGGCCCTGGCGGCAACGGGACCGCGGCGGACAGCCACAAGACCTGGGGCTGCCTGGTGCCGGAGTCGGCCATGTCGCCGCAGTGCGTCAACGTCTACAAGGACCTGGCCGGAACGCTGACGAACCCGGCCAAGTGCAGTGCGCCGGCGAACGCGGGCACGCCCGGCTGCTCCATGCTCAACGACCTCAAGGCCTTCGTCGACGAGAACCCCGGGCTGATGTTGGACATGCTCCAGTTCGTGCTGGGCATGTGCGGCCTCGTCCCGGGGGCCGGCGAGGTCTGCGACGCCGCCGACGCGGCGATCTCCTTCGGCCGCGGCGATGCGGTCGGTGGCCTGCTGTCGCTCGGCGCCATGGTCCCCGTGGTCGGGTGGCTCGCCTCCGGCGCCAAGGCGTTGAAGAACGCCGACAAGCTGCGCGCCGTCAAGAACATCGTCGAGCAGCTCATCAAGTGCGGGAGCAGCTTCACCCCCGGCACGGCGGTGCTGCTGGCCGACGGTACCCGCCGGCCGATCCAGCAGGTCCAGGTCGGCGACAAGGTTCTGGCCACCGACCCGGTCAGCGGGGTGACGGCGGCGAAGGCGGTCACGGCGCTCATCGGTAGCGCCGGCCTCAAGCAACTCGTCGACGTCACGATCGACACGGACGGGGCCGCGGGTGACGCGACAGGGACTGTCACGGCGACGCACAACCACCCCTTCTGGGTGCGCGATCTCGACTCATGGGTCAGGGCGGAATCCCTGCGGCCGGGGCAGTCGATCCGTACGTCCGCAGGCACCTGGGTGCAAATCGAGACCGTCGCGGAACGGACCGAGGACTCCCGGGTCCACAACCTGTCCATCGCCGACCTGCAGACCTACTACGTCGTTGCCGGTGACACACCCGTGCTGGTGCACAACGCCGGATGCCCGCCCGCGATCGGCTTCAGCGCGGACACCGTCGCCACCGCCTACGAGGGAATGCGGGGCGAAGGCGGACACGCGATGCGTCGGCTCGTCGGCGACATCATCCCCAACACAGGGAGCAACGAAGCGAAGAGGCAGGCGTTCGAAAACCTGACCTCGTCGATCCTGACCAACCCGCAGAAGACCTTCGACTGGACCCTCGGTGGCACCGGTGGCATCCGGAACAAGGGCTTCATCGGTGAGGTCAACGGCAAGACCGTCGTCCTGTTCGTGGCGAAGGAGGGCCAGTACGCAGGTAGGGTCACGTCCTCGAAGGTCGTCACTCCCGAGGACCTGAGGCTGTGGGGTATCTGTGGCTGCTGACCTGGCATCCGGGCTGCGTTTCGCCGCGCAGCCGGTGGTCAGCGTCTTCGTGCCGGGCACTCCCGCCGTGTCGCCGAACTTCGAGTTCGGCGGCACGGCACCGGCCGAGGTGCAGACGTATTCACTTGAGCGGGACGACCCGGGTCCGTTCCCGTACACCTGCGTCACCGAATACGACCTGGTCTTCGACGAGCTGCCGGCCGACCTCCACACCTATCTGACGCACTGCCTGCGCGCGGCGTGCACTGCCGGGGACACGGTGGTCTGGCTCGGATTCGAGGGTTCGTTCCACTTCGACGACATCCTCACCGATGCGATAGCGCCGCAGATCTACGGCGTGTGCGCGCCCGGCGTCGAGCCGGTCGTGGCCCCGGACCTGGAAGCCCTCAGGACGCCGTCGTGGCGGTCGGTGATCGGTTCGTTCCGGAGCCGCCTTCAACCGCGATGAGCACGCGATCTGTCCGACCTGAACGGACCGGCCCGGCGGTGGCCACAGCGGCCCCCGCCGGGTCCTGCCGTCGTGGCCACGAGAGGCTCCCGGCCCGGGTGGCGGAAGGGGCGGGCGACTGCCGGCCGTCGTCCGCCGCACATCTGGCCCCGTGGGCAGGTGATCGACCAGCCGGTTCACCGACCTGTCGGTCGGCCGACCGGCGGGCCGCTGCAATGGCGGCGGCTCTGTAGGATCCGCAAGGCGGTTGAGCGGAGGAGTGGCATGCAACCGGAGAGCCCTTACAGGTACACCCACATGCTGGGCTCATGCCAGGTCGGTAAGGCCTGGGCCGCCGTGGACGGGCAGGGCCGGTTCGCGACGGTGGCGGTCCTGGACGGGGTGGCGGCCTCCGACCAGCGTTGGCGGGAAGCCTTCGCCAACGCGGCGAATGCCCTGGCTGACGCCGAGGACGGCCACGCCTTCGCCAGCGCCGACTTCTCGGCGGCCCACCCGTGGGTGGCCTACCCGGCGGCGGAGGGGGACGCCCCGCGGCGTCTCTTCCAGAGCCTCGGTCTGGACTACCAACCAGTGCCCGACACGCCGGTGTCGGCGCCGCCCACGTCCGCCGCCCCCGCGGTGTCGGCGCCACCGGTGTCGGGCGCGCCGAATCAGGTCAGCGGCCCGCCGCAGCCGGTCTCCGGTGCTCCCGAGTTGGTGTCCGAGATGCCGCAACTACCGTGGGCGGTGCACGCGACCCCGGTCTCCGGGCAGCCGGTGTCCCCGTCCCCGCAGCCGGTGTCGGCCGCGCCGACGTCACCCGCGACGCCGGCCGCCGAGGCACCCGCGCCCGTACCCGCGCCGCGGTCGCCGGTCGCCCAGACCAACACGGCTGCCTCCTTCCAGGACCCGTTCGCCACCCCCACTCGCCGCATCAAGCCCTCCGAGCCCCGCCGCAGCCGGACCGGGCTCTGGGTGGGGGTCGCCGCACTGGTCCTGGTGCTGGTCGCCGGCGGCGGGGTGGCCGTCTGGGCGGTGTCGGGCAACGACACCGAGACGCCGCAGAGCGCCCCCACGACCAGCACCCTGCCGCCGGCGTTGCCGACGACGCCGCCGCAGTCGCCCGGCCTCGAACCGCCGAAGGCCGGCAGCTGGCCGACCCAGTGGCCGCGCTTCAACGAACGGGACACCGTCCGGACGCTGACCGAGCTCGACGGCCTGGGCTTCCCGGTGAAGGTTCCCACCACCTGGCAGTGCACGCTGGCCGGGCGGACCGAGGGGTTCGTCAAGTACCAGTGCGGCACCGCCGCCACCGGTAACCAGGCCGTCGGCGGCGAGGTGATCGTGCGGGACTGCCCGCAGCCGTGCAACGACCAGTGGCAGAACGCCATGCGCGGTGTCGAGGAGGCGTGGGGCGCACAGTGGATTCGCAGCGGCCAGTACGCCAGCTACGCCGAGCAGATCATCGAGATCGACGGCCAGCAGCGGCACGGCTTGGTGGTCGTCGCCTACTTCCGTAGTGGAGAGTCCGGCGCGCTCGACCGTCAGGTCGTGATCCGGATGACCTCGCCGGTGCCGGAGGCGTACCAACTGCGTCGCTTCGCCAGCTACATCCGGGACGTGGTCGTCTTTTGAGTGCACTGCAGGACGGGACGCCGACGCGCGTCGCCGCGCCCGACGCCGCGCTCCGGCCCCTCGCCGACCACTCCGTCGCGCTGATCCACGAGTGGTTCGGGGCGACCGGCGGATCCGAGCAGGTCTTCCTCAGCATGGCCGAGGTCGTGCCGCACGCGGATCGGTTCGTCCTCTGGAAGGACCACGACGCGACGGTGGACCAGGAGATCCACGAGTCCTGGCTGGCGAAGACCCCGTTACGGCGCAGCAAGGCCCTGGCGCTCCCGGTCATGCCGCTCACCTGGCGGACCCTGACCCGCAAGGTGTACGACGTCGTCCTGTCGTCCAGTCACGCCTTCGCCCACACCGTGAAGATCGGCGACCCGGACCGGACCCGCCACCTGAGCTACGTGCACTCACCGGCCCGCTACGTCTGGAGCCCGGAGCTGGACCAGCGGGGAGCCAATGCCGTGCTCGGGCCGATGCGCGCCGTGCTGCAGGCCGGCGACCGGCGGTTGAGCCGCCACGTCCACAGCTACGCGGCGAACTCCCGGGAGGTGCAGGCCCGGATCCGCCGGTACTGGGGGCGGGACGCCCGGGTCATCAACCCGCCGGTGGAGGTGGACTACTTCGGGTCGGCTCCGCCGGAGGTACGCGACCGGGACCGCCGCTATCTGCTGGGCGTCGGCCGGTGGATCCCGTACAAGAACTTCGATCTGATGATCGAGATCGCCGCCGCGGCGGGCCTGCCGCTGGTCATCGCGGGCAGCGGGCCCGAGGAGGAGAACCTTCGCCGGCTCGCCGCCCGCGTCGACGTGCCGGTCGAGTTCGAGGTCCGGCCGACGAGGGAACGGCTCCGCGAGCTGTACTGGGGCGCCGCGGCGCTGCTCTACCCGGCGCTGGAGGACTTCGGGATGATCCCGGTGGAGGCGCAGGCCTGCGGCACGCCCGTGGTGGGCTGGGCCCGGGGCGGGCTGCTGGAGACGGTGGTGACGGGTGAGACCGGATTCCTCCTCGACGCCACCGACCCGGCCGACTACGTGGACCCGATCCGGCGCGCGTCCCGGTTGTCCGCGTCGGCGGCGATGACCAACGCCCGACGGTTCACGCCGCAGGTGTTCCAGGCGAACATGGCCGCCTGGTTGACCGAGCAGGCGTAGCCGGGCCGGCTATTGGCTTCGGCCAGGTCCTCACATACTCTTGCCGAGCTCAGGGCACTGCGAGCTGGAGATGACTTCATGGTGACGGCGTCCGTGCCGGAGCACACCCGACTCGGCGAGGGGCCGCCGGCCAATGTGCTGATGTTGGGCACCGCGGAATGGGACTCTCCGATCGCGACGAACCAGCACTACGTCGCCCGTGAACTCGCGCGGACCACGAACGTGACGTTCGTCGAGTCGTTGGGGCTGCGCCGGCCCACGCTCCGGCGGGACGACGTCGTCCGGATGGCCTCGCGGGTGCGGCGGGCGATGGGCGACCGGGAGACCCCGGCGCACCGCCCCCGGCCGGCCGGAGCGCACATCGTGTCCCCGCTCGTGCTGCCGGTGCACCGCACGCCGACTCGTCCGCTCAACCGGGCTCTGCTGCGGCGTGCCACCGGAGCCTGGCTCACCAGCCAGCGTCCGCGCGTGCTCTGGACGTTCACGCCGGTCACCTACGGGCTGGAAGCGGCAGCGGACGTCGTCATCTACCACTGCGTCGACCTCCTGGCGACGTTCCCCGGTGTCGACGGCGTCGCCGTGGCCCGCGGTGAGCGGTCCCTGTCGTCGCGCACCGCCGTCGCCATCGCAACCAGCACGGCGGTCCAGGACCACCTCGTCGCCGCCGGCTTCCCCCGGGTCGAACTCCTGCCGAACGTCGCGGACGTCTCGGTCTTCGCGGCCGCGAGCCGGCCGGCGGCCGAGCGCCGACCCGCCGTGCTCTTCTCCGGGAACCTGACCGTCCACAAGCTCGACCTGCCGCTGCTCGAGTCGATCGCCATCGCCCTGCGGGGCCACGGCGAACTGCTGCTGGCCGGTCCGCTCGCCGCCGGTGGGGGCAGCTTCGACGCGGAGCTGCGCCGCCTCGAGAAACTCGGCGCCCGCCACCTCGGCGTCCTCACACCCGCCCAACTCGCCGAGGTGGCCGGCACCTGCGCCGTCGGCCTCATCCCGTACGCGATCAACGACTACACCCGCGGGGTCAGTCCCCTGAAGTGCTTCGAATATCTCTCCTCCGGCCTGGCGGTGCTGAGCACCGGGCTTCCGGCGGTGACCGAGCTGGCGCGCACCAACCCCCACGTGACGGCGGCCGAGGCCGGCGACCTCGTCGCTCGCCTGCCCGAGCTGCTCGGGCCGGTCAGCGACACCGTCCTGGGCGACCGGATGGCGAGCGCGGCGGAACACGGCTGGGAGGGCCGCGGCGCCGTGCTGCGCGAACTGTTGGACACCGAGCTGACCCGGCAGGGCCATGAGCCGCGTTGACTCCTCCCGGGCGGCCCGGTCGTGACGCGCGTGCTGGTCGTCAGCGTCGAACCGCCCTGGCCGGCGCAGCACGGCGGCCGCCTCCGCACCGCCCGCGTCGCCGAGGCGCTCAGCGGCCACGCGGAGGTGTTGGTCGCGTTCCCCGACCACGGCACCCGTCAGCCGGACGCCCCCGTCGCGACCCGCCCGCTGGCGTGGTCGGCGCCGTCCGCCGTCCGCACCCGGGCGTCGGGCCGGCCCCACCTGGGCGGGCACTACATGGTGCCCATCGCTGACGCCCTCGACGCGCTCTGCGCCGAGTTCCGACCCGACGCCGTCTACTGGTCCCACTCCTACCTGGCGGCGTGGGCGCCCCCGTCGTCCCGTCGGGTGCCGCAGGTCGTCGAGTTCGCCAACATCGAGAGTCGACGCCTCCAGACCCTGGTGACCTCGGCACACGGCTGGCAGCGGATGGCGCGGCGCGCCGAGGCGACCAAGGCGGCCTTCTGGGAGCCCCGGGTTGCCGCCCGTGCCGCGCTCTGCGTCGCGCTCTCCCCGCCGGACGCGGACGTGCTGCGCGGCTGGGCCCGCGACGTCGTCATCACCCCCAACGGGGTCGACGTCTGGCCGTACGATCCCTCGCCGTCCGACGGGTACGCCCTCGCGCTCGCCTCCTACGACTACGAGCCGAACGTGCTGGCGCTGCGCACGCTGGTCCGGGACGTCTGGCCCCTGGTCCGGGCCGCGCTTCCCGCCGCCCGGCTGGTGGTCGCCGGCCGGCGCAGCGAGGCGCTGGGCCCGGAGTTCGCCGCCGCGCCCGGGGTGGAGGTCCTCGGCACGCTCGACGACGTCGCGGACGTCTACGCCGGTGCCGCGCTGACCGTCGCCCCCGCCACCACCGGCGGTGGCTCGCAGCTCAAGCTGACCGAGTCGATGTCGCGGGGCCGCTCCGTGGTCATGAGCACGTTCGCGGCGAACGGCCTGCCCGCCGCCGTACGCGGTGCCGACGCCTACTGGGTGGCCGACGACCCGGACTCCTTCGCGAAGGCGGTCGTCGTCGGGCTGCGGGACACGCCGGCGCGGCACGCCCGGGAGCGCGCGGGATGGCAGCGCTGCGCGGCGCTCGGCTGGCCCGAGACGGTCCGCGAGCTGGTCGACGCCATCTCGACCCTCGCCGCGCGGACGGCCACGTCGTGATCCGGCGGGTCCACCTCATCGAGTCGGGCGGCCGGGGAGGCGTCTTCAACCACACCGTCGACGTCGCCGCCGGCCTGACGGACCTCGGCGTCGACGTGGTCGTGCACACCGCCGACGACTGCGACGCCGCCCCCGCCTCGGTGCCGCTGTGCCGGTGCGTCACCTGGCACCGCGCCTCGCCCAACCGGGTCGTCCGCCAGGCCCGGACGTCGGCGCGCTACCTGCTGCGCACCCTGCCCCACCTGCGCCGGGTGATCGGCTCGCAGGACGTCGTCCACCTCCAGGGCATGTTCGCGCTCACCCCGGAACTGATCTCGGTGGCCCGGCTCCGCCACGCGGCGGTGGTGACCAGCCCACACAACACCTTCGTCCGGTCGAACGCCCCCGGGGGCGGCCGGGCGCTGCGCAGTGCGCTCGAGGACGCCGACCGGGTCCTGGTCTACTCGGACGCGGATCGGCAGCGCCTCGTCGCCCGGGGCGTCGGGAACGTCGCCCAGGTCCCCCTCGTGCAGTGGACGCCACCCGCGGATCCGGCGCTCGTCGAGCGCTGGCGTGCCGCGCTCAAGCCGGACGGCGGCACGCTCGCCCTGCTGCCCGGTCAGGTCCGGGCCGACAAGAACCCGGAGCTGTTCGTCCAGGCCGTGGCGCGGTTGCCCGGCTGGCGAGGCGCGGTGGTCGGGGAGGACCTCGGCCCCGGCCGGCAGGTGGACGCGCTGATCGACCAGATCGGGGCGGCCGTCACCACCGCCTACCGCTACCTGGACGTCGCCGAGTTCACCGCGCTGGTCGCGGCCGCCGACGTCGTCGTCGCGCCGTACCAGATCGCCAGCCAGTCCGGGGTCGTCGCGGTGGCGGCCCGGCTGGGCGTGCCGACCGCGGTGGCCCCGTGCGGCGGCCTGGGGGAGGCGGCGACCGCCGTCGCCCGGGACACCAGCGCCGAGGCGATCCGCGACGCGATCGTCGCCGCGTACGAACTCGGCGCGAAGCCGGTGGACACGGCGGACGCGGCGAGTCGCTTCCTGCACGAGTACACCGTCGCGCAGCAGGGCCGGACCACCGGCCGGACCCGCACCCGCTGAGAAGAGGACCGCATTGTCCACGATGACCGTCACGATGGTCTCGGTCTCGGAGACCGCCGGTGGCGCCGAGGCGCACACCGTGGCGCTCGGCCGGGGAATGCGGGACCGCGGCCACGACGTCGTCCTCTACGGCCGCTGCCCCGGGTGGGAGGAGCAGGGGCTCAGCCGGACGGAGATCGGGCTCGGGCCGAAGTGGTCGCGCCGGACGATGGCAACCGGGCTGCTGCGGGTGCCCATCGAACGGCGCCGCACGCGGACCATCACCGACTCCTCGCTCTACTACCTGCAGTTCAAGCGGGAGCAGATCGCCCTGACCGCGCCGCTGTCGCGCCGCGCGCCCGTGGTCTGGACCGAGCACGGCCGGTGGATGGGCGGCTCGGCCGGTCGGCTGCTGCTCGCCGGCTACGTGCGCGCCGCCGAGCACGTCTCCCGGGTGGTCTGCGTCAGCGCGACCGTGGCCAGCGACCTGGCGCCGGTGGTCGGCCGGGACAAGCTCGTCGTGGTGCCCAACGCGATCGACACCCGGCGCTTCACCGCCCCGTCGCCCGAGACCCGGGCGGCGCTGCGCGGTCGGCTGCTCCCGAGCCACTTCCAGGACCGCCGGGTCGCGATCCTCGCCGCGCGGCTGCACCCCGCCAAGCGCCACGACCGGGCCGTCGCGGCCGCGCTGGCCAGCGGCAGCGCCCTCGTCGTCGTCGGCGACGGGCCCGACCGTGAGCGCCTGGAACGGCTCGGCGCGGGCAATCCCGACGTGCATTTCACCGGGCACCGGGAGGACGTGCCGGACCTCCTCGCGGCCAGCGACCTCTACCTCTACTGCGGGGCGGAGACCGACGGCACGCCGACCGCGGTGCTGGAGGCGGCCGCCTGCGGGCTGCCCGTCGTGGCGTTCCGCGGGGATCCCGGGACCGAGCTGATCCCCTACTGCGGTGGCCTGGTGATCGACGAGCCGTCGGACCTGACGGCCGAGAAGGTGTCGACGGTCCTGGAACTCCGGGGCGCTGGCGTCGGCTACGTCGAGCAGCAGCACGGCCGGCAGAAGTGGCTCGACGCGTACGAACAGATTTTCGAGGAGTGCCGGTGACCTCGCCCGGGGAGACCACCACCGAGCCGGAAGACCGGGCCGTCACGCCGGCGACCGCCGCGCCGCTGGAGAGCGACGCCACCGGGCCGGCGGACCACACGCGCTCAGCCCGCGGGCTCAGCACGGCCACCGCCGTCTCCTTCGGCCTCCGGCTGCTGGGCCTGGTCGTGGGCATGGCGACCACCTCCGTGCTCGCCCGCTACCTGAACCCCGAGGGGTACGGCGTCTTCGCGCTCGCACTCACCCTCGGCACCGCCGCGGCGCAGGTCGCCGACATGGGCACGACGATCACGGTGAGTTCCCGGATCGCGCGGGAGAAGGCCGCTGCCGGCCGCATCCTGAGCACCGGCCTGGTCATCCGGACGTCGGTGGCGCTGATCGCGACCGTCGGGCTGCTCGCCGCCGCGGCCGGCGGACTGTTCGGCGAGTCCAGCCCCGTGGTCAGTGTCGTCGCCATCGCCACGCCGCTGTCCGCGGCGGCCATCCTCACCGCCGGGGCGACCGCCCGTTTCCGGCCCGAGGTGTCGTCCGTCCTCGCGCTCGTCCAGGGCGTCCTCTGGCTGATAGCGGTCGTCGTCATCGCGCGTACGGGCGGCGACGTCGTCCTGCTCGCCTGGTTCTTCGTCGCCGTCGTCACCCTGCAGACCTGCGTCGGTGTCGCGATCAACCGGCGACTGGTGCCACTGGGCCGGCCGTCCTTCGCGGAGGCCGGCCGGATCTTCGCGCTGAGCTGGCCGCTGGCGATCAGTTCGCTGGCGGTCATGGCCTACTACCGGCTCGGCTCGGTGATCCTGTTCCACCTCCAGGGCGCGGCCGAGGTGGGCTACTACTCCGCCGCCTACAAGTTCCTCGACGTCGCCCAGCTCGGGCCGGCCATGCTGGTGGCGCCGCTCCTGCCGATCGTCGCGACGAGCCTGACGATGGACGCCCACCGCCGAAACCTGATCTTCAGCCTGGCGACGCGCACCGGCGTCGTGATCGGCGTGGGTACGGCGGTCCTGCTGATCGCGCTCGCCCCCGCGCTCGTCGCCTACCTCTATGGCGAGGACTTCGGCCCGGCGGTCACGCCCCTGATCCTCCTCGCGGTCGCCTTCGTCGGCGTCACCCTCGGCTACGTCGGCACGACGATCTGCTCCGCGCTGGGCGTCGTCCGGCCGATCGCGGTGCTGACCGTCTCGGTCGCGGTGGTCAACCTCGCGGCGCAGTTCTGGGCCTGCGCCCGCTGGGGCGCCACCGGCGCGGCAGCGGTCGCGGCGGGGACGGAGTTCGTGATCGGCGTCGCGACGTGCCTGCTGGCCGCCCGGACGATGACCGCACGGCTGCCCGTACGGCAGATGGCGAGCGTCCTCGTCGCCGGTGCCGCCACGATCCTGGTGTTGTGGCTGGTCCGCCTCCCGTGGCAGGTCGAGGCGGTGTCGGCCGCGGGCCTGTTCGGTGGGGCGGTGCTGCTCTCGCGGGCGATCACCACGGCCGACCTCAGGCGGGTGCTGTCCCGCAAGGCCCTGTGACGACGTCGACGTCAGTAGGTGGCGCCGGTCTCCACGTGCTGCCAGGTCAACCCGGCACACACCACCGGCCCCGTCCCGCACGACAGCCGGGCGTTCGTGTTCGTGGCCCGGCTGCCGTCCGCGCGGACGAGCGCGCTGACGTCGACCGCCAGCTCCGGCGCGTACGAGACGAGCGAACCACCGGCGGCGACCGCCGCGCCCCGGGCGCCGGGCGCGGCCCGTAACCCGGAGCCGCGGATCACCGCGGCGCCGGAGCCGCGCACGTTCACCACCCCGCCGACGGTCTCCTCCATGCTCACGTTCGACAACTGCAGCTCGGTGCGGGTGTTGAGGTCGAGCAGCCAGGCCATGCCGATGGTCCGCGTCTCGGCGAGCGCCACCTGCGACAGCGTGTGCGTGCCCGCGACGGCGGTGACCAGGCCGCCGCCGACGATCCGCAGCTCGGCGAGGGTCGCCCGCCGCACCGTGGCGTCCGCCGCCCACAGAGGCAGGTCGAGCAGGTGGCTGTCGGCGGCGGCCGCCATGCTGACCGCCCGGACGGTGAGGTCGTCCACCACCCCGGCGACCTGGGTGACGGACGCGCCGGCGGTGGTGCCGGCGGACGTGCCGGCGACGGTCACCCGGTCCACCAGCAACCGTCGGATCGTCGCCGTCGGGCCCACCGCCACGAGAGGCACGGGGCCGAGTTGCTCGACGTCGACGTCCTCGACGGTGAGCGCGCCGATGGTGGCGGGTCTGAGCGGTGCGACGCGTACCGGTGGCTGGTCCCGGCCGGGACCCTCGATCCGCACCCCCCGGACGTGCACCCGACCCACCGACGAGCCGTTGACGTGCACCACGCCGCCCCGCCCGGGGAGCGTCGTCGCCGCGACCCGCTCCACGACCAGCTCGTCGACGCGGCCGCCGGTGGTGCGCCAGTCGGCGGTGTCGTCCCCGATCCAGACGACGTTGTTGCCGGCCAGGCCCGTGACGCCCCGGACGGTGGTCCGCAACGCCGCCGTCTCCGGTGAACCGCCGAGCACCTTGACCAGCGCCGCGAGCGAGGCCGCGCTGACGTCCTCGATGACGGTGTCGGTCACCGGCCCCCAGACGTCGTCGTAGGCCTGCCAGTCGCGCGGGGTGATGGCGACGGTGTCGTCCCCGGTCGTCCCGCGAATGCCGGAGATCCGGGTACGCGCGGCGGGCCCCTGGATGTGCACGCCGTCGGAGTGCGTGGCGAACCTGATCCGGGCGACCGTGGTGTCGGTGACGTCGCCGAGGGAGATCGCGTACTTGTCGCTGGCGGTCTCCACCGCCAATCCCTTGAGCGTCAGGCCGTCCACCCGTCGCCACCGCAGGCTGTGCAGGTTGGGGCCGGCCCCGCCGACGCCGTGCGCACGCACCCAGGTGCCGCCGACCACGCTGATGTCCCGGTCTCGGCCACCGCCGGCGAGCGCGGCGTTGACGAGCAGGTTGCAGGCGCTGCCGGCCGCCAGGGTGACCCGGCAGCCCGACATGATCAGGGTCGTGCCGCTGTGCACCACGAGGGGTGCGCTGACCTGGTAATGGGCGCCGCGCGGCCCCCGGACCAGGCCGCCGGCACCGGCGAGGAGGGCCGCGTTGAGCGCGGCCGTGTCGTCACCCCCGGACGGGGCCGGCAACAGCACGGCGCCCGCCGAGAGCGGGGTGTCGCCCGCGAGGAGCAGCCCGCCGGCGAGGGCCAGGCCGCCGCTGGCGGTGAGGAAGGTGCGACGGGTGATCATGTGCGGCTCCGGGGGCGATCCGGGCATGACCCTACCGGGTGGCCGCTATCGACTGCGAGTACGGAGATCTGCCGCCATTTCCACTATCCGGTGGAAACCGACGGACATCGTCGTACGGTCCGGGCGATCCTTCGATCGCCTTCCCACCACGGTCTTCGCGGGCCAGCTTCCGATGGCGCCGGCGCTCTCCCTGCCTGATACTGTGTGCCGCGACGGCCGCCGCCGTGATGTTCGAACGACCACATTGCACGGCCGCTCTGGTCACAGGGTCGCGCCAACTGTGGTCGTCCCGCGACTGCCACGGCAACCGGCTCGGCGTTGTTGTCAGCAGGGTTCTGTGTCAGCGAGGGCCGACCGGAACCCGTTCCGGGGCAAAGGCAGCGATGGGTTCCAGAGGGACTTTGACGGATTCGGGCACGGACGGCGCGGACACCCTTCCTCCCCGACAACCCCCTGGCCGACCCGACAACGACGCGGAACGCCCACCTCGTCTGTCCCGGGTTCCCGGCTGGGCATCCGCTGTCGTCGACCCGATCGCCGCCACCGCCCGGCAGCCGATCGGCCTGGCGTCGTTGGTGTTCGCGGCGCTCTCCGCCCTGTACATCGCCTGGACGTTGCGGTCGCCTCTCGGGGTCGTGTTCGCGATCGTGCTGCCGTTGCTCGTGCTCCGCCTCCCCGTGACGGGCATCGTGCTCGTGGCGGTCGTCGCGCAGGAGATCAAACCCAACGGGCGCTTCGGTGAGCTGACCACGTTGGGCTACCAGGCGTTCATCAGCCCTGGGAAGACCCCGATGGTGCTGCCGCTCGCGGTGACGGCGGCACTCGCGGCCGCGGCGCGCTGGTGGCCGCCGAAGGGCTTCCGCCTCCGCTCGACCGGCGGGCTGCTGCTCGGCGTGGCCGTGGCGCTCGTCGTCGTCTCCGTCGGGAGCGGCCTGCTGCACGGGCAGTCGGTCTTCTCCGCCGTCAACCAGAACGCCCGCCCCTTCGTCCTGCTGGTCCTGGGCCTGCTGATCGGCATGAGCCTGCGGTGGTTGCGGGACGACCAGCGGTCGCTGCGGATGACGGTCGGCGCGGTGCTGGCCGCGCTGCTCGTCGCGGCGGCCGTCGCGATTCCCCTCGGCGAGACCGCCGACGACCGACTCAGCGCCTACTTCGTCTACTACGACTCGGCGCTACCCGCGATCGCGGCGGCGGTCTTCATCGGGCTGCTCGGACACGACGGTTGGCGCTGGGACTGGCGACACGTGACGGTGCTCGCCACCACCCCCCTGCTCGTCCTGATCAGCTTCCGCCGGAGCGTGTGGCTCGCGGCCTTCGCCGCCTTCGTCGTCGTTCTCGTGCTCACCTGGCGGCGGTGGCGGCGCATGACCCGACAGCTCGCCGTCGCGGCGCTCGTGGTGGCGGTGATCGTGCTGGCCGCCCCCGGCTTCGCCGCGGACCTCGGGCTGCGCAGCGTGGGCAGCTTCGACCTGGGCAACGGCGACACCACCGCGAGCAAGCCGAGCCCGAGCAACAAGCCCAGCCCGAGCAGCGTGCCGAGCGCGAGCAACAAGCCCAGCGCGAGCAGCCTGCCGAGCGCGACGGGCAACCCGAGCGCCGGCGGCGGACCGGGCGCGACCGGCAAGCCGAGCGCCGGCGGGGGACCGGGCGCGACCGGAAAGCCGAGCGCGACCGCCAAGCCCAGCGCGACCCCCAAGCCCAGCGTGAGCAGCGGATCCAGCGCCGGCGGCGGAACCGCCCCGAGCGGGAGGCCGAGTGCGACCGGCGCGCCGAGCGCGCGGCCGAGCGCGACCGGCGGTCCGAGCGCCGGTGGCGTGGCCGCGCGGCCGTCCACGGCGGCCACCTCCCGGCCGCCCTCGCCCACTCCCGCGCCGGAAAGCGCCAAGCACCAGGCCGAGTCGACGAGCGGGCACATCAGCGACCTCCGCCTCGGGTGGGACTACGTACGGGCGAACTTCTGGACCGGAGTCGGTCCACAGTCGCCCCAGCTGGCGGGGATGGCCGCCGCCGACGCCACCCGCGTGTACGTACACAACGAACTGCTCCAGGACTGGCTGCGCTACGGCCCCGCGGTGCCCCTGCTCGTGGTCGTCTTCCTCGTGGCCGCCGGTCTCGTGGCCCTGCGGGCCGTCCGCGACCCCGCCAGCGACGGCATCGTCCGATCCGCGGCCGTGTTCTGCCTGATCGCGCCGCTGTGTCTGATGACCGCGCCGTTCCTGTCCGAGACGAGCCGCTGGCCGCTCGTGGTCGGCCTCGCCGCGGGAATCGTCGCACCGCTCGTCCTGGACCGGGACCGGCACGGTCGCCGGACCGAGCCGACCCCCTCGGCGTCGAGCCCGTCACCCGCCCCGGCTGAGGTCGAGGGAAGGGCAGCCGAATGACCGACCCGTCGCCACGGGCGCTGCGGCTCGCCCTGTGGGCCCAGCGCCAGGCCCACGTCGTCCCGGCGCCGCTGCGCCGGCTGGCCGGCGGCACCCTCCGGCGCCTGACCAACCCCGGTGCCCGCACGTCGCTGCCGAGTGAGGACTGGTCGGTCCCGCTGGTACCCGGTCGAGGCGCGGGTGACCTGGAGGCGCTCCGACCGGCCCCCGCCCAGGCGCGACCGTCGCCGCCACCGCCCCGCGTCGACGTCACCGAGCCCACCCGGGTGCGCTGCGCCATCGCGGCGGGCGTCCTCGACGTCGGGGGAGCGGAGGAGGTCGCCGCGTTCCTCGCCCGGCGGCTCCCCGGCCACGGATTCGAGACCGCGGTCGTCTACGCGGACACGCGCCTGCCCGGCCAGGAGGGCGAGGGCGGACGGCTCGCCCGCGCCCTCGCGGCCGAGGGCGTCACGACGCAGCAGCTGACCCCCGGGAACGCCGCCGACTGGATGCGGTCGTGGCGACCCGACGTGATCAGCGCGCACAACGCCCGCGACTGGCTGCTCGACGTGGCCGGCGAACTCGGCGTGCCGTGGGTGGAGACGCTGCACGACATGCACCGCTTCTACCACCCCCACTCCTGGGAGCCGGAACGCGAGCGGGCGCGGGCAATCTCCGCGCAGGTCGCGGTCAGCGACCTCGTCCGCCAGCAGTACCTCCGCCGCAACCCGAGCTATCCCGGCGACCACGTGGTCACCGTGCCGAACGGCGTGGACGGCTCCCGCGTCCTGCCGGTGGACCGGTCGCAGGCCCGCGCGGCGCTCGGACTGACGGATGAGTTCCTCTTCGTCTCGCTCGCCCGGTACTGCCTCCAGAAGAACACGTTCGGCCTGGTGACGGCCTTCGGCGACGTGGCACGCGAGCACCCGGACGTCCACCTTCTGGTGGCTGGGCGCGCGAACGACGACCCGCTCTACTACGAACAGACCCGGCAGGCCGCCGCGGCCCTGCCGGACGCCGGCCGCGTCCACCTCCGCGGTCACTGCGCCAACCCGTCGGCCCTGCTGGCGGCGGCGGACGCCTTCGTCCTCGACTCCTTCTTCGAGGGCTGGTCACTGTCCTCGATGGAGGCTCTGATGGCCGGAATCCCCGTCGTGCTCACCGACGTCGGCGGGGCGCGGGAGCAACTGGCGAACGGCCGGCGGGGACACCTGGTCGCCAACCCGGCCGGAAACGCCGAGCTGGTGGACTGGCAGGTGATCAACGAACTCCGGTACCGGCCGCAGGGCAACCGTGCCGAACTGGTCTCGGCGATGTCGTCGATGGTCCGTGAACGCGCGGCCTGGGCGAACGCCCGCCAGCGGTTGCACGACGAGGCGGTGAGCGAGTTCTCACCGGACGAGTCGCTGGCCGGGCACGCGGGCGTGCTGCGCGCCGTGGCGCTCGGTACGCCCCTGCCGGCGCACGCCCGGCAGTCTCAGGTCGGCTGACGGACGCGACGCTTCCGGGCGCGCCCGCCTCGGCGACGGTCAGGGGGACGCCGGTCAGCGGCCGCCGCCCCGCAGCACCTCCGCCACCGTACGCAGCACGACCTTGATGTCGAGCCAGAGCGACCAGTTCTCGATGTAGTAGTTGTCGAACCGCGCCCGGTCGGAGATCGGCGTGTCACCGCGCAGCCCGCTGACCTGCGCGAGCCCGGTGAGCCCGACGGGTGCCCGGTGCCGCATCGCGTAGTTGGGGTACTCGACCGAGAACTTCTCCACGAAGTACGGCCGCTCCGGGCGCGGCCCGACCACGCTCATCTCGCCGCGCAGGATGTTCCAGAGCTGGGGCAGCTCGTCCAGCGACGTACGGCGCATGAACCGCCCGACCGGCCCGACCCGCCGGTCGTGCGCGATCGACCAGTTCGTCTGTGACTCGTGCTCGTTGACGGGACGCATCGAGCGGAACTTGATGACGTTGAACGGCTTGCCGTACCGGCCGATCCGCTCCTGCTGGAAGAACACGCCCCGGCCCCCGTCGAGGAACGTGGCGAGCGCGCAGAGCAGGAGCACCGGGCTCAGGACGACCAGCGCCGTCGCGGCGAAGACGACGTCGGAGGCACGTTTGATGGCCCAGCGCGGCCCGGAGAGCTTGGTGTCACCGATCTTGACGATCGGAATCGCGCCGATGTGGTCGGGATAGCTGCCGAGCGACCGCGAACCCCACAGGCGCGGCACCGCCCAGAGGTCGCAGCGGGAGCTGACCGGACGAAGCAGGATCTCCATCAGGGTCGACTCGGAACAGTCCGGGTCGGCGATCACCATGACCTCGCACTCGGACAGGCGGGTGAGCTGTTCGAGGTCGTCGAGCGTGCCGATCAGCGGGACTCCGCTGCTGCCCTGGCGCGACGTGGCGTCGACACAGCCGACGAACCGCAGGCCGTACTGCGGGTAACGGCGCAGCAGCCGGGCGAGCTCCAGGCCGATCGGTCCACTGCCGACGATGATGGTGTTGTGCTCCACCCACCGCCGCTTGCGCGCGACGATGGTGAGCGACCTGCTGACCGCCCGGCCGACGATCACCAGCCCGGCGGAGAGCGCGACACCGCGCATGAACCCGCCCACGTAGTGCACCGAGTCGTGCCGCTCGGCGGCGATGATGGCCACCACCGCGGCGGACGCCAGCAGCCGCCCGCCGATGCTCGGCAGCTCGTCCAGGATGCCGACGTGCCGGCGGGCCCGGTAGAGCCCGCCGGCTGCGAAGAACGTCACCGTGAGGGCGGCGTTGGCCAGCGTGCCGCGCCAGTAGTTCTGGCTCAGCAGCAGGGGCGTGAGCAGCGCGACGACGTCGATCGGAGCAGTCAGCATCCAGGCCCGCAGCCCGCGGGTGTTCTTCGAGGCCCGCGAGCTGGCGTACGGAAGGACGGCGGTCGTGTCGAGACCAGCGCGCGTCGCCGCCTTCTCCGGTGCCGGTGCGGCGGAGGGGAACGCCTCGGGTATCCCCTCGTCGCCGTCCGCGTCGTGTGGCGCCACCGTCCGAACAGGCCCGTCGCCGAACTCCAGCTGCGGCGCGCCCGGATAACTGAGTGCCGGTTGCCTCGACATTCTGATCCTCCCCGTGAGCCCCCCGACAATGCCGACAGTCAGGGCGCGCTCGCAGGTTACGACCGAGTCAGTTTCGCCGCCAGAGCCGGCACGACAAACCTGTCTCCTACTTTGCGGCGGACAGGATGTCGGGGACCGAGTCCCGACGCACCGCGTCGAAGACCCGCTTGGCCTTCGGCTTGTCGGCGAGGACGACGCTCTCGCTGCCGATGCGGCCCGTCCCCTTCGTCGGGCAGGTGAAGAACCCGAGGTTGCCGCTCCTCAGGTGACGAAGCTCCGTCGCCAGGTCCACCAGGGACAGGGACTGGTCCACCGCCACCGCGTCCGCCGTGGCCTTCACGAACGAGTTCAGCTTGGCGGGGTTGGTCACCACGCCGCCGGACACCGCCTTGTCCAGGATGGCCTTGATGACCTGCTGCTGGTGCTTAATCCGGGTGAAGTCGCCGTCGGCGAAGGCGTAGCGCTCACGGGCGTAGTCCAGCGCCGCGGCACCGTCCATCGTCTGCTTGCCCTGAGCGAACTCGCGACGGCCATCGGGGTTGAGCGAGTGGGTCGAGGTGAACGCCTTGTCCACAGTGATCTCTACGCCGCC